>JANLSK010000073.1:0-12650 GCA_031362415.1 Actinomycetes bacterium | reverse complement strand
ATGGGCCCATCCTCAGATCGTCGGCTGCAGGGTTCGACCGGGAAGTCGCGGGAACTCTCGAGCGAGCGCCGTGGTGCGGGAATCCTAAGCCCCGCCCCGCCCGCGCCGCCTCACCCCTCGGGCGCGCCGCCGTGCTCCAAGAATGTCTTAACATCCGACTGGGGGGGGGTGTATGTTTGGTAGCGAGAACGGTCAAGTCACCCAGTGCTCCAGGGGAGGGCCCATGTCCAGCTTCGCCAGCCGACTCGGATCCCGACGACCGAGAGCCGGCGCCCGCCGGATGATGGCGATTGTTGCCATGTCCCTCGTGGGCTTCGGGTTGACTGCTCGGCCCGCTTCGGCTGAGTCGGTGGCGGTCTGTGAGGCCAACTGGTCGACGCTCCAACCTCCGACGTGGCTGGGTGAGCTGCAGTTTACCGGCGACTTCTTTGCCGCGAGCTACCCGTACATGAACACGTGGAGCGACACCTTCACGCCAACGCTCTCACTCTCGTTGATGGCCTGTCGTGAAGACAACTACAGCTACGCCGATGCTGCCGGACCCTTTTATGGGATGTACCAAATGATATCTCTATGGCCCAATACATATATTAGACCGGCACCTGGTGGTCTCAATTGCTATTTGAGTGGGTGTTGGATCCTCGGGAAGCAAACCTGGTAGCAGTACACGGCCATGCGACGTATCGATTCCAAGTATGGCGTTTATGGGCCGCTGGCAGCGTGGAATGAACTCAAAGCTACGGGAGGCTGGGGATGAAGGCGATCGAATTCCAGCGCAGTCGGTGTTGGTTGTGCGGCGTCGCCCTCATCGTGCTCGCAATGCTGACGGTCGTCACGTCATGTGGTGAGAGTCAGGCAACCAGTGTTGCCAGCGAGTCGACCGCGGAGATTGCTGCTCAGGGCCCGACCCCGGCGGCAACCCCAGCAACGAGCTTGCCGGCCCCGTCTGCTACCAGCGGCGCGACTGTCGGGGAGCGAGGGGATGATACGCTTCAGTTGCCTGGGGAGGCCGACCTCGCTCGATACCTTACCGGTGTCGCTGACGTGGTCAGCCGCTCGAGCGTGGCGGCCGACGGGCCGGGTGCCTGGATCGCGGCCGTGGCCCGACAGCAGCCGGGGGCCGAGCCTTCAGGGCGGGACCACGCGGCTGTGGTCCGAATCGTGTCCGCGGGCCGATCGGGATGGTCGACCGTCGCCGAGGTGTCGCTCGACAACGCTGAGCAGGCCCGACTTGAGATCGACCTCAGTCAGCCCATCGAGGTCGCCGACGTGACGGGGGATGGAACCCCGGACTTTCTAGTGTATTCGTTCGAAGCGGTCGCAGTCATCAGTCGACACTCGGGAACATGGCAGATCGTTTGGACCGACAACTCGCTGATCGTGGGTGAGAAAGTATCGCTGTACCAATGGATCCGCACACCCCCATTCTCCGTGTCCGACGGTCGGCTTGTCAGTCATCGTCGATTGTTCGATGGCACCGACGCGACATTCGAGGTCGTGTGGGCCTACGAGGAGGGCGTGCTCGTCGGCCGGCGGGCCTGAGCAGACCAGACCAGCAGCGGGGGCCGGTCGAGCCGGTGGGGATGTCGGTGGCTGGGCGACCGTTCAGGCCGGTGGTTGTGGGCTCGCCGTGAATGTGCTATCAGTAATACATGACGAGTGTTGGGGTGCGGGAGCTTCGGCAGCGAGCGAGTGAGTTGCTGCGCCTCGTCGAGCGCGGCGAGACGATCGAGATCACCGACCGGGGCCGTCCCGTTGCGCTTCTCGGCCCGCTTCCCGAGGGCACCCCGCTGGAACGACTACGGGCCTCGGGGGAAGTCGAGGCTGCGTCCGCCGACCTCGGCAGCCTTCCCGAACCGCTACCGGCGCGGGGTCCTGAGCGTCCATCGGCGGTGCTTGCTCGACTTCGCCAGCATGAGCGATGATGCTCGCGACCTACGTCGATTCGTCGGCGCTGGTGAAGCTGGCATTCGAAGAACCCGAGTCGAAGGCACTTCGCCGATACCTCCAGCGCAAGCGGCCGCTGGTGTCGAGCGCGCTGGCGCGCACGGAGGTTCTGCGCGCGTTGCTCGGTGAAGGCGACGACGGCCTCGCTCGAGGCCGGGCTGTGCTGGCGAGGGTGGAGCTTGTTCGGGTGAACGATCGAATCCTCAACGCCGCTGCGGTGCTGCGACCAGCGGACCTTCGTTCATTGGACGCCGTCCATCTGGTGACGGCCCAGCAACTCGGAAGCGACCTCGGCCAGATCGTCACCTACGACGAGCGCATGCTTGCCGCCGCGACACAGCTCGGTCTGCGCACCGCCGCCCCGAAGTGAACGGCTCCACCGGGCTCTCCCGGGGGCACATGCCGATCCCGATCTCGATCCCGCTCGTCGGAGTAGACATCGTGACATAGGAATGATCGGCCGATTGCTGGGGACTCGTTGTTGGCGGCCTCGATTCGAGTTTCGCGAAGACCCCGAGCGGCACGATCGTGCTGGAAGGGGCACAGCGCCCTGATCAATGCCTGTATCCTCTCTCGAAGGGGCATGATCGTGCCCCTTCGCGACGGGGATCTGATGCCAGTGCTCCACGCCTCGCTCGGCCAGCAGGTCCGAGATCGCCGCAAGTCGTTGCGACTCACCCAGGACAGCCTGGCCGGCTTGGCCGGTTGCTCGACGCGTTTCGTCCGGGCTCTCGAAGTCGGAAAGCCCACCGTTCGGTTCGACAAGGTGCTCGCCGTGCTCGACGCGTTGGGCCTCGAGCTGTTGGCGCAGCCTCGACGGCCATGACCCCCGCGACGACCACGCCGCTGGAATCGCTACGACGCGTCGACCAGGCCGACGTGTACAAGGCGGGTCGCCTCGCAGCCGTGCTGAGATGTCACCTCGAAGGCGTTTGAGTTCTCGTATCACGCCGAGTACCTCGAGTCGGCGGCGGCGGTCCCGACCGCGGTGGCTACGACGCTGCCGTTGACCGACCGGTCCGTCCGCACGCAGGCCGGAGCCGTCCCCCTTCTTCGCCGGGTTGCTGCCCGAGGGACGGAGACTGTCGAGCCTGCGCCGGGCGCTGAAGACCTCCGCGGACGACGAGCTCTCGGCCACGGTCGAGCGCACGACCCCGCCGAGGTGGGGCCTTCAGGTACGCCATGGAAGCTCAGGTGACGAGGTTCTTGAGGGGCTCGCTGGCGAGGTACTTCGTGAGGTTGTCGGCGTAGAGGTCGAGGAGACGGTCGTTGTAGCCGTCCTGTGATGTGGAGCAGTGGGGGCTCAGGTACAGGCGGGGGGCGTCCCAGAGTGGGTCGTCGGACGGGAGCGGCTCGGTGCGGGTGACGTCGAGGATGGCCGCGCCGAGATGGCCGTCCACCAAAGCAGCGATGAGAGCAGCTTCGTCGACGAGGGGGCCCCGGGCCACGTTCACCAGCACGGCACCGGGTTTCATGGCGTTCAACTCGGCGACGCCGATGAGGTCGGTGGTCTCGGCCGTGGCCGGTGCCGACAGCACGATTACGTCGCAGCGCCGGAGCAGCTCGCCGAGGCCGTCGGGCCCGGGCCCGAACAGCTCGTCAACATTGTCGGCCGTCATCCCCGGCCGGTGCGAGCGTCGTATGGCGAGCACGTGCATCCCGAAGGCCTTGGCCCGCTTGGCGATCTCGCTGCCGATGGCTCCGAGCCCCACGATGCCGATGGTGGAGCCCATGAGGAGCCGGCCCTGGGTGAACTCCCAACGCCGGGCCCGCTGCAGCTCCTCCAAGGCGCGGATGTCCTTCCACACCTCGAGGATGCGCCCCATCACGAACTCGGCGATGGGCGGAGCCCCGACACCGGCCGAGGACGTGAGCCGCACGCCCATCTTCCCGAGCGCGTCCATGTCGAACTGGTTCGTGCCGGCGCCGACGGCCTGGATCCAACGCAGATTCGGGGCGAGCGTGCGGAGGTCGCAGGGAACGTCGAGGGCGAGCAGCACCTCCGATTGGGCGAGCACGTCCCTGGTCTCGGGCGTGAGCTCGGGCTCGTGCGGGCGCAGACGGTCGGGGTCGCGCTCGGAGGCCTTGGTCGTGCGCAGCCCATGGTCTTCGAAGTAGAAGCCCCGCACCACCTCGATCGGGCGGGCGGTGGCCGCCCCCGAAGGGCCCACACGGGAGAGGAAACGGTCGACGTCGACCTGCGGCGGGTACAAGAAGCCGGCGACGAGCGGCGTTTTAGGAGTTGTGGCCATGCCCCATCCTGATGCATTCCCGTCGCCGCCGCTGGCGCTCGGGTCGCCCGCTCCCACCCGAATGGTGCGATGATCCCAGCCGAGAAGTTCTTCGACACCGGGAGCGTGCCGTGACCATCATGCGGGGGGCCGACGCCCTCGCTCGACAGCTGCACCGCGAGGGGGTGCGCGTGTTGTTCGGCCTGCCCGGCGATCAGCTCATGGCCGCGCTCGACGCGCTCTACGACGTGCCCGAGATCCGCTACATCACGACCCGGCACGAACAAGGCACCACCTACCTGGCCGACGGGTACGCGCGAGCCGGCGGCCAACCGGGTGTGTCGATGGTCGTGCCCGGCATCGGCGTGTACAACGCGGCCACCGGGCTGGCGACGGCCTACGCGACCTCGTCGCCCGTCTTCCAGATCGCCGGGCAGGTGGCCCGCTCGGCCATCGACCGCGATCTGGAGGGCCTGCACGACATCAACGGCCAGCTCGACATCGTGCGCCCCATCACGAAATGGGCCGAGCTGGTGCTCGACCCGGCGGCCATCCCCGCCGCAGTGCGCGAGGCGTTCCGGCAGATGGCCACGGGACGACCTCGGCCCGTTCACGTGGAGATCCCCCCCGAGACGCTCATCGACGAGGCCGACATCACCCTGCTCGACCCCGAGCCCATCGAACCGTCGGCCGGCGATCCCGAGCACCTTGCCGCGGCAGCGACGTTGCTGGCCGGCGCCGCCCGTCCGCTCATCGTGGCCGGCGGGGGAGCGATGCTCGGGGGCGCATCGGCTGCGCTCACCGCGATCGCCGAGCTGCTGCAAGCCCCGGTGATCACCACCCGGGAAGGCAAGGGTGCCATCGACGATCGGCATCCGTTGTCGGTGGGCACGATGTGGGTCAACCGCCGCCTGCGCCCCGTCATCGACGACGCCGACGTGATCCTGGCCATCGGCACCCGCTTCCAAGGCTTCGCAACGGCGCCGCACCAGCAGATCGTGCATCTCGACGCCGACGCGACCCAGATCGGCAAGCACGCCACGGTGGCCGTGGGGATCGTGGCCCACGCCGGCGCCGGCACCCAGGCGCTGCTCGTCGCGCTCGACGCGCTGGTCACCGGTGGCGGCGCGGGCGCAAGAGGAGGTGCTGGCGGAGGTGCGGGCGCACAGCGTCGGCCGTCACGTACCGCCGAGACGCAAGCCATTCGGGCCTCGGTGGGCGAGCAGCTTCGGGCCATCGGACCAGCCGCGTCCATGGTTGAGGCGCTGCGCCGGGCCATCCCCGATGACGCTGTGGTCGTCCCGTGCACCACGACCATCGGATACATGTGCCACATGCACTTCCCGGTGTACGAGCCTCGCACCTACCTGGCGTCGTCGTACATGGGGACGCTGGGCTTCGCGTTCCCCACCGCCATCGGGGCCAAGGTGGCCGTACCCGAGCGGCCGGTGGTGGCCATCAGCGGCGACGGTGGGTTCCTGTTCGCGGCGACCGAGTTGGCGACGGCCGTCCAGTACGGCATCAACACCGTCACCGTGATCTTCAACGACGACGCCTACGGGAACTCCAATCGCGACCAGCGCGAGAAGTACCAGGGGCGCGAGCTCGGGACCGCGTTGCGCAACCCCGACTTCGCGGCGTTCGCCCGCTCGTTCGGCGCCCGGGGAGAGAAGGTCGCCGGCATCGACGAGCTCGAGCCGCTCCTTGGTGAAGCCATCGCCGACGCTGCCGCACCGGGAGGCCTCCCCACGGTGATCGAGGTCCCCATGGGCCGTCTGCCCAGCCCGTTCTGACAATATCTGACCGATTCATAGAGGAGCGGAGTCATGGCGACGACACGAGTGCATCTGGTGACGGGCGCGGCGCGCGGCATGGGCGCGGCGATCGTGCGACGGTTCTCAGCCTCCGGGCCGGTCGTTGCGGTCGATGCCCGAGCCGACGTGCTGGCGTCGACGGTCGACGGCCTGCGCGCCTCGGGAGCCGACGTGCGCTCGGTCGTGGGCGACCTCACCGACGACGCCACTCGGCAGGCGGTGCTCGAAGCGCTGCGGGCCGCCGAGCTCCCCCTCGGTGGCGTGGCGCTGGCGGCCGGTCTTTCGCCCACCATGGCCGACTGGCGGCGCATCATCGACGTGAACCTCGTTGCCACCGCGGCCCTCCTCGAAGCCGTCGATCCGCTCGTGACCGAGGCGACGGCCGCCGTGCTCATCGCGTCACAGGCCGGGCATCTCCTCGGGCCGGCGAGCCCGGCGAGTGCGGCGATCGAGGCGGTGCTCAAGGACTCGCTCGCCGGCGACTTCTGGGCTCGCCTGGAGGCTGCGAGCGGTGGCGTGGTCGAGACCAACGGCTACGGATGGTCCAAGCGCGGCGTGCACCGTCTGGCCGTGGGCCTCGCGCCATCGTGGGGCGCCCGTGGGGCGCGAGTGGTGTCGCTGTCACCGGGGATCATCGACACGCCGATGGGCCAGCAGGAATACTCGAAGCAGGTCTTGATGGCGCAGATGGTCGAAGTGACGCCGCTGTGCACGCCGGGATCGGGGGGCAAGGGGCGCATGGGGACGGCCGACGAGATCGCCAAGGTCGTCGAGTTCCTCTGCTCCGACGGCGCATCGTTCATCACCGGGGTCGACCTGCTCGTCGACGGCGGCGCGACGGCGGTCGTCACGGCGTTCATTGATGCCGCCACGGTGCCCGTCACCGGCTGACCGGACGCTCGCGGCTCCGGCCCCCCCCTCGGCGCCCTTGCCTGTCTGAGCCGGCCCTGTGCGGGCTTTCAGCGGGTCAGTTCACCACCCCGTCGGCCCGGAGCGCGGCGATGGCCTCGGCCGACAGGCCCAGGTCGGCGGCCAGGATCTCGGCGGTGTGCTCGCCCACCCAGGGCACTCGGGTTTCAGGACCCTCGGCCATCTTCGAGAGCTTCACCGGGTTGCCCGGAATGAGGATGGGCTCGTCGACACCGTCGACGCGGTCCATGGCCACGAGCATGTTGCGGTTGGCGACGTGCTCGTCGTTGATGACCTCCTCGGCGGTGAAGCACGGCCCGGCGGCGATGCCAGCGTTGGCCAGGGCGTCACACGCCTCCACCTTCGTCATGGCCGATGCCCACTTCTCGACCGCCGGACGGATCACCGTGTCGAGGTGCTCGCGCCAGCCTTGGCGTGTCGCGAAGCGCTCGTCGGTGAGCCAGCTCTCGGTGCCGAGCACCTCGCACAGCCGCTTGAACTGGTGCTCGCGGCCGACCTGCATGATGAACCAGCCGTCGCCGGCCTCGAACCCGTCGATGATGATGGCCGGCGGGCCCTTGGTGCGGGCGCCCATCGACCACATCTGCGTGACGATGTCGGTGAAGGCCACCATGGCGTCGAACATGCTCACGTCGACACGTTGGCCCTCGCCGGTGATGTCGCGATGACGCAACGCCGCGAGGATGCCGATGACCCCGAAGACCGACGAGCCGATGTCGCCCAAGCCCCCCATGGGGTTCACGTTCGGCGGCTCGCCCGGCATCTGCTTCCAGTCGTAGGCCCCTGACATGGCCTCGGCGATTCCTGCGTACGCGGGCCACTTGTCGTAGGGCGACGGCTGGGCCCCGAAGCCGTTGACCGACATGTAGATGGTGCGCGGGCTGATCTTCGAGATCACGTCGTAACCGAGGCCCAGCCGGTCCATGGTGCCGGCCTTGAAGTTCTCGCACACGATGTCGTAGTGGGGCACGAGCGAGAGCAACAGCTCCTTGCCCTTGGGGTGCTTGAGATCGATGCCCAGGCTGCGCTTGTTCAAGTTGTTGCGCAAGAAGGTGGCGCCGCAGATGCGGCCCTCGGGATCGGTCATGTACGGGGTCGAGCCCCGCCCCGACTCTCCGTCGACGGGATGCTCGACCTTCACCACGTCGGCCCCGAGCCGCGCCAGCAACTGGGTTCCGAAGGGCAGGGCCTGCATCTGCTCGACGGCGAGGATGCGCACACCCTGCAGGGGCTTGCCGTACTTGATGGCGTCGGCGTTGGCGATGTCTCCGAGTTTCATGGCCCGAACCTAGCGCCCAGGCCCGAATCCTCGGGGAACTCCCTGGCCCGTCCCGCGTTGCCGATCCAGTGCCGCCGGGTGCTCGCCCGAGCGTGGTGCATCCTCATACACATGAGCATGACCCGAACGAACATCGAGGTCGACGACGATGCGTGTGGCGAGGTCATGCGCCGGTTTGGGCTCTCGACCAAGAAGGACGCCGTCAATTTCGCGCTGCGATGGGTCGCGACCGAGCCCATGACCCTGGAGGAGGCCTTGGCGATGGAGGGAGCCTGTTCGGGACCCGACTTCGCCCATGGCAGCACGATCTCCTTCACGTGCCGGAGACAGGGCATCGCGGTCCGCAGCATCGTCGACTGCCTGATCGCCGCGGTCGCGATTCGCCGGTGCCTCAGTCGACTTCGGGCTGTACTCCTGTCTCCCCGTTGATTGTCTTACAATATCCCCGCTGAAGTGCTCGTAATATCTCCGCCAAGATTCTTGTAGTATTCCCGTTGGCGTTCGGCGGGGAGCCGTCGAGCGTTGCCGTGCTTTTCAGGGAAGGTGCTTCGAGTGGCGTACTGGGACCGTGTCGTCGACCACGAGTTGCGGGACCGCCTGATGTCAGCGGGTGCGGTGGTCATCGAAGGTCCCAAGGCCGTGGGCAAGACCGCAACAGCGAGACAGCACGCCGCGAGCGAGGTACTGCTCGATGTCGACGACAACGCTCGTCGCGCCATCGCCCTCGACCCGGCGCTGGTCCTGAGTGGCGACGTCCCACGTCTGATCGACGAGTGGCAGGTCGAACCGGCAGTGTGGAACCACATCCGCAGGGCGGTCGACGATCGAGGCGCGCCGGGCCAGTTCATCCTGACGGGCTCGGCGAACCCAGCCGACGACATCACCAGGCACTCCGGGGCTGGTCGCCTGGTACGCCTCAGGATGCGGCCGATGTCGCTGTACGAGACCGGTCACTCGATCGGCACTGTCTCGTTGAGCGGTGCGCTCGAGGGCGAGGGGGTCAGGTCACCGAGCCCGAAGCTGTCATTCACGGCGCTGGTCGACCGCATCGTCACGGGAGGCTGGCCGGTCAACCTGACGAAGACGGTTCCACAGGCGCAGCAGGTGATTCGTGGGTATCTCGACGAGGTCTGCCGCATCGACATCCGCCGAGTCGACGGGGTCGCTCGCGACCCTGTGCGCGTCGAGCGAGTATTGCGATCGCTCGCTCGCAATGTCGCCACCGAAGTTGCCACGACGACGCTCGCACTCGACGCCGGTGGTCCCGATGGCCCCTTGAAGGACGACACCGTGAGCGGGTACCTCGATGCCCTCGAAAGGCTCATGGTGATCGAGGAGCAGCCCGCATGGGCTCCTCATCTTCGGTCGCGGTCGATACTCCGGCGATCAGCCAAGCGGCACTTCGTCGATCCGTCGTTGGCAGCCGGCGCACTTCGCGCCACGCCCCAACGACTTCTTGCCGATCTGAACCTGCTGGGGCTGCTCTTCGAGTCGCTCGTCGTTCGAGACCTGCGCGTCTACGCCCAGGCCGCAGATGGACGGGTCCTGCACTATCGCGACAACACCGGTCTCGAGATCGACATCATCGTCGAGCTGGCCGACGGCCGATGGGGGGCCTTCGAGGTCAAGCTCGGCGGCGACCAGGCGATCGAGCAGGCGGCGGAGACCCTGACGCGATTCGCCCAGCGCGTCGACACCTCGATCTCCGGTGAGCCCGCCGTCCTGGCTGTCATCACGGCCACGGGCTTCGGCTACATGCGCAACGACGGTGTCGGCGTGATCCCCGTGGGTGCGCTGGCGCCGTGAGGCGTTGCCGCGCCCCACTACGCCCGCAACTGTCAGCGTGGGTATCCGGATACGGGTACCCACGCTGACAGTTGGGAGGTGTGTCGTGCGATCAGCCCAACTCGGTGCCGTAGATACCGCAAAAGCTGACCATCTCGCCGGGGTAGCCGCCGAGGTTGTGGGTGAGGGCGAGCTTCTTCGTGGTCTCGATGCGGCGCTGCTCGGGGGCTTTGCCCCGCATCTGAAGCCAGGCCTCGAACACCATGCGCAGGCCCGAGGCGCCCACGGGATGGCCGAACGACTTGAGGCCGCCGTCGGGGTTGACGGGCAGCTCGCCCTTGAGGTCGAACGTGCCCGCGAGCTCTTCCTTCCAGGCCGTGCCCCGCTCGGCGAAGCCCAGGTCTTCCATGATGAGCAGCTCGGCCGGGGTGAAGCAGTCGTGCACCTCGGCCATGGCGATCTCGCCCCGGGGGTCGGTGACGCCGGCCTGGGCGTAGGCGTCGACCGCTGAGGCTCGGATCTCGGGGAACCAGGTGTAGTCGTAGCCGGGGTCGGCGTTGCCCGAGCAGTTGCCGGCCACGAAGGCCAACGCCTTGATGTACATCGGCGAGTCGGTGTACTTGTGGGCGTCTTCGGCCCGGCAGATGATCGCCGCCGCGGACCCGTCGGCCACTCCTGAGCAGTCGAAGACGCCGAGCCCGCCAGCCATGAGCGGAGCGTTGGAGATGGTCTCCATGCTCACTTCCTTGCGGAACTGGGCTCGAGGGTTGCGGGCCCCGTTGTAGTGGTTCTTCCACGAGATGCGGGCCAGCACCTCGCGCATCTGCTCCTCGGACACGCCGTACTTGGCGCCGTAGGCCGGGGCGCACATGGCGAACATGGCCGCCGCGGTGAGCGTGCGACCGGTGCCGTCGGTGGGGGTCTTGCCGGCACCCACGAGGCCTTGGTAGCCGCTGTCCTTCACCTTCTCGACGCCGATGGCCATGGCCAGGTCGTAGGCCCCACTGGCCACGGCGTAGGCCGCGTTGCGCAACGACTCGGCCCCCGTGGCGCAGAAGTTCTCGATGCGGGTGACCGGCTTGTTGTCGAGCTGCAGCGGTCGCGACAACGCCATCCCACTCATGCCCGACATCGCCGTCCCCAGCCAATAGGCGTCGACGTCGGCCTTGACGACACCGGCGTCGGCGAAGGCCTCGGTGGCCGAGTCGACCAGCAGCTCGTCGGCACCCTTGTCCCAGTGCTCGATGAAGGGGGTGCAGCCCATCCCGATGATGGCGACCTGGTCCTTGATCCCGTGCGATGCCATGGGTCCTCCGTGTCTGACTCTCGGGTGCCTGTGACCCGGGGGGCGTGTATGCCGTCCGCTACCTGGCGGGACGGGCCTTCCAGAAGTAGTTGTGGATGCCATCGGCGGTGAAGAGGCGGCGGAAGGTCATCTCGACCCGGTCGCCGACTTTCACCGATGCCGCATCGACGTCGCACAGCTCAACCGGGAGCCGTCCGCCGCCGTCGAAGTCGACCACCGCGAACACGATGGGCGGGCTCGGCGAGTAGGCGATGCGGTCGATCGTGAACGCGGCCACCGTGCCGATCACTTCCGACATGGGGGCGTCCTCCATGTCGTCGATGGCGCCGCCGTCACGAGACACCCGGGCTGGCGGCATGTGCAGCGCCCCGCTCGACCGGTCGCGCGAGGCGACGAAAGCCAACTTCCAGTCGTCGTTGCGACTGGCGACGGACGCCGAGATGCGGTCGGGCTCGGGGCGCCGGGGCGGCTCGAGCTTCACGACGTCGCGCCACGAGAGGTACTTGCCGTACGGAAGATCAGCGGCGTTGGCGATCTGCGCGGCAACCGGACGGGCGGCCCGATAGCCGGCGATGGCGTCGGTGACCCTGAACAGCAGCACGTCGACGCCGTCGACGGCCGACACCAACGCGATCACCTGCCCCGCCTCGGCCGCTTCGAGCGTCGCGCTGAGCAACAGCCCGGGATGGGCGGTGCCCGTCTGGCCGACCGATCCGGCGAGATCGTCGACCACGGAGTCCTTGGCGTTCTTGGTTCCCATCGACAGTCGACCCGCCAGCGCCCTGACCGCACGAGTGTGCGGGCCGGTCACGATGAGCCGGGCCACCTGATCGGCTTCGACACCAGCGTTCTTCAGAGCGGCGTTCCAGGCCTGATCGCCGAGCGGCAGGTACTTGGTCTCGCCGAACTTCTCCTCCCAGGCCTTGGAGCGATCGTCGCCGGGGAGCTTCCAGCGGTCGATGAACTCCTCGCTGATGCTGGCGCCACCGAGGTACTCGGCGATCACGGCGCCGCCTGCGCCGCCCGATGCGTCGCCGGCTGCGCCGTCGTCGCCGATGAGGAGGGCTGCCGCGCTGTCACCCGTCGCCTGCTCGTCGGCGCTGGTGGGCAAGCCTCCCCTGATGTCGCTGGCGACGACCAGCACCGTGTCGCGTGACCGTACGGCGGCGACGAGGGCACCGACACCCGAGCGGACCGCGCCACCCATGTCGAACGCGGCGACGTTGGAGTCGAGACGCAACGCCGCGTGGATCGTGGTGGCGTTGGTCTTCTCCAGGTAGGCCGGCGCCGGCATTTACGATGTGTTAACCCTGTGGCGTTCAGCTGGACCCTGCAACTGAGGGAGCGCCGGCCGATGC
>JANLSK010000046.1:0-14328 GCA_031362415.1 Actinomycetes bacterium | reverse complement strand
GCTGAGCCGTCGGAGCTCTCGCCGGCCTTCTTCTGGGTCGAGAGAGGCTGACCCACCTTGCAGTTGTCGCGATAGAGCGCGATGGCCTTCAAGCCCAGCCGCCAACCCTCGACGAGCAGATCCTCGACGTCTTCGACCGTCGCGTCCTCGGGAAGGTTGACGGTCTTGGAGATGGCACCCGAGATGAACGGCTGCACCGCGGCCATCATCTTCACATGACCCATGTAGTGGATGGTGTTGTCGCCCATCGCGCAGGCGAACACCGGCAGGTCGGACGGCCGGAGCAGCGGCGCACCGATGATCGTCTTGTTCACATTGACGTAGTCGACGATCGCCGAGGCCTCACCCTCGGAGTACCCGAGGCGGCGCAGCGCACGGTGCACCGTGGTGTTGACGATGAACATCGTGCCGCCGCCG
Organism: Actinomycetes bacterium; assembly: GCA_031362415.1. GTDB lineage: Bacteria > Actinomycetota > Acidimicrobiia > IMCC26256 > VFJJ01 > VFJJ01. The sequence continues at coordinate 13,911 of JANLSK010000046.1, read as the reverse complement.
ACGAGCTTCTTGGCCTTGGTCAGCGCCAGGTCGGGCTCGATACCGGTGGTGTCGCAGTCCATCATCAGGCCGATGGTTCCCGTGGGCGCGAGCACCGTGGCTTGCGAGTTGCGAACCCCGTTGATCTCGGCGACGTCGACGGCTTCGTCCCATGCCTGCTGCGCAGCGCCGAGCAGCTCGGGCGGGACCAACTCCTCGTCGATGCGAGCGACGGCGGCGCGGTGCATGCGCAACACGTCGAGCATGGGCTCCTTGTTGTCCTCGTAGCCGGCGTGGGGGCCCATCCGCCCCGCGGTCCGGGCCGACACCGCGTACGCGTGCCCGGTCATGAGCGCCGTGAGCGAGGCCGCCCAGGCTCGACCGCCCTCGGAATCGTACGGCAGGCCCTGGGCCATGAGCAGCGCGCCGAGGTTGGCGTAGCCCAGTCCGAGCTGGCGGAAACGCCGGCTGTTCTCGCCGATGCGCTCGGTCGGGTAGTCGGCGTTGCCGACGAGAATCTCCTGGCCCGTGAACATGATCTCGACAGCACGCCGGTACCCGTCAACGTCGAAGGAACCGTCGTCGCCCACGAACTTCATGAGGTTGAGCGATGCGAGGTTGCACGCCGAGTTGTCGATGTGCATGTACTCCGAGCACGGGTTCGACGCGTTGATCCGGGCGGTGTTCTTCGCCGTGTGCCACCGGTTGATGGTGGTGTCGAACTGCATCCCCGGATCGGCGCAGTCCCAAGAGGCCTGGGCGATCTGGCGCATCAGGTCGCGGGCACGAACGGTACGCACCGTCTCCCCCGTCTTGACGGCCTTGAACTCCCACTCTCGGTCTTCGACCACGGCCTGCATGAACTCGTCGGTCACCCGGACGGAGTTGTTGGCGTTCTGGTACTGGACCGAATGCGAGTCGCGTCCGTCGAGGTCCATGTCGAAGCCGGCGTCGGCCAACGCTCGGGCCTTGCGCTCCTCGACCGACTTGCACCAGATGAAGTCCTCGACGTCGGGATGGTCGGCGTTGAGGATCACCATCTTGGCCGCCCTGCGCGTCTTGCCCCCCGACTTGATCGTGCCCGCCGAGGCATCGGCTCCGCGCATGAAGCTGACCGGCCCGCTCGCAGTACCCCCACCGGCGAGACGCTCGTGCGACGACCGGATGTTCGAGAGGTTGATCCCCGAACCCGAGCCTCCCTTGAAGATCGTGCCTTCCTCGACGTACCAGTTGAGGATGGACGACATGGTGTCGTCGACGGCGAGGATGAAGCAGGCGCTGGCCTGCTGGGGTACCCCTCGGACGCCGATGTTGAACCAGACCGGCGAGTTGAACGCCGCGAACTGGAGCACCAAGAGGTACTTCAGATCGTCGCAGAAGGCCTCGGACTCGGCGTGGTCGACGAAGTACCCGTCGCGCATGCCCCATCCGGTGATGGTGTCGGCCACCCGGTCGATGACCTGGCGCAGCGACCACTCACGATCCGGGGAACCCAGGGTCCCCCGGAAGTACTTCTGGGCGACGATGTTGGTGGCGTTCTGCGACCACGTGACCGGGAACTCGACACCCGGTTGGAAGAACGCATCGGTGCCGTCTCGATGGTTGGGGATCCGGGCGTCGCGGATCTCCCAAGCGACAGTGTCGTACGGGTGAACACCCTTGCGGGTGAACCACCGACGAATTCCGATCCCGATCTGCTCAGGTGCCATGGCCATGGTGGTGCGTTTCCCTTCAACGTCTCGTGGAGTGAACGTGCCGCCGCCTGATGATCACCGTGCGAGAGTCACGATGTCGTCACCTTGCGTTGTGCTGTCGGTGCTGCTCGATCGAACGCTGCCGGCAAGACGCATCCGGATGCCGATTTTCCCTGCTACCCACTACATCTTGTGGGTTGGAGCTATCGGACCGCGAGATCAGGGGTAAATTACAACACTGAGATTCGCTTCCTGTCAACGACAAGACCGGAATTTTCTGGTCCTTCTCGTCACTCCCCCCGAAGGACCCCCGAAAGGCCACGATCCATCGCCGTCGCCTGGCTCTCTGATGGCCGACGGTGGTACGCCGATCTCGTGACCCCAAGCTCTCAACTGCGACGCGGTCGCTCCTTGGGGGCCGTCGCCTTCTGGAGGAGCCCGGCCTCCCGGGCGAAGTCGGTGGCGTCCTCGAACCCCATGTACACCGACGCGAAACGGAGATAGGTGACCTCGTCGAGGTCACGCAGCCGCTCGAGGACGGCCCGACCGATCTCGTCGGAGGGCACGACGGGCCCCCGGTTCCGGACGTGGTCCTCGACCGATGTCGCCACCGCCTCCAGCGCGGCGGGATCGAGCGGGCGATTCTTGGCCGCTCGCCGAAGTCCCGACAGGAGTTTCTCCCGCAGGAACGCCTCGCGCCCCCCTGATCGCTTGAGCACGAAGACCCCGCCGTCCTCGGTGCGCTCGAACGTCGTGAATCGCAACTCGCAGTGGAGACACTCGCGCCGGCGGCGAATAGCGGCTCCACCGTCGGTGAGGCGCGAGTCGACCACCTTGGTCTCGACAGCCTCGCAGTAGGGACAACGCACGGGCGGTACCGTAGGACCCCCCGGCCCGCGCACCGAAAAGAAAACTCGGCAGCGCCCCGTCAGACCTCCGGCGTGACCGGCCATCGAATGGCCTCTCCGGGTTGCAGCGGGAGGCCCCGTCGGGCTCGCGAGAGGGCGTCGACGATGCCCCGAACCTCACCGTCGGGCTCGATCCGGCGGGCGATCGACCACAGGGTGTCGCCGGGCTCGACGTAGTGCACGACCGCAGCCACGGGCTCGGGCGTCGCGCTGCGGTCTGCCCCGACCCGATGGCCACCTGCGAAGCCGTCGACCAGGGCCGGGATGGTGGTGACCACGAGCACCACGAAGGCCAACACGATGCACCGCCGGGCGCGAGCGACCGTCCGGGCATCACGACTCGACCAGCCGAGCGGAAGCGGACGTGCCACGCCGACAGGTGGGCAGCCCCCGCGAGACCCTCGCGGGCGTCCCTGAGTCGGGCCCGATCGAGCAGGAACGGGCCGGCCCCGCTCGGGCTGGATCCCTCCATGCAGCGCTGAGGCCCGCAGGATCAGCGGCTCGGGGAGCCAGGCGTCGGCCCCGGCCTCGCCGGTGGGGAGCCAGGCCCGACGTGCGGAGCTCGTCTGACGCGAGCGGTCCCGGCCTGGAGCATGGCCGACCTGGAACGCGGATGTGGGGTTCGTGACGCTCGACATGACGATCTCCGTTGGGGGCGTGGGGTCGGAGGGCGCCCGATGGTGGCGGGACACCCTCCGGTAGCCGGGCGGCGCTCCGAGCGGCCCGGCCTCGACCCGGGCCCTGCGCGAATCAACCGAACGACTGTTCGATCGGATCACATCACGAACGAGCGTTCGCTGTCAAGGCCAGAACGAACAAATGTTTGCCCCGAACGCATGATCGTGGTACGGTCCCCCCAGCCGCACACGGACCCACCCTGCACGCCCACAGCGCACTGCCACAGCGCACGGCCACAGCGCACGGCGGAGAGCGCAACCACATGCACCCGCACCCGGTTCAGCCGGGTCGATCCGAGAGGCCCCCGATGACCGACCTCACGTCCCGTCAGCGCCAGATCCTCGAGTTCATCGATGCCGAGGTCCGCCAGCGAGGATTCCCGCCGAGCGTGCGCGAGATCGGTCAGGCCGTCGGCCTCACCTCCACGTCCACCGTCCACGCCCACCTGGCTTCGCTGCAGGACAAGGGCTTTCTCCGCCGTGATCCCACCAAGCCCCGCGCCATCGAGGTGCACTACGAGTCGGCATCGGGGGCCCAGCTCGAGCGGCGCCCCACCCGCCACGTCCCGCTCGTCGGGAGCGTCGCCGCCGGGACCGGCGTGCTGGCCGCCGAGAACGTCGAGGAGGTCCTCCCGCTCCCCGAGGACTTCACGGGGTCCGGCGATCTGTTCATGCTCAAGGTGAGGGGCGATTCGATGATCGACGCCGGCATCCTCGACGGCGACTACGTCGTGGTCCGCCACCAGCCCACGGCCCAGGCCGGCGACATCGTCGTGGCCGGCATTCCCGGGGAGGAGGCCACGGTGAAGACCTTCGCCCGGCGCGGCTCGTCGATCGTGCTCAAGCCGGCCAACGCCCGTCTCGACGACCTCGTCTACCCGGCCGAGGAGGTCACGATCTTCGGCAAGGTCGTCACGGTGCTGCGCCGTCTCTGATTCTGCATCCACGGTGCCTGAGATCCACGGTGCCGTGGATCCCCGGCGCCCGAGATCCACGGGGTGGTCCGCGGATCGATCAGCGCCAGGCCCACACCGGTGATTCCAGATCGGCGACCCTCGTCGTCACTCCCGACACCACGAGGTCGCGGAATTGGTAGAGCACGGCTCCGGTCGGGGCGTGGATCAGGCTGCCCAGCAGCGGGAACTGGATCACCGGGCGGTCGCTCTCGGGGATGCGCACAAAGCGCGGCACGCCCGGACGCGACAACTCGGTGATGGCCACCAGATGGGCCGCAGCAACCTCGGCCGGGTTGGGATCGAGCACCACGGCGACGCTGGCGGCCATCACGATGGGGGTGATCACGTAGCCCGATCGCGTGGGGAGGTCGTCGAGACGTCCGAGCACCGCAGCTGGTTCGAGATCGACGCCAAGCTCCTCGCGGAGCTCGCGCCGGGCGGCGTCCTCCGGCGTCTCGCCCTCGTCGAGGCGCCCACCGGGGAGCGCCCACTGCGCGGCGTGACTCGAGAGTCTCGAGGCCCGGCGGGTGATGAGGAAGTTGGGCGTGCCCACCTCGTCGGGGACGATCACCACGGCCACCGCAGCCCGCCGTCCCGGCCCGTCGGCCGAGCTCCAGGCGAAACCGCTCACGCGGACCCGGGCCTGGGCCACGAAGCGGTCGTAGCTGCTCTCCATCAGCGACTCGACCGCAGGTACCGGTCGAGGACGTCACGGCAGCGCTCGATCGCATCGAGAGCGAGCCACTCCCCCGCCGTGTGGGCGATCGCCGGATCACCGGGTCCGAAGTTGAGCGCCGGGATCCCCTGAGCAGCAAAGCGGGCCACGTCGGTCCACCCGAGCTTGGGGGCCACCTCGACCCCCGTGCCGGCGACGAAACCGGCCACGAGCGGGTCACCGAGGTTGGGATGGGCGCCCCCCGACGCCGCCACGACCTCGACCTCGACGGACGACGCCGAGGCATGGTCCACCAGGGTCGCGATCGACGCCTCGACGGCCTCGTCGACGGTGATCCGGGGCGCATACCGACGGTTGACGACGATCGAGCACCGGTCGGGCACGACGTTGTTGGCGATCCCACCCTCGATGCGCACCACCTGCATCGCCTCTCGGTACTCGAGTCCGTCGATCACGACCGTGGGGTTGCCGAACATCGATACGCGCTCGATGATCGGGGCCATGGCATGGATCGCGTTGTCACCCATCCACGGGCGGGCACTGTGGGCCCGGGACCCGTGCACCGTGGCCCGCAGGTGGATCGTGCCCTGGCAACCAGCTTCGACCCGTCCGTCGGTGGGTTCGAGCGCGATGGCGAAATCACCGGCCACGAGCGCAGGCCGGTGGGCGAACATGCGCCCGAGTCCGTTGAACTCGTCGGCAACCTCCTCGCCCTCGTAGAACACGACCGTGAGGTCGAACGCCAGCCCTTCGGGATCGCCGCTGGCCCGTTCGGCCAGGGCCAGCATCGCCGCCAGGCCCCCCTTCATGTCGGCCGAGCCCAGTCCTCGCAGCGTTGTACCCACGATCTCGGCGCGCTCGTTGCCGTTGGCCGGCACGGTGTCGAGATGACCGGCGAGGACGATGCGCTGCGCGCGGCCGAGCGTGGTGCGGGCGACGACGTTGTTCTCGAACCGCTCGACGCTGAGTTGGGGCGCGCGGGCCCGCACGCGGGCTTCGACGACATCGGCGAGGAGGGCCTCGTCGTGCGAGACCGACGGGACGTCGACCAAGGCTGCGGTGAGCGCAAGGAGATCGTCAGACGGGAGCTCGCGGACCGCGACCAACGCTCGGGCGACATGCGGCTCCACGTCGAGCCCGGGACGAGCCATCAGGTTGCGACCCCGTGGTCTCGGAGGATGTCGTTGAGCTGGGCTTTGTCGTGTCGTTCACCTTCGGTCAGGCGCTTCACGACGAGGACGCAGGGCAGCCCGAATTCCCCGCCGGCAAAGGTTCGTGATCGGGTGGCCGAGACCGCCACGCACCAGTCGGGCACGACGCCGCGGCTCAGCTCGGCGCCGGTCTGGGCGTCGATCACCGGGATCGATCCGGTAAGGATGGCGCCGGCACCGAGCACGACACCCTGCCCGACCCGAGCGCCTTCGGCCACGATGCACCGGGACCCGATCATGGTGTCGTCGCCCACGAACACCGGCGCCGCCTGGGGCGGCTCGAGAACCCCCCCGATGCCCACCCCGCCCGAGAGATGCACCCGGGCGCCGATCTGGGCGCACGAACCGACCGTGGCCCAGGTGTCGACCATCGTGCCCGCGCCCACGCGGGCTCCGATGTTCACGTACGACGGCATCATCACGACGCCCGGTTCGAGGTGCGAGCCCCAGCGGGCCGACGCTCCCGGCACCACTCGCACGCGAGCGGCGGCGTAGTCGTGCTTGAGCGGCACCTTGTCGACGTACTCGAACGGTCCGAGCTCGGTCGTCTCCATGTCGCGCAGGCGGAACATGAGCAAGATCGCCTGCTTGAGCCACGAGTGCACGACCACGTCGCCGTCGGCCAGCTCGGCGACACGGAGCACCCCCGAGTCGAGCAGCGCGATGGTCTCGTTCACGGCCTCGAGCGCCTGGCTGCGGGGCATGAGGGCTTCGATGTCGTCGCGATGGTCCCACAGGGACGTGATCGTGGCCTCGAGCAGGGCATGGGTACTCACGGATCCTCCGGTGGTTCACAAGGGGCTCGGGGCGAGCGGGCGAACGGGGCGAGCGGAATCAGCGCCGAGACGTCGACATCCGGTCGAGGGCGAGGCTGAGGCGCTCGAGCGGCTGCACGAGCGCGACCCGCACGTGACGGGCCTGGCGCTCGCCGTAGAGATCGCCCGGGGCCACCAGGGTCCCGGTCTCGGCGAATCGAGCCGTCAGCTCCCAGGCCCGGATGTGCTCGTCAGCCACCCCGCGCACGGGGATGGCCGAGGTCTCGTCGCGGCTACGGATCCACAGGTAGAAGGTGCCGGGACCGCCGTCGTGGACGAGATCGCTCCGGTCGAGCCAGTCGATCCACAACGCCCGGCGCTCGGCATAGCGGACGAGCTGCTCGTCGACATGGTCGTCGTCGGCCAGCGCCACCGCTGCCGCGGCCTGGATGGGACCGGGGATCATGAGCCCGGCGTGCTTGCGCAGCTCGCCCAGATAGTGGACCAGCCCGTCGTCACCGGCGATGAAACCGACCCGCATCCCCGCCATGTTCGAGCGCTTCGACAACGAATGGACGGCGAGCACCCCTTCGGTGCCGGCGCTGAGGGCGCTCGAGCGGGGCTGGTCGGCGACGAACTCGGCGTAGCACTCGTCGGACGCCACGATGATGCCCCGCCGCCGGGCCCAGTCGACAGCCTTGAGGTACCAGTCGTTGGTGGCCACCGACCCGGTCGGGTTCGACGGCTCGTTGATCCACAGCAGCAACGCCCGTTCGGCGTCCTCGTCGGACACGCGATCGAGATCGAGATGCCAGTGGGCATCGACGGGTACCGGTACCGAACGACACCCGGCCAGGGTGGCGCCCATGGCGTAGGTGGGGTACGCGACCTCGGGCGAGAGCACCGTGTCGCGAGACGGGTCGCGCAGCCGCAGATACTGCGGAAGGGAGGCCACCGCCTCCTTCGTGCCGACGCAGCTCGTGACCTGATCGGGCGAGACCTCCACGCCGAGGCGCCGGAGCATCCAGCCGCAGGCCGCCTCACGCAGTCCGAGGGAACCGATCGACGAGGGGTAGCCGACACCGGCATCGGCCGACTGCGCCATGGCCCAGACCACGACCTCGGGCATCGGATCACAGGGTGTGCCGATCGAGCAGTCGACAAGGCCGCCGACGGCCTCAGCCGCGCTGGCCTTGAGCACGTCGAGGCGATCGTAGGGATACGGCGGGATGACGAAGGGGGCAGCCACGGGCCGGAGCCTACTGGTCGGGCTCGCCGATCGAGGGCTCCCGATCGAGGGCAGGGATGCTCAGCGGATCGACCGGATCGACGACGACCGGACGGTGGAACCTGCTCATTTCGACTGCACCACACGGAACTCGGCGAAGCGCTGCGCGCCCGCGTTCGACAGACGAGCCGAGACTCGAATGGCGCCACCATCATGGTCCTGGTTGAGCACCTCGCCCTCACGGTGCAACGCGGCCACGACGTCTCCCCGGTCGAACGGGATCGAGAGCTCCACCTCGGTCGTTCCAGCGCGGAGGTGCTCGGCGATCGCCGCCACGAGCCCGTCGAGTCCCTCCCCGGTGAGCGCGGAGATGGCGACGGTGCCCGGGTAGCGGCGGAGCAGGCGGGCGACGACGGCCTCGTCAGCCCGATCGATCTTGTTCACGGCGATGAGGACCGGCAGGTCGTCGGCCCCGATCTCCCGCAACACGGTGTGGACGGCCTCCATGTGGGCCTCGGGGTCGGGCGTCGAGCCGTCGAGCACGTGCACGAGCATGTCGGCCCCGGCCACCTGTTCGAGCGTCGACCGGAACGCCTGCACCAGCTGGTGCGGGAGCCGACGCACGAAGCCCACCGTATCGGTGAGCGCAACGGTCTCCCCGCCGGGGAGGCGGAGCTGCCTGACGGTCGGATCGAGGGTCGAAAAGAGTCGATCCTCCACCAGGACGTCGGCGGCGGTGAGTCGGTTGAGGACCGTCGACTTTCCGGCGTTGGTGTAGCCGACGAGGGCCACCTCGGCATGCTCGGAGCGGCGACGGGCCTTGCGCTGGGTGGCCCGGGTGCCGCTGAGCTTGCGGAGATCGCCCTCCAGCTTGGAGATGCGGCGGAGGATGCGCCGGCGATCGACCTCGAGCTGCGTCTCGCCCGGACCCCGGGTCCCGATGCCACCACCCAGGCGAGAAAGCTGGAGGCCCTTGCCCCGCAGGCGCGGCAGCCGGTATCGCAGTTGGGCCAGCTCGACCTGCAGCATGCCTTCACGACTTCGGGCGTGGAGGGCGAAGATGTCGAGGATCAGCGCGACCCGATCGACCACGTCGACCTTGAGCACCTTCTCGAGGTTGCGTTGCTGGGCCGGAGAGAGCTCGCCGTCGAACACGACGAGATCGACGTCTTGCCCCTCGACGAGCTGGCGCAGCTCCTCGAGCTTGCCCGTGCCCAGATACGTGGCTGGATCGGGCGCATCGCGACGTTGCGAGATCCTCTCGACGGGTTCGGCACCCGCGGTGTCGGTGAGCAGCATCAGCTCGTCGAGGCCATCGTCGAGGTCGACGTCGCCGTCGAGGGCCACACCCACCACCAAGGCCCGCTGGCGGACGACGGCAAGATCGGTCTCGGATGCGGAGAGACGGCGGCCGGCCCGACCGGCGTGTCCCGCGCTCAACGCCGCCCCGTCGAGACACGAGCCCTGCTCAGGGCCAGGTCCTCGGGGACCACATCGACCTCGAAGACCGTGGCGACCGGACCGCCGAGCACGATCGTCGAATCCGTGATGCTCACCGTGAGCACGCCGCCGGGCACCTCGACCGCCACCTCGGGGCCGACGAAGCCGCGCCGGTGAGCGGCGGCGGCGGCGGCACAGGCGCCCGTGCCACACGACAGGGTCGCGCCTGCGCCTCGCTCCCAGATCACCATGTGCAGTCGATCAGGCGACGCGACCCGCACGAAATGGACGTTCGTGCGCCGGGGAAAGCGGGGATGACGCTCGATCAGCGGACCGTGCCTCAGCAGGTCGACAGCAGCGGGATCGTCGACGAACACGACGAAATGGGGATTGCCCATGTCGACCTCGTCGCCGACGTAGCGCACCATGACGGGGCCGGCCTCGGCGCCGGATTCCACTTCGACTTCGGATGCCCCCCAGCGCGCCGGACCCATGTCGAGGTGGGCCTCGACCACGCGGCCGGCGGCGTCACACTCCACCGTGACCGACCTGACGCCGGCGTCGGTGGCCAGGCGGAACTCGGGGCCGGCGACGAGGCCCCGGGCGACGGCGACACTGGCGAGGGCCCGAACGCCGTTGCCGCTCATCTCGGCCCGGCCGCCGTCGGCGTTGGTGAGCACCATCGTGAGATCGCAACCGTCGCGGCCCGCGAGAATCCGGATCAGGCCGTCGGCACCGATCCCCCGATGCCGATCGCACAGGGCTGCTGCGTCGAGACGCGCGCCGAGCCCGTCGGTGAGGTCGACCGCCACGAGGAAATCGTTGCCGGTGGCGTGGAGCTTGTGGAGGTGCACCGGTTCCATGGGGTTCCTGGCCGGTTCAGCCGGCGGCGCTGATGCGGGGATGGGCGGTCTGGGTCTGCGACACGGATGTGCGGGGGACGTTGTCGAGGGCCCAACCGGCGAGCAGCGCTCCGACGAGTCGTTCGGGATCGTCGCCGGTCGCGAACCAGGTGATCCGGGGATCACGCCGGAACCACATGCGCTGACGGCGGGCCAGCGAACGGGTGCGGGCAACGATCTGCGGGAGGACCTCGTCGGTCGGTCGGCCTGACAGGAGCTCTTTGTAGCCGATGGCCTGGGCTGCGGTACGCGACATTTCCGGATGGCGCCGAGCCAACGTCGTGACCTCCTCGACCAAGCCCGCAGCCAGCATGGCCCGGGCTCGGCGCTCGATCCGGCCCGCCAGGAGCGGTCGGGGGAGCCAGATCCCGGCCAATCGCACCGGAAACACGGGGGCGTTGTACGACGTCATTCCAGGTCCGAACGACGAGAACGGTCGACCGGTCCCGGCCAGCACCTCGAGCGCCCGGACCACTCGCCGGCTGTTCGTCGGCTCGATGCGTCGGGCCGCCTGGGGATCGAGCGCGACGAGTTCGGCGTGGAGCCGGGCCAGGCCTTCGGCGCTCGATGCCGTGGTCTCCAGCCGGGCCCGGATCGTCGGGAAGTCACCGGGCAACGTCAGCCCGTCGACCACGGCCTGCACGTAGAGCCCGGTACCCCCCACGAGGCAGGCCCGGTGGCCGCGACCCTCGATCGCCGTCAGCGCCTCGACGACGGTCGACTGAGTTCGAGCGACCGACCACTCCTCGTCGGGATCGACCATGTCGAGGAGGTGATGACGCACCCGCCGCTGCTCGGCCGGGGACGGCTTGGCCGTTCCGAGGTCCATCCCGCGGTAGACCTGCATCGAATCGAGGGTCACGATCTCGATGTCACCGAGGCGTTCGGCGATGGCCTGGGCCAGGCTCGACTTCCCCGAGGCCGTGGGACCGACGAGGGCGAGATGCGTCCGCCCCGGGGGCTGATCGGCGAGGTCGTCGGCTCGACGCGGGAATGACGGGCTCCCGACGGTCGGGCGGGGAACGAGCAGACGGGAGCCGGCATCGGACGTCTCAGCCGGCATCGGGGCTCAGGGAGATCGTCGGAACGGCCTCGGGCGCGGCCTGGCCTGGCTGATCAGCGTGACCAGGATGGCCCGCGTTGCTGGGCTCGAGGAGGCCGACGTGGGCGGAGACCGGGATCCGGATGCGGAGGCGCCGGGGCACGCTCGTGACCCGGACCATGCGCCCGGCCAAATGGTGGGGCGCCGCTGCGGTGATCTCGACCTCCGCGTAGGAACCGGGCCGCAGGTCGGCTGCGAAGTGGACGAGCTTGTTCTGCCGGGTACGGGCCGAGAGCATGGCCACGTCCTTCTTGGACGGGCCCTCGACGAGCACTTCCTCGACCCGCCCGATGCGCGCTCGGGCCCGCTCCAGGGCACTGGCCTCGACCACCTCGACCAGTCGACGCATGCGTTGACGGGACACCGCCTCGGGGATGAACTCGTCGACCATCAGCGCCGCTTCGGTGCCGGGACGAGGCGAGAACACGAACGTGTACACGCTGTCGTAGTTGGCCTCGCGGGCCACCTCGACCGTGGACGCGAAGTCGTCGTCGGTTTCGCCGGGGAACCCCACGATGATGTCGGTGGTGACGGCAAGGTCGGCGACGGCGGCCCGGGCCATGGCCAGCCGTTCGAGGTAACGCTGGGCCGTGTAGCCCCGATGCATCCGGGCCAGCACCCGGTCGCTCCCCGACTGCAGGGGCAGGTGCAGGTGCTCGCACACCGACGGGCACTCGGCCATGGCGCTTGCGGTCTCGGGACGGAGGTCCTTCGGATGCGGGGACGTGTAGCGGACCCGCCGGATCCCAGACACCCCGTCGACCGCGCGCAACAGGTCGGCGAACAGGGGCCGCCACTGCCCGGCCCCGAGATCGCGCCCGTAGGAGTTCACGTTCTGACCGAGGAGCGTGATCTCGGTGACGCCGTCGGCGGCAAGCCCCTCGACCTCGTGCACGATGTCACCCAGGCGTCGGCTGATCTCCTTGCCCCGTACGGCGGGCACGATGCAGAAGGCGCACGAGTTGTCGCAACCGATCTGGATGGTGACCCACGCGGCATGCTCGACGTCGCGCCGGGCCGGCAGCGCCGATGGGAACGTCTCGGACTCCTCGAGGATCTCCATGACCGGTCCCGAGCGTCGAGCCTGGTCGAGCAGCACCGCGGCCCGGTCGAGGTTGTGGGTACCGAACACGACATCGACGTGGGGTGCTCGTGTCTGGATCGCCTCGCGATCCTTCTGGGCGAGGCAGCCCGCGACGGCGATCTGGACATCGGGGCGGAGGGCTTTCAACGACGCCAGATGGCCGAGATGGCCATAGAGCTTGTTGTCGGCGTTCTCACGGATGCAGCAGGTGTTGAGGACCACCACGTCGGCCGTCTCGGCGTCGGTGGTGGCCTCCATGCCGTCGGCCACGAGCAGACCGGCGATGCGTTCGGAATCGTGCTCGTTCATCTGGCACCCGAAGGTGCGGATGTGGAAGCGGCGGGTCACGGGGGAAGTGTACGGGCCCGTTGGCGCCGGACGACCCCTCAATCGATGTCGACCTCGGCCAGATCGATGTCGTCGACCGAAAGGGCACTGTCGGAACCGTCGGACGTGAGCCCCACGGTCTGCTTGATCTTCTCGCTGAGCTCGACCATGAGCTCAGGGCTCTCGATGAGGAACGTCTTGACGTTCTCCCGTCCCTGGCCGAGCTGCTCACCGTCGTAGGTGTACCAGGCCCCGGACTTCTTGACGATCGCCAGATCGACGGCCATGTCGAGCACCGAGCCCTCACGGCTGATGCCCCTGCCGTACATGATGTCGAACTCGGCCTGCTTGAACGGCGAGCTCACCTTGTTCTTCACGACCTTGACCCGGGTGCGGTTGCCCACGACCTCGGGGCCGTCCTTGATGGACTCGATGCGGCGGATGTCGAGCCGGACCGAGCTGTAGAACTTCAGCGCCCGCCCTCCCGGCGTGGTCTCCGGGCTGCCGAACATGACCCCGATCTTCTCGCGGAGCTGGTTGATGAAGATGAGGATCGTGTCGGTCTTGTTGAGGTTGGCGGTGAGCTTGCGCAGCGCCTGGGACATGAGGCGGGCCTGCAGACCGACGTGCGTGTCGCCCATCACGCCCTCGATCTCGGCTTTCGGGGTGAGGGCCGCCACCGAGTCGATCGCGACGATGTCGAGTGCGCCTGAGCGCACGAGAAGGTCCGCGATTTCGAGGGCCTGCTCACCGTGGTCGGGTTGCGACACCAGGAGCTCGTCGATGTCGACGCCGATCCGTCGCGCGTACTGCGGATCCATGGCGTGCTCGGCGTCGATGAACGCCGCGAGCCCGCCGGCCTTCTGGGCTTGCGCGATGACGTGGTAGAGCAGCGTCGTCTTACCTGAACTCTCCGGCCCGAAGATCTCGACGATGCGTCCACGTGGCAGTCCACCGATGCCGAGCGCGACG
>JANLSK010000032.1:0-18197 GCA_031362415.1 Actinomycetes bacterium | reverse complement strand
ATCACCACGCCGACATGGCAGCAGGAAAATACGTCCCCGCAACCTTCCAGGCGAATTTGTCGTTTGTCAATCGACTGGACAAGGTGAACAAGAAGGAAGACATCTGGAACGAGGTCCGCTCGCTGAGCCCGATGCACGCCGGCATGTCGTACGCCCGCATCGAGGAACTCGGCGGCATCCAGTGGCCGTGCCCGTCCGACACCGAGCTCGAACCGAGTTATCTCCACGGCCGTCTCTGGTCGGACGTTCCGGCTGCGCGGGGCCGGTTGGCGCCATTCTCGGTCGTCGTGCACAGCGCTCCCGTCGATGAGATCTCCGACGAGTTCCCCTTGCGCCTCACCACCGGGAGGCGGCTCGACTCGTACAACACCGGCGTGCAGTCGGGCGCCATGTCGTCGCCTCTGCGCTTCGGCGAGACGGTCGACGTGTCGCCCGAAGACGCCGCCCGACTGGGGCTCGAGGCTGACGAGACCGTGCTGGTGTCGTCGAGGCGCGGTTCGCTGACGGTCCCCACCCGCATCGATCCCGGCTTGCGCCCGGGCCTGGTGTTCATGACGATGCACTTCCCCGACGACATCGACACCAACCAGCTCACCATCGAGGCCTGGGATCCCAAGTCGGGAACCGCGGAATTCAAGGCGGCGGCGGTCCGCATCGACAAGCTCGTCCCCACGGGAGCCTGATGGACCTGCACTTCCTCGACGCCCGAGCCAGCGACACGGAGCGGTCCGCGGTCGATTCCCTGCTCGGCCCGCCGGCGTCAGGGTGGACGGGCGGCGCCCGGATGAGTGGCGACCGGCACAGCGGCCGGGGCGGGGCCCAGGCTCGCGACCAGCGCCCGCAGCTCCTCCCTGCGTTACATGCGTTGCAAGATCGGGTCGGCTGGGTGAGCCCGGGCGGGCTCAACTACGTGTGCCAACGGCTTTCGGTGCCTCCGGCCGACGCCTACGGCGTCATGACGTTCTACGCCCTGTTCTCGCCGACCCCGCAGCCGCCCCGGGTCGTTCATGTGTGCACCGACCTGGCCTGCTTGGCGGCTGGGGCGGGAGCGTTGGAAGCCGAGCTGACGATCGCCCTCGGAGCTCCTGGTGAGCCGACGGTCGACGGAGCGGCGACGTGGCATCGGTCGCCATGCCTCGGGGTCTGTGAGCGGGCGCCTGCCGCGCTGGTCATCGAAGCCGGCGAGCACCCGTCGGCCGCGGTCATCGCCCCGGCCACGACATCGGCGATCGCAGCCGTCGCCACGGGATCAGCGCCGCCTCCGGAGGACGCGCCGGGTGCGGCCATTCCCCAAGCGGCCCAAGCGGCCCTAGGAGAGCGGGAGTCGCTGGTGCTGTTGCGTCGGATCGGCGTTGTCGACCCGACCAGCCTCGACGACTACCGCGCCCACGGCGGTTACGAAGCGCTGCGCCGGGCGGTCGCGCTCGGGCCCGCCGGGGTGATTCGCGAGATCAGCGACTCGCGCCTCCTCGGGCGTGGCGGAGCGGCCTTCCCCGCAGGGCGCAAGTGGGACGCCGTGGCCCGGAACCCGGTGAGGCCCCACTGGCTCGTGTGCAACGCCGACGAGTCGGAGCCCGGCACGTTCAAGGATCGAGCGCTGCTCGAAGGCGATCCCTTCGCGGTCATCGAGGCCATGACCATCGCCGGGTATGCCGCAGGCTGCGAGACCGGATACCTGTACCTGCGGGGCGAGTATCCCCGGGCCCGCGCGCACATCGAGCACGCCATCGCCGAGGCCCGCCAACGGGGCTTCCTGGGCGACGACGTGATGGGGATGGGTTTCCGTTTCGACGTGGTCGTGTTCCGCGGAGCCGGCGCCTACATCTGCGGCGAGGAGACGGCGATCTTCAACTCGATCGAGGGGCTGCGCGGCGAGCCCCGGAACAAGCCCCCGTTTCCCGTCGATGCCGGCCTGTTCGGTCAGCCCACGCTCGTCAACAACGTCGAGACCCTGGTGAACGTCCTCCCGATCCTGCTCGGTGGTGGGCCCGCCTATGCCGGTGTGGGCACCGAAGGGTCGACGGGCACCAAGTTGTTCTGCGTCTCCGGACGGGTCGCGGTGCCCGGCGTGTACGAGGTGCCCTTCGGGATCACCTTGGCCCAGTTGCTCGCCAAGGCTGGCGGCGTGATCGACGGGCGGCCGCTCCGTGCCGTGCTGCTCGGAGGAGCCGCGGGGAGTTTCATCACGCCCGACGGGCTCGACGTGCCGCTCACCTTCGAGGGCACCCGAGCCGTCGGAGCGTCGCTGGGCTCGGGCGTGGTGCTCGTGCTCGACGACACCGTCGACCTCACGGCCTTCGTGCTGCGCGTCGCCGAGTTCTTCCGCGACGAGTCATGCGGGCAGTGCGTCCCCTGTCGCGTGGGGACCGTCCGCCAGGAGGAAGCCTTGCGCCGCTTGGCCGGTCGGGGCGCCGACGTGGGCGCCGGGTCCGGGTCCCGCGGCGACGACCTGGCGCTGTTGGCCGACCTGGCCCAGGTGATGCGCGACGCATCGATCTGCGGGCTCGGCCAGACTGCCGCCAACGCCGTCGAGTCGGCCATCGAACGCTTGGGGGTGTTCAGGTGAGCGCGAGCGGTGCACCGGTGAACGTCCGGGCCCCGGCCCGCGCCGTCGAGCTCACCATCGACGGCGAGACCGTCAAGGTTCCCGAAGGCTCGACGCTCCTCGAGACGTGTCGGCGCCAGGGCTGCGACATCCCCACGCTGTGCTTCGGCGACACGATCACCGCCAAGAACGCCTGCCGGGTGTGCATGGTGGAGCTCGAAGGTTCGCGGGTGCTCGTACCGTCGTGCTCGCGCACCGTCGAGCCGGGGATGATCGTCCGCACGAACACCGATCGGGTGAACCACAGCCGCCGCATGGTCTTGGAGCTCCTGGGCTCATCGGTCGACCTCTCGACCACGCCGAACGTCGCCCGCTGGAACGAGGAGTACGGCGCCGACCCGACCCGCCACGGCCCTCCCGCCGTCTCCGGCGAAGGCCAGCGTGACGCCGCCCGGACCGGCCATCACCACGCGGTCACCGGTGATCACGCCGAGACGGTGCTCCAGCCGGCCAAGGTCGACAACGACCTTTACGTTCGCGACTACGGCAAGTGCATCCTGTGCTACCAGTGCGTCGATGCGTGCGGCGAGCAGTGGCAGAACACGTTCGCCATCACCGTGGCCGGCCGGGGTTTCGACGCCCGGATCTCCACCGAGTTCGCGCTGGGGCTGCCCGACTCGGCCTGTGTGTATTGCGGCAACTGCATCGCCGTCTGCCCGACCGGCGCCCTCACACCCAAGGTGGAGTTCGACATGCGCCTCGCGGGAACGTGGGACGAGTCGCGTCAGACCGCCACCGACACCATCTGCCCGTACTGCGGCGTGGGCTGCAACCTCACGCTCCATGTGCAGGACAACACGATCGTCAAGGTCACGTCGCCGGCTGACCACGACATCACCCATGGAAACCTGTGCATCAAGGGGCGCTTCGGTTTCGGCCATGTGCAGCCCCGGCCCGAGCCGTGAGCTTCCCCGACGGACCGCCTTCGCCGCTGGCCGACGACGGCGCAGCCGGGGCCACCGTCGACGTCGCGGCGTTCAAGCGGGCGGTCGGATCGTTCGCCACCGGGGTCACGGTCGTGACCACCCCGAGCCCCGACGACGGCCGTCCGCTCGGGTTCACGGCCAACTCGTTCACGTCGGTGTCGCTCGATCCGCCCCTCGTGCTGATCTGCCTCAACCGCCGGGCGCCGAGCATGGCTGGCTTCGCCATCGGCCGTCCGTTCGCCGTCAACGTGCTCGCGGCCGACCAGGAAGCGCTCTCGGGTCACTTCGCCCGTCCGAGCGACGACAAGTTCGCCGGCGTCGCTCATCGCCTCACCGAGAGCGCGCTCCCCCTGCTCGACGGGTGCCACGCCACAATGGAGTGTCGGCTCGAGCACTGGTTCCACGGTGGCGACCACGTGATCCTCGTGGGCCGCGTGGAGGCCGTCGACAGTGCCGACAGCGAGCCGCTGATCTTCCACCGCAGCCGCTACCGCCCCTGAAGGGGCCCATCGGCCCTCGACGAGCGACGAGTGGCACTGGATGGTCCACGAGCGAACGGCGCACCCTGGGAGAAGAACGCACGCGCACCAGGGAGGACATCATGTTCGAGCGCATCGTGGTCGGGGTCGACGGTTCGACCGGAAGTGACGCACTCATCGAGACCGCGGGGCGGCTCTCGGCCTCGACCGGTGGAGCGGTCGTCCTGCTCCACGTCCTCGACGTATGGCCGTCGCGCGGGGCTGCTCACGAAGAGTCGGAGGCGACCGCCCGTGAGCTCCTCGAAGCCACCAAGGTCCGCGTCGAAGCGGTCGGGGGGAAGGTCGCCCAGACCCTGTTTGCCCGGCCCGGTGCCCGCGGCGCGGCCTGGGAGATCTGCGAGACAGCCAAGGCTGAGCGAGCCGACGTGATCATGGTGGGCTCACGCGGTCACGGTGCCTGGACCGGCGCCGCGCTCGGCAGCGTGAGCCAGCGGGTCGTCCACCACGCCCCCTGCCCCGTCCTCATCGTCCCGTAGCCGTACCCCACCGGGTTACGAGCGGGGTTTGGTCTTGTCGGGGTCGTAGAAGGGGAAGCGCACGACCTGGGCCGGGAGGCGTTTCTGGTGACCGTCGATCTTGCCGATCTCCAGCTCGGTCCCGAGGGTGGCCACCTCGACGTTGACCCGGGCCAGGGCGATGTTCGTTCCCAGCCAGGGTGAGCGACAGCCACTCGTGACCACGCCGACCCGAGGCCGGCCCAGGTGGACCGGGTCGCCGTGGGCAGCCGTCTCGTTCCCGGCCAGCTCCAGACCCACCAAAACCCGCTGGGGATTGGCCTTGCGGCGGCGCAAGGCATCGCGGCCGATGAAATCGTCGCCGGTCTCGATATCACCAGCCTCGACGTCACCGGGGTTGGGGCGATCGATCCGGTCGGACGGGTGGCCCTTGTCGAGCGCGACCGTGAAGCCGATCGCCGCCTCGTAGGGGTCGACCTGATCGTCGAACTCGTATCCGGCGAACACCAGGCCCGCCTCGATCCGCAGCACGTCGAGGGCGTCGAGCCCAAGGGGCGTCAGGCCATGGGGACGGCCGGCCTCCCACACGGCGTCCCAAATCGCCCGGGCGTCACGCGGGTGACACCACAGCTCATACCCCAGCTCGCCCGAGTAACCCGTCCGCGACACCAGCACGGCCGGGCCGTCGTAGCCGCCGATGCGGCCGATCGTGAAGCGGAACCACTTCAGCTCGTCGATCGCGGGTTGCGCCGGCGGGGTCCAGACGATCTCTCGCACGATCGCCCGCGACGCCGGTCCCTGCACCGCCAGGTTGTGGAGCTGGCTCGTCGAGTGCCGTACCCAGACCCGATAGCCGAGTCGTTCCGCCAGCTCCCGCAGCCACACCCCGTCGTGCTCGTCACCGCCAACCACCCGGAACAGGTCGGGCCCGAGCCGGAACACGGTGACGTCGTCGAGCATCCCCCCGGTCTCGGTGCACATGGCCGAGTACACCACCTGGCCCACCGCGAGCTTCCGGATGTCGCGCGTGAGCGCAGCCTGGAGCAAGGGCTCGGCGTCGGGCCCCGTCACCTCGAACTTCCGCAGGGGCGACAGGTCGATCACCACCGCCCGTTCCCGGCACGCCCAGTACTCGGCCACCGCCCCCTCGTTCGAGAACGACGTCGGGAGCCAGAAGCCCCGGTATTCGGTGACCCGCCGGGTGAGCTCGCCCCAGCACGGGGCGAACGCGGTCTCCTGGGTCAGGACGGGGTCGGCATCAGGGGTCACGCGGTGCGAGATCGCCTTCGTGAAGGTGCGGGCGGCGTCGTACACCCGCACGTGGACGTCGGTGGGGTTCCAGGCGTTGGTGGGGTCGATGTCGTCCGGGCAGGCCGACGAGCCGACGACGAGATCGGTGAGCGCCCGCATGAGCACGTAGTCACCGGGCCGGCTCCAGGGCTCGTCGAGATAGATGGCGTTGCCCGCGCCGATCATCGTGTTGTACCAGAGGTTCACCGCCGGCCAGCCCCGGCGAGGCTCGATCCCGAAGGGCGCCAGGGCCGCGTTGAAGTTCTCCGAGCAGTTGGCATGACCGGGATAGCCCATGTCTTCGTAGTACTTGGCGGTACAGGCGAGTCCGAACGTGTCGTGCCGGCCGACGGTGTCGCGCACCACCTCGAGCAGCGGCACCATGTCCTGGTCGTAGTACTTCGACCAGAGGCCCGGGCCGGGATAGAGCGCCCCGAGCAAGCTCCGGGTCGTCGTGGGATCGATCCCCCGTTCGACCCCGGCCTGGAGCTGCCGGGCATTGAACGCCAAGAGATCCGAGCATTGACGACCCTCCACGTCGATGATCTGCACCCACTGTCCGGCGGTCACCTCGTACGCGCAGGCCGTCGCCCGGTCGACCCGCTGGTCGAGCAGGACCGGCAGCGCCAGGGGGAGGGGTAGCACGCTCTGCGTGGAGGATGGGAGGGGTCGGGCCCGGTGCACCATCACCCGGAACTCGGCCGACGGGTCGTGCTCGTCGACGGCCATCGTGCTCGGTGGCGAGACGATCGCCACCACGAGGTCGTCGGTGGCCGTGAAGGCCGTCGTCTCGTCCGGTGGCGACGCCCGACCGAACAACCGCACCGCCACAGCAGCCATCGGATCAACCCCAAGCGCTGAGAGAGCGTGCACCAGAGTGCCAGCGGGGCCGTCCGCCCGACGCTCCATTCCCGCATCCGACATGGTGCCTGTCAGGCCCGCGATGGCCGCCAGGCCTTCCGCTCGTCCGTCAGCCCGCGCGCCCAGTGCCGCCAGTGCGTCATGCCCGTCGGGGCCCCACGCGCTCAACTCGCAGCGCCCGGCGCCTTCGGGATCAGTGATCTCGAGCCGGTCGTCGCCGGCGAGGGCCAGCACCACGGAGCCACCGGCCGGTACCCGATATCGCTCGACACCCGGTTCGCCGAGCGTGAGACCGGGCATGCGGACGCGAGGCTGGATCGGGCTCACGCTCAGGACGCGGTCTTGACGGTTCCCTTGGCGCCCTTGGCTTCGTCGTCGATCGCCTCGGCGAGAAGCCGTTCAGCCAAGGCCCGCTTGCCTTTGGCGTCGAGCTTCTTCACCTCGTTGTCGATGGCCCGCTCGTTGACGGCTTGATTCCAGTAGTCGAGCGACTCGAAGCCGAGGAGCACGGCCTTGCCGACGAACTGGCGCAGCACCTCGTTGGTGGGACCCATGACCCAGCCGGCCTTGCCGTCACGGAGATACCGCTCGAGCTCCATGTCGCGTTTGTAACCGGAGCCACCGCAGGCATGCAGCATCTTGTCGCACACGTTGGCCACGTTCTTGGCCGCCTCGAACTTGATCTGCCACAGCCAGTGCAGCAGATCGGCGCGAGCGAACTCGCCGGGCTCCAGCCGGCGCGTGTTGTTCTCGGTGACCGCGTCGCAGGCCTGGGCCACAGACAGGGTGAAGAGGCGCTTGGCGTTGGTGTCCATGACGCACTCGCCGACGTAATCCTGGATCGTCGGGTAGTCGCAGACTCTCAGGCCCACGTCGACGTGCTTCTTCCGCGTCGTGTGCCGCTTGGTGATGTCGATGGCCCCGAGCGCGATGCCGTTCCACACCGACGACGATCCGATCAGGAACCAGGGATCGACCGACTCGTCGTTCGACGCTGCGCCATCGCCGACCGGCCCGATGATCTGGTTCTCGGGGACGAACCCGGCGATGTTCAACGAACCCGACTGGTTACCGCGCAAGCCCAACGCGTCCCACAGCTCGGGCCGGGCCTGGGCGTCCTCCTTGTCGACGACGAACACCGAAAGGTCGTCGTACCACGAGAAATCGGGGCTGGTGGTCTGCACCACGTAGAAATCGGCGAACCCGGCCGAGGTCGTCCACGACGCCTTCTTACGGACGTTGAACCCGCCGTCGGCCCGCTCGGCGCCCGACGAGATCGGGTACCAGAAATGGCTCCCCGTCTCGGGGTCGCTATACGACAGCGTGCCGATCTTGCCGCTGTTCAAGGGGCGGATGTACTTGTCGATCAGATGCTCGGTGGGGCGCAGCATGATGGCGTTCACAGCGCCCATGTGCATCACGTAGCACATCGCCGTCGACGCGCAGCCGTAGCGGGCGATCGTCTCGCACACCATGGCGTAGGCCACATGGTTCTCGCCCAGGCCCCCGTACTCCTCGGGGACGGTGAGGGCCAGGAATCCGTGCTCGCCGAGCAGCTCGAGGTTGCGCCGCGGGTATTCGAGGGTGTCGTCGAAACGCTTGGCGTTGCTTCGCATCTCGCGTTCGCAGAGCTCGATGATCGTCGCCCGTAGCTCCTTCTGGCGCTCGGTCAGCAGCCAGTCGGGGTCCCACTCCGCGCCCAGCCCCCAGAACGGCTCGCTCCCCCATCGCTTGTCGCTCATGTCGATCTCCTCGTGCTCAGATGACGGGCCGGTCGTTGGGGGTCGGAGGGCCAAAGAGGCAGCAGCCGTGGCGGTGCCGGCCAGGGCGCTGCCGGCCGGGGTTCAGCTCCAGGGGAAGGGCGAATTGCTGACCGGATGCAGGTCGCCCTCGGCGTAGCGGGCGAAACGGAACGGGTGCAGCAGCTCTTGGGGCTCGCCCAGGATCTGCTTGGCCACCAAGGCCCCGACGCCGATCATCTTGTACCCGTGATTGGAGTCGGCGATCACAAAGACGTTCTCGCAGAACGTGTCGAACATGGGGAAGCTGTCGGGGGTGAAGCATCCCAGCCCGCCCGACGGCTCGTCCTTGAACAGATGGCCCTTGCCCTCGAAGCGCTTGAGGCAGTGAGCCAACGCCGAGGTCCACATCCGCTTGAAGCTGGTTCCCACCACGAAATCGGGGCTGGCCGTGCCGTACGGGTCGACGGCCACCTGGTCGAGCGGCTTGTCGACGATGTAGGGCATGGCCCCGCCCTGAATGCCGCCGAAGTTGAAGTCGGGCTTGAAATAGATGCCCCAGAGCCCGTCGGTGATCACCGTGCCGTCGACATCGTCAAGCAGCGGGGCGTCGGTGTCGACGTGGATCACCGGAGGCATCAGCCCCCGAGAATCGGTCAGATAGGTGGGCTCGACGCCCAGCGTGCCTTCCTCCAGGCACCAGTACGTCCACATGGGTCGCTCATACGAGCGGCCGTCGCGACCGACGACCGTCACGGTGTCGGGCAGGTCGAGCATGCTCCAGAAATCCCGCACCCACGGGCCCGCTCCCACCACGACCTGCTCGCAGCGGATCGTGCCCTGATCGGTCTCGACCGCAGTGACGGCGCCACCCTCGACATTCAGGCCTGTGACCCGGGTCCCGGTGAAGATCCGAACGCCTTCGGCTCGGGCCTTGGCCGCCAGACCGAGCATCGATGCGATGTTGTTCGCGTACCCGCCGCGGCGCTCATGGAGCACGGACGTGATGTTGCGGGCCTGCCAGTCGGGGAACATGGCCTGCATGTAGAGGCGGCTCTCGGTCTCGCCCTCGATGAAGGTCGACTCGTAGCCGATGTCTCGCTGCTCAGCGTGGATGCGCCCGACCTGCTCGTGCATGACCTCAGGCGAGATCTGCATGTAGCCGACGGGGTGGTAGCTGAAGGCCTCGGGATCGGACTCCCAGACCCCGACCGAGTGGGCCATGAGCCGGCGCATGGCCGGCTGGTAGTAGTTGTTGCGAATGACACCGCACGCAATGCCCGAAGCCCCGGCTCCGACACCGTTCTTGTCGATCACCACCACGTCGCCGCCCCAGCCCGTCCCCCGGGCCTCGAGCTCCTGGGCCAGGTGCCACGCCGTCGACAGCCCGTGAACCCCGGCCCCGATGACCACGAACCGAGCCGATTCGGGTAGCGCCATCACTCTCTCCCGTGATCGAACCGCAGGGGATGTTGAATCTGGAGAAACAAGGTTTCCTGGGATTCTAAGCTCGGTGGCAATGGAGGGGAAAGGTCATGAGGCCCACAGCCCTGCAGATCGAGGCGTACCACGGTGACGGGTTCGTGATCGTCGAGCGGTTCCTGCCCGACGAGGAGGTCGCGACGCTCCTGGACCGCATCGATCCACTGTTCCGGCGCGAGTGGACGAACAGCGTTGCGCCCGACGAGGTGAACGACGCTCGGGGCCCGGTCGACGCCCCCCTGACCCTCCAGCTCTGCAACGCGTGGAAGGCCGACCCGGTGGTTGCAGCCACCACGTGCGCTGCTCGCCAGGGCGAGTTCGCGGCGTCCCTGGAAGGCGCTGAGGGGATGATCCTGTTGCAGGACAACGTGTTGTGGAAGCCGCCCCTCGGCCAGGCCATCGGCGCCCACCGCGACAACGCGTACAACGGCTGGCTGGATCCGGTGAACATGACGACCTGCTGGATGGCCCTCGACGACACCGCCGCCGACACCGGGACCATCTGGTACGTGCGGGGTTCACACCGCTGGCCGCCCACCACCATGGGCGACAACTTCCATGCCCCCGACGACTGGCTGGCTCTGGCCCGCGCCCAAGCGCCAGCCGGTGTGGACGTCGAGAGCCTGCTGGTACCCGTGGAGGTCGCAGCCGGCGGGGCGGCGTTCCACCACGGGTGGACATTCCACGGCAGCCCGTCGAACGAGCGCAGCGACCGTCACCGCCGCAGCATCGTCAGCCATCTCGGCCGTCTGGGCACCGCCCATCACCCGACCGAGCGCCACCCCATCTACAGCCGCGGACTCTCACCCGGCGCACCCGGCTCGCTCGCGCTCGACCCGTCCCAGTTCCCGATCGTGTGGACGGCGGCATCCCCATGAAGCCGGTGCCGGGTTCGCTGATCAGCGGTGGAGCGTCTCGCTCACCGCCGCCTGGGCCGACTCTGCCAGGTGCTTGGCCTGGTCGGTGGCCGTCGCCCCCGCCCGCTTCAGAGATTTCCGGCTCGTTCGACCGAGCTTCCTACTGGCCACGGCCACGTCGTGCGCGGCCTGCTGTGCCGACTCGGCTCCGCTCCTGAGCGTGGGCTTGGCCCGCTTCTTGGCCCGCCGCGCTGAGCGATTCGCCCGGCGACCGAGTTGCTGTGAACCGGCTGCGAGAGTGTGCGTGAGGTCTCGGGCCGAGTCTACACCAGTTGAGATCACCGGTTCAGCTGACTTCGCCGCGGCCGCCATGGCCGTCCCCAACCCGGCCAAGACCTTCGGCCGCCGCTTGCCCCGCGTACCTCGCTTGCGGAGCTTCGAGGCATGCTTGCGGGCCACCGCCGCCTCGTGCTTGGCCAGCTTCAACTGCGCCTCCGCCGCGAGAGCCTTCGTCTCGGCCTCCACCCGACCGGCGCGTTCAAGATCCCGGGCCTGGCTGACCTCGCCCAGCGTGGTCTCGGCTCGGGCCAGTCTCTCGGACTTGCTGCGGAACGACACCAGGCCGAGCGTGCCAATCGACATCGTCTTACGGATCATTCCCATGGCCAAGTTTCCTTCCGGTCTTCATGCCCAGGCCACGTCCAGCGCAGAGCGCGTCGAGCCCCAGCGCATGTACCCGAGAAGTTGGTCTCTCAATCCCGTGTTGTTTCGTGCGGGGCCGAGGCGTTGTTTGCGGAGTCGGGGAAAACCTCCGGGGTGACAGCAAACAGCAACACGTCGCCGGGGTGACGCATGCCTCGGGCTACCCTCGTCGCATGATCCTGGATTCGCTCGACATCACGGCCGAGCAGTTCGCCGCGGCCACCGGCTGGGAGATCAAGCCCGAGGGCGCGTGCAAGGCCGAAGTGTGCGTACCGCTCGACCCGTTGGGCTCGTTCGATCTCCCGGCGACAGCGGAGCGCCTGGGCATGGCGCTGGTCCATGATGAGGCGGCTGGTCTGTGGGCCCTCGGTCCTGAGTCACTCGGAGGCCGAGCGCTGGTCAGCGCCGTGGCTCCGGAACTCGTCCTCGACGACGTCGACGGCAACGATTTCCGGCTCTCGTCGCTCCGGGGTCGCAAGGTCGTCATCGTGTCGTGGGCGCCCTACTGAGGCTGTGCCTTCGACCTGCCCGGGTGGCAGGTACTGCGAGCTGAGCTTCACCCCCGCGGGCTCGAGGTCGTCACCGTCTCGCTCGAGCTGAGCGGGCTCGACGCGTCACGGGCGTACATCGACGCAGCCCATCCCGAGCATCCGTCGCTCCTCGACCCCACCCATCAGATGGACACGCTCTTCGGCGTCGTCAACATCCCGAACGTCGTGTGGATCGACGAGCAGGGCGTCATCGTACGTCCGGCAGAGCCCGGTTGGCCGGGCGGTCGGATGGAGCTGCCCCGCGATATGTGGTCGTCCATGCCCGCGCTGGGACGGGCAACGCGAGCGCCAGAGCCACCGGAAGGAGGGGGTGCGCAGATGGCCGCGATCACATCGGGCCAGGACCGCGCGACGTATCCCGAAGCCATCCGCGACTGGGTCGACCGGGGCGCCGACAGCGTGTACGCCCTCAGCCCGGCCGAGGTCGTCGCTCGATCACAACCCCGTCCGTTGACCAGCTCGGAGGGAGCAGCCCACTTCGAGCTGGCGAACCACCTGTGGCGGACCGGCCAGCGCGACCTGGCGATCGGCCACTTCAGCTCGTGCCACCGTCTCGTCCCCGACAACTGGACCTACAAGCGCCAGGCGTGGTCGCTGCTGGGTCACGAACGGGTCGGTGGCCCCTACGGTCGGTTCGTCCAAGGGCCGGTCGAGGGCGAGGAAGCCGACTGGCCCTTCGATTCCGACTTCTTCTCCGATCTGGCGCTGCTCGGAGAAGGCGAGTACTACCCGAAGACCCTCTGAGCCGACGCAGCCGGATCGAGGACGATCGTCCACGATCCGGCGGAGCAGGGCTCGGACGCGCAGACCCACGCGACGTTGTCAGCTACGCAACCGTGAACTCAACCTCGGTGAGCGTCTGATTCCCGCTTCTTTCGATGGCCAGGACCTCACCCTTGTAGCTGCCACTGGTCAGGAACTCGGCGGGTACCGGCAGGCGCGTCGCCGTGGCTGGCAGCAGCACATCGAGGACGCGTTTGGGATTCCCCAGACCGGGTGCGTCCGCGACCACCAACACCTGGTATGCGACAACCTCCACTCCGGCGGGGGAGGTCACGGGGAGCCACTCCATCACCACCTCGTCGGGAGCGAGCGCGACATCGGTGACGGGAGAGACGATGGTGGGTCCATCAGGCACCATGTGGGTGAGGGTGAAGGTGCTCTGCAGGCGCTGGCCCCCGATCGTGCGCCCGCTGAAGGTGTATGCGCCCTCGGGGAAGAGCTTCTTGAACTCGCTGAACGGGAACAACGTGAAGGGTGGCTCACTGCTCTCGGAGAACAACTCGGTCAGGCCGTAGTTGCGGATCACACGTTCAGCTTCGACATCCAGCACCTTGTGTCCGGACGGGTTCGTGATGCTGATCTCCCTCCAAGCCGGGGCATCGAGAAATACCTGGAGCCCGGCATCACCATCGGTCGCGTTGTACTCGATCTTCAATCGAGCGTCCGGGAAGGGGATGGTCGGCTGCCTCCCGCCGTTGGCACCGGCGGTCGGCCCCAGAGCCAGCACGGCGACCAACCCACTGAGGGCGAGGCCGACGATTCCAGTCTTCTTTCCTCTCATGAACATCTCCTTTGATTACCATCTCACGAGGCAATTGCGCGCCGGGGCAGGGCCCTCTTGAGCCCGCCCTTGCCCTCCGTCCGGCGACGATCGCCGGACGAGGCGAAGGTAAACCACTCGGTCTGACTGCCTCCTGAACATGAGAATTACACCGATGCACATTGGTGTTTGCCGCGATCGGTCCAGGGGTACGCATGTGCGCTCGCGACTCGCTCTGCGACGGAGTCCGGTGCGCACAGCGCACTCGGCCCCGTCGCCCACACCGCCGTGGCTACGAGCCCGGTACCTTGGTCGCGATCGCGTGATCGCAGTCGCTTGAACAGGATTGGGTGATA
Organism: Actinomycetes bacterium; assembly: GCA_031362415.1. GTDB lineage: Bacteria > Actinomycetota > Acidimicrobiia > IMCC26256 > VFJJ01 > VFJJ01. Next base: position 4,291 of record JANLSK010000032.1, on the reverse strand, counting down.
ACGGTCGAGCCGGGGCGACGCAGAACGGCGTTCCCCACGGGTCGAGGAGCGTGGTCCAGGCCGAGCCGCCGCGGTGGCGTTCGTCGACCCGGCGCAGCACACGGGCACCCAACGCGACAAGGCGCGCGACGGTGACTGCCGGCTCGTCGAGCAGGGGCGTCACCGCTGAGCGCGGGCGTCGGTCGTGGCGGGCGATGACGTACCCCTGCGGCGGGACCGCGGACAAGAGACGGTCGATGCTCACACCCAGACGCCGGAGATCGTCACGATCGTGTCGAGCGACAGGGTGATGCGCCGGACCCCTTCCAGGAAGGCATTCCCGAGAGGCTCACGGGGCGCCCGCCAGTAGGCCAGGCCGCCCAGGTCGAAGCGCTGGGGGCACGCCCGGGAGAAGAAGCGCAGGCCCTTGTCAGCACCCCATCGGCTGGCCAGTCGATCGAGGGAGTCGACGACGGTGCTCGCCAGCGGCGAGCTGCGGGCCCGGTCGACGAGCACCTGCTCCAGCGCGCCCGGATCCTCAAGGGATCCCAACGAACGTGAATGGACGTGATTCCCATGATCGAGCTGACCCTGCTGGCCGTCGACGATGTCGAGGCCTCCGAGAAGCCCCGCCAGGTCGTCGCCGAGCTGGCCCGGGCCACCGGCGCCGACGCCGCTATCTACCACGCCCGCCGGGCCGAGTTCCTGCGCAACGGACCCCGTCGCGTCGAGACCGAGGCTGACGCCCAGGATGTCGTCGACGAGACGGCATTCAAGCTCTTCGCCGACTCGAAATCGAAGTCGAGCGCCCCACCATCCGAGCAATGGTCAGAACGACGTCAAATGCCACGTCCAAGTGAACACTGCTCGTATTTGGCTGGCGATCCCGTGGTCCCGCCGCCGCCGTCAGGACGTGCGCACGATGAGCACGGAGCACGGCGCGTGGTGGGCGCAGCGGTTGGGGACGCTGCCGAGCAGGAACCGGGCGGCGCCCGTCATACCGCGGCTCCCGACGACCAACAGGTCGGCGCCGAGATTCTCGCACAGCCCGATCAGCGCGGCCGACGGCTCACCGCGCACGACGTGACGCTCGACGGTGGCCCCGAGCTCCTCGGCGACGCTCGCGGCCCGGCTCACGGCCTTGTCGGCGTCTGAATCCGCGCTGGTGTCGAACATCGCAGGCATCGGCGCCATCGCGGACGCCGAGAAGTCGATCGCCTGACGGGCGACGCAGGCCACGTTGAGCGTCGCGCCGAGCGCCACGGCCATCGTTGCGGCCTCACGAACCGCACTCAGCGAGCTGTCCGAGCCGTCGGTGCCCACCACGATCGTCTTCACAGCCCCTCCAGGGAACGTCGGAATGACGGGGATTCCCGCCCCGGCGGTGGCTTACCACATACTCGTGAGCCGTGCGGCCATCTGCCTTGCGCCGGCGGCGTGCCGCCCGCACAACCCCAACCCCGCCAGCACCTGTCGCTCAGACGACATGGAACCACCGTCAGCGACAGATGCTGGGATGGGGTGGGACGGATTCCCGGGCGGGGGCGACGCAGAACGGCGTTCCCCACGGGTCGAGGAGCGTGGTCCAGGCCGAGCCGCCGCGGTGGCGTTCGTCGACCCGGCGCAGCACGCGGGCACCCAACGCGACAAGGCGCTCGACGGTGACTGCCGGCTCGTCGACCCGTAGATCGATGTGCACGCCACCGGGAACGGCCAACGAGCCCGGGGCGTCACGCTCCGCACCCTCGGCAACCTGCTGGATGAGGATCCGTGTCCCGTTCTCCAGGCCCAGCACCACATACGGCGGGCGCCGATACAGCACCTCGGCCGGCAGGGCCTGCGACCAGAAGCTGGCGACGGCTTCGGCGTCGACGGCGTCGATCACGACCTCCAACGATGTCGCCATCAGCCGACGACCTGGTCGAGCCACCGGCCGAACAGGTTCCGGGCGAGCTGACCCATCTCGTCGACCCGAGCATCGAGGTCGCGCTCCAACGCGGGCCACGATCCGGGCCCGAGCACCCGGTCGAGGGCAGCTTCGTAGGCCGGCACCCGCGCCCATTCCGCCGCCATCGAGCGCGACACCTCCAGGTGGAACTGGAGCCCGTACGAGCGCTGGAAGCGGAACGCCTGATGCGGGTATGCGGGCGAGCTGGCGAGGAGCTCGGCGCCGGATGGCAGGTCGAACGTGTCGCCGTGCCACTGGAGGGTGTGCGCTTTGCGATCGAGCACGCAGAACACCGGATCGACCCGGGACGCGTCGCTGCGCGTGACCGGGAGCACCCCGACCTCGGGCGCCGGCCCCGGGTAGACCCGGGCGCCCAAGCCCGCTGCGAGGAGCTGCGCGCCCAGGCAGACGCCCCACACCGGGTGCCCGGATCGGGCCGCATCGCCCATCGAAGCGATCTCGCCGGCCATCCACGGGTGCGTCGCGGTCTCGTAGGCGCCCATCGGTCCGCCCATCACGACCATCAGATCGAAGTCGTGCCAGTCGGGCCGGGCCTGGCCCTCGTCGAGCTCGACCCGCACGATCTCGACGCTGCGATCGACGAGCACGTCCTCGTAAACGCCCGGTGGCTCGCAGGCGATGTGTTGAAGGACGAGCGCTCGCCGGGACACTGTTCTCGCGCGCTAGCGATCGCGACGCGTCATGTCAGTGCCCGCTCGGGGATTCCCAGCCTTCGAGCACCGCCGGCTCCCAATGCTCGCCCACGGTTTCGGAGCCGTCGACCCAGGGGCCGAGCATGGGCTGAGCGAACTTGGCGTGCTTGCGCTTGAGGATGATCCCATAGGAGTTCCCCGACTGGAGATGCGTGATGAGCACCTTGCGGGCGATCTCATCTTCACGCCCCGCCGGGATCGGGAAGTGGATCTTGAGGAACGAGTTGGAGTACCGGTCGAACACCGCCGGTACACCATCTTCGACGAGCAGCATCACGTCCTCCAGCCAGTTGAGATCCTTTCCCGGCGTGGCCGCGATGAGATCGACACCTTCCACCAGCGCCAGATCATGCTGGTAGGGGAAGCTCCGCCCGGCCAGCTCCTCGGCGTCGATCCCGGTACGGGTCGAGAGGTGATGCTGAATCGGACCGTTACTGCTCATGACAGACCGCCCCGGTCGGCGAGATACTTCTCGAGCAATCCTTCGATGCGGGCCAACGTGCGTTCCTCGGTGGTGCCGGGAATCCAGCTCGTTCCCGCCAGCGGTACTCGGGCCATCGCCGCCGCCTCGACGGTGAGTGCACACAGGTCTTCGGGTTCGAGCGAGTGCACGTCGGTCTTGCCGCAGGCCCGCGCCAACATCTGCAGCTCGAGGGTGAGCGTGTGCAAGAAGTTGTAGACGCGCGTCGCCCCTTCCTCCACGTTGAGGCGCTTGCGCAGCTCGGGATCCTGGGTCGCGATACCCACAGGGCAGCGCCCGGTGTGGCAGTGGTAACAGTTTCCCGCGGGAACGCCGATCGTGCCCTCGTAGTCGGTGATCCCGGGTATCTCCTTGTTGCAGTTCAGCGCCATCAACGCGGAGTGGCCGATGGCCACCGCCTTGGCGCCGAGGCTGATGCACTTGGCGATGTCGCCGCCGTTACGGATACCGCCGGCCACGACGAGGTCGATCTCGTCGGCCAGGCCGACGTCCTCCAGAGCGCGACGGGCCTCGGGGATGGCCGCCATGAGGGGGATTCCGGTCTCCTCGGTGGCGATGTGCGGACCGGCGCCCGTCCCGCCCTCAGCGCCATCGAGATAGATGATGTCGGGACCGCACTTGGCCGCCATGCGCACGTCGTCGTACACCCGCGCTGCTCCCAGCTTGAGCTGGATGGGTATCCGGTAGTCGGTGGCTTCGCGGATCTCTTGGATCTTGAGCGAGAGGTCGTCGGGCCCCAGCCAGTCGGGATGGCGCGCTGGTGACCGCTGGTCGATGCCAGCTGGGAGCGAGCGCATCTCGGCAACCTGCTCGGTGACCTTCTGGCCCATGAGGTGACCACCGAGGCCGACCTTGCAGCCCTGCCCGATGAAGAACTCACACGCGTCGGCGAGCATCAGATGGTGGGGGTTGAAGCCGTACCGGCTCTGGATGCACTGGTAATACCACTTCGTCGAGTAATCCCGCTCCGGAGGGATCATGCCGCCCTCGCCCGAGCAGGTGGCGGTACCGGCCATCGATGCGCCTTTGGCCAACGCCATCTTGGCCTCGAGCGAGAGCGCACCGAAGCTCATGCCCGTGATGTACACGGGGATGTCGAGCTCGATGGGGTTCTTGGCGAATCGGGCTCCGAGCACGGTCTTGGTCGAGCACTTCTCGCGATAACCCTCG
>JANLSK010000019.1:0-16446 GCA_031362415.1 Actinomycetes bacterium | reverse complement strand
CGCATGAGACCACCACCACGACCGTTGAATCGCAACAGACACCGTGCCGACTCATCCATGGCCAGCCGATCTCGAGCTGTCAGCGGTGCCGCCATGGTCCTCACGCCGACACACCCCGACGTGCACAGCGACGCGTCGGTGTTGGTCCTCAACGCGCTCACCCTCGAACCGGTCGCCGAAGCCGTCGACCTCGAAGCGCTCACCGGTCGGAGCGATGGTCGGGGACGGGAACCGAGGTGACCAAACCTGCGATCAGATCCTCGGGGTAGGCGGCCACCGAGCTCGGCCTCGGTCGTGGTCAACAGTCGGTGCGACAACACGTACGGCGCCAGCAGCTTCAGGTCGTCGGCGGTCACGAAGCTCCGGCCTTGCGACGCCGCGAACGTCTGGCCGGCCACCACCAATGAGAGGCTCCCCCGGGGGCTGGCCCCCAGCCTGAGCTCGGGCATCGAACGGGTCGCCGACACGATCGCCACGACATAGCTGCGCAACGCCGGAGCCACATGGGTCGACGCCGCGATGTCGATCATCCGTTGCGCGTCGGTGAGCGTGAGCACCGGCTTGATCTGCTCGACGGTCATCCGACCGGTCCGCAAGGCGCTGATCTCCGACTCGGCCTCGCGGCTCGGGTAGCCGATCCCGATCCGCATCATGAACCGGTCGATCTGGGCTTCCGGCAGATGGTAGGTACCGTCGAACTTGACCGGATTCTGCGTGGCGATCACCATGAACGGACGAGGCACCATGTGCGGACGACCATCGACGGTGACTTGGCGCTCCTCCATCACCTCCAGGAGTGCCGCCTGGGTCTTCGGTGAGGCCCGGTTGATCTCGTCGACGACGACCAGATTCGCGAACACTGGACCCGGACGGAACTCGAAGTCCCCCGACTTCAGGTTGTAGATCTCGGTCCCCGTGATGTCGCTCGGCAAGAGGTCGGGCGTGAACTGGATCCGACCGCTCGTCGCCGAGATCGACTGCGCGATCGCCTTCGCCAACGACGTCTTACCCACCCCGGGCGCGTCGTCGATCAGCAGATGCCCCTCGGAGAGCAGACACACCAAGGCCAACCTGACGACATCAGGCTTGCCTTTGAAGAACGACTCGAGTGGTTTGCCGATCGGTTCTCGGAGTTGCAGCGGAACGTCCCCGCCGGCGGAAGCGGTAGGATCAGGCTCGTCTCGACGTTTCTCCACCCTGGCTCCACCCCGTCACCGAAAGTCCCAGGACCGTTGACGAAGGTGCCCGTTTCAGCAAGGGCTACGAGCTCCCCGATGCCATCGGCAACCCCTGTTCGGTGCCATCACGCTCCGACCGATCGGCGCGGGAGCAGCCAACACGGCTGGATCGAGCCACGGGAACGAGCATGACGGGTCGAGCGGCTGCGACCCGCCTGCCAGCCACGCGATCAGCGAGTCGTTACTGCTCTGCGCGATTCGTTCGGCCAGCCACACCGCCTCGTCAGGTTCCAGCTGGAACGAGGCCGTCGCCATGTCGAAGAACCTCTCCGGCGCCGAAGGGAGATTCAGATCCCACACACCATCGCCACGTTCGATGAAGTCGCGGATCGCTGCCACGAGCGGACCCAACCGGCGACGATGGTCAGCGACCAGTTCCATCGTTCCTGGCTGGCGGAGGATCCCGAACTGTTGCAGGCCGTTCCAGTAGAGCCTCGCACTGGTGATCGGCGCACGTCACCGCCCGGGCCGGAGTTGACGGGCCGCGGCAATCGGGTCGGTGCTGCTGACTTCGAGTACGTGAACGGATCGGGTCGGTCTCCCGTAGTCGTGAGCAGACATCGACATCACGAGTTGGAGAACCGGTCATGGCCACGACACGAGTGCTTCGAGTTCCCCGCCGGAAGCTGCGCCTCATCGCTGCGACGGTCGGCCTGTGCACCCTCGTGCTGGCGGGCGTGGCTGGTTCCCCGGCGTATGCCGCCGGGAACCTCGACACCGACAACGTTACGCTCGATGGCGGCGCTGCGGATTTCGGGAACAACCCGCACCTGTTCGGGTCGCCGTCCCAGCCGGGCACGGTCTCGTGGTCGGGTGCGTCGCTGACCGGGCCGATCACCGCACGAGTCCAGGGCCTGCTCTACCACGACGACCTGTTCACCGGACGCTGCGTTCGTATCAGGGTCACCTGGGAGCGGTCCGATCTGAGCGACCTGTCCACCAGCACCCGCTCGTTGTGCCGCACGACCGGAGGGCTCGCGGCCCGCAGCATCGACCTGTCGTTGACCTCGACCGAGGCCCGGTTCGTGTTCGTCTCGGTCCAGGTCCAACAGGCCGACGGGACCTGGCGGGTCAACGGCCCCAGCCCCACCATCCGAGTCGCCTTCCTCGACTGACAGCCATCGCCGCGTCCACCGATCGTTGGCCACAAAACGTCCAAAGTGGCTTGGGGCGAGAGCGGGAGACGGCCGGGTCGGCATCGATGGGGGCGCGGAGGGGGCATCCCCACCAGGCGACGGCCAACGAGTACCCGTGGTGTGGGTGGTGACTGGTGTCAGCCGGCTTTGTTGGAGGAGTTGGTACGCCGCGTACGCAGTACCGGGGTCGTCGAGGAGTTGCCATGCCTCGTGTGTGCGGTCGTCGAGCTTGTGTGCGAGGCGCAGTCGTTGGCGGTCCTTGCTGGTGAGGGCTGCGCGAAGTGCGAATGGGTCCTCGACGAGAGAAGTCAAGAACGCGAGGTCGAGGAGGTGCCGGCGGGGGTCTCGGGTCGTTGCCACTGGCGGCGGCCTTGATGATGATGGCGCCGAGCAGGTTCAGGCGGGGCACCAGGGCCGTTCGATCGCCCACACGGTTGGGAACACGCTCGGCGCGCTGAAGGGCTTGTGTACCACCATGCACCTCGACCGTGGTCGCTCGACCGACCGTCCTGCGATCGGTCCGGGGTCCGAGGCCTTCGGGCACGAGCACATCGACACGGGTCGATCCCCGTGCGAATCGGTGGGCGATCTGCCCGCCGATGAGCACCCAACCGGTCGGGTGTCGATCGGCGAGATCGCACAGCGCGTTCCAGAGCTCAACGTGTTCAGTCGAGAACTGGGGCAGCGTGACCGGTCGATGCTTGAGGATCGGCACGATCACCGGGCACTCCTTGTCGCGAGCTCGTGAGCGGCACGGACGGAGCGTTCGTCACCGGCGTTGAGGAGATCGACCACGACGACGGGCCAGGGTGCATCGGCTGTATCGAAGAGCCAGAGATCGGTGGGGGGCGTGCGCACGATGACGTTCGCTCGGTCGCTGGGGGCGAGTGCATAGTCGGCGGTGAATGAGGCGAGGTCGTGTGCTTGGAGATAGACCTCGGCTTCGCTCGGGGCGACAAGGTCGATCGCCAGTCCTCGTGCCGTCGTGCCGCTGCGGACCGCTCGTGGATCGTTGGCCACCCGTTCGATCACCGATGGATGGCCGAGCAAGCGGAGAGTCGACGCTCGCCGACGACAGGCCCATGGCCAGGCCTCGATCGGCCAGTCGCGTGCCCGGGCACGGGCTCGGGACTGCTCACGTGCTGCGAGCCACGGCAGCGCCCGTCGATCAGCAGCCCACAACATGCCCCACGCGGCGCGAAACGACAGGGGGCGACCTGCTGGCCGATCCGTGTCACATCGCCGCCGAACTGCCTGATCGTCGACGAGCCACCGACCACCGATCTTCTGGCCGGCCAGCTCACCGGCCGCGACAAGACGCCGCACCCGACCCGGATGCAAACCCAGGACCTCGGCGGCTTCGGGAATCGACATGAACATGGACACTCCTCGCGCGCTATCGCGTCAGAAGTGTATAGGACAGAATCAGCGCGCCAGCGCGTGACATCTGTCTCGATCTACGGTCCAGACGGTCGACGGGTGCCGTGCGAAGCCGGGTCAAGCGAGCGCGCTCGGAGAGCGTCCGTCGCCAGCGCGAACCGTCGCGACGAGCCTCGGCGATCGGCTCAGGCGGAGGCACGCTCATACACGACCTGACCTTCGCGAGCGGGCCAGCAGGAGATCGAACCGTTCACGTCCTTGCGGTCCTCGAACTCCTCGACATCGGTCACCAGGATGTCGATCGATGCCGGAGCGGATGATGACCGACCGGATCTGACCCATCAAGTGGGCCCGCGCAGCAGGATCGAGCTCGTCGAGAACCAGGAGCATGGCAAGATCGCTGCCGGCCTGGCGTCACCCCGCGCGACCGAGCCGAACAGGATCACCCGAACCGGATGCACCCGAGCGACGATCTCGTCGACGATCGTCATCACCAATGAGCGCAGGCTGAGCGTGTCGTGGTCGTCGGCGTTGGCCACGGTTCATGAACCGTCGGATCGTCTGGACGCCCCGACGGATCACGCCGACGATCCGGGTGCGGCGCTTCGCGAGGACTTCATCGTGCGAGCCCGGGCGGACACGGCACGTCGAGGTCCCAACCCTCCTTCCTCATCTGCGCCTTACCTACGTGTGGTAGCAGGGAACGTCTTGGGGAGGTTATGACAAACTTCTCGCACCCTCGTGGCAGACCAAGAAGTACCTCATAACTTACGTTCCAACGAGTACTGGCGATCGTCCCCGCAGCAGACGATCAAGCATGAACTGGCATCGAGCCTCGACCGATCGACCTACGCCGTCCGTCTCGTGTCTCCCAGGTGCACAGGGTGCGGCGATCATCGCGGGTCGCGTGAACCGGGATGCGAATGTTTGGGCCTCAGTCAGTGAACGTCTCAACAGCGTGCTTCGAATCATGAACATGCTGCTGGCCGGGACCGTCGTGGTACTGGCCGTCAGGTGACGTGTCCGCAGTTGTGATGTCCGCCGGAGGGTTAGTCGAAGTCGTCGGGTCTGTGGAAGTCGATCGTGAGCCAGAACGCTTCGATGGTGGCGGCTTCCAACGCGACGTAGATCGCGAATCGCCTGACGAGGATCCCGGCTCCGATGAACACCCTGATGTCGGGGTCGTCGGTTGGGAGCGTGGCGTGTTCGTAATCGGTGGCGAGTCGATCCCGAACCCGAGGCAGGTCGTGCAGGAGAAAGTCTGTGACGGATGGGGATCCGTCGGCCTCCCGTTCGCTTGGCAGGAGCTGATCGAGGCGGTCGAAGAACTGCTCGGTGAAGCGAACGTGGCGTTCAGGCACGCTGTCGACGTTGTTGACCGAGCATCTTGGCCGTGGCGAGCACTTCTGTGCGGAACGGTTCTGGTACGTCGTCCCAAGAGCGGACGGTTGCCGCATCGACGGCATCGGCGCGTTCTTGCGGGGTCATCTTGTCCATGTCGGTGGCCGTGATGATCCTCTCGGCGTTGTCGGGCATACCCCGACTGTACCTGCCTCGGGCCGTGCGGCCAGGCCTGCGCGTCATGCCCAGCTCGGCTGGGTGGTGTCGTTGTTGCCTTCACCGGTGCATCCGTCAAGCGCTGTGGAGGGCGGGGCGTTCCACGTTCGGAACCAACTCCTGGGTGCCGTCGAGCCGCTGGCCAACAAGCCGCAGCTCGCGCCCCGGACCCGGGAGCTCTATTACCACTCGCTCCGGATGCACGTCCTGCCCTACCTCGGCATGGTCAACCTGTGCAAGGTCACGCCGCAGATGGTGAGCCAGTGGAACGCGACACTGCTGCCCAAGCATCCGGGCACGCTCATCCCACCGAAGGCCTACCGGACGCTCCGGGCGATCATGAACACCGCAGTCGAGGACGGCCTGATTCCCCGCAGCCCCTGTGTCATCAAGGGTGCCGGCATCGAACCCCATGCCGAACGGCCGGTCGCCTCGCCCGAACAGGTCTGGGAGCTGACCGAAGCGATCGCGCCCCGCTTCCGGGCACTCATCCTCGTCGCCGGTCTCACCGGTCTGCGCTGGGTGAGCTCTGCGGGCCCGGCTCTTCGCACCGAGCAGAGGCGCCCGCCTGCCGGCACGCGGTCGCCAGCTTCGAGGGCGACGATGTCTCCCGGGACGAGGTCCTGGGTGTCGACCTCTTGGATTCGACCGTCGCGACGTACCTTGACGCGGACCGTCAACATCCTCCCGAGGGCCGCGAGCGCCCGTTAGGCCTTGCCCTCCTGGATGAATCCGAGGAAACCGTTGAACACCAGTACGCCCGCGATGACGATTGGGTCCTTTACGTCACCGATTGCAGCCGCGAGAGCGGCGGCGCCGAAGAGGATGAGCACCAAGACGCTGCGGAACTGATCGGTGAACCGCCGCCACGCCGGTCGTCCTTTGGCTTCCGCGAGTCGGTTCGGCCCCACCTCAGCGCGACGCCGAGCGACCTCGACGGCGCTCAACCCCCGGCAGATGATAGAACAGCGAATAAGGAATCAAAGATTGTATGTCAACGCGTGATTGCCGATCGCGTGCGGCCCACTCCGGCGGCGGCCGATCCGGACTACTCACGCACGGCCGCGTTGGCGATCAGCTTCGGTGCGACTCCTCGGCAGCCGGCGACGGCTTCTTCCCGATGGACAGGGCGACCAGCGTGAGGCCGACGAGCGCCACGCCCCCTGCGTAGTACAAGACGTCGAGAGCTTCCTTGGAGTTGATGAGCTTCTCGACAAACTTGATCGCGATCACGAGCACGATGAGCTCGGCCAGCACCGTCTTGAGCTCGGTCAGGGACTCGACCCGCAACCGGGCCGGGAGCGCGAGCTCGCCGACGAACAACTCCCACAGACCGACGGCGACGATCACCTGGACGGTGGCGATCAGCAGCAGGTCGATGATGCCGAGGAGTTCTGCGACCAAGCCGTTCGATCGCCAGCCCCCGTCGAGGAGGTCTCCGATGAGCTGCACGGTCAATGCCACCGACCACACGAGGGTGGTCAACGTTGTCACAACCAGTACGACCGAAGCGATCGCAATCACGTGACGGAACCGTTCGAGGATCTTCATGGGGTCGCGGACCTGTTTCTGGTTCTCATCGTCTGTCGGCGTGAGTCTACGATCTAAAAGTACCGAAAAATATCACATATGTACAGCTCCGCGAGCTACCCCTACTGGATGGCCGACCAAGACGCGAGCCGGTTAGGCGTCGTAGTTCACGATGACCTCGCGACTCGTGGGTACGGCCTGGCACGTGAGCACCCAGCCCGCCTCCACCTCCTCGGGGGTCAAGGCGTTGTTGACCTGCATCGTGGCCGAGCCGCTCTCGACCAAGGCCATGCACGTGGCGCAGCTACCGGCCTGGCACGAGAACGGCGGCGTCAGACCGGCACGACGGGCCGCGGCGAGGATCGTGTCACCGATGCGGTACGCCGTCGAGCGCCTCTGCCGTTGGTGCTTGATGAGCATCGTCTCGGTCGCTGACTTCTCGAGCACCGAGAATCCATCAGGGGCGGCGAACCGCTCGATGAAGACCTGGCCCGGTGTGACGCCGATCAGCTTGAGCCCCGCTTCAACGATGTCCATGTACGGCCCGGGGCCGCAGATGTAGAAGTCGGCACCGGTGAGATCGCCGACCAGGTCGGCACAAGCCTGCGGAGTGAGAAAGCCGTCCGCGACATCGAGGTGGAAGTGCACCCCGAGCCGACCGCCCGAGCCGGCGCCGAGGGTAGCGATCTCGGTGGCGAAGATCACCGCGTCGGCATCGCGGTTGGCATACACGAGCCTGACGGTGCGAGCCGTGGTGGCGAGCGCACTCTTGACGATCGAGAACACCGGTGTGATTCCGCTCCCGCCGGCGAACGCCACGATGGGAGCGTCGCAGTCACGGAGGACGAACAGCCCGGCCGGGCGGAGCACGTCGATTCGGTCCCCAGCCGAAAGGTTGTCGATCATCCAGTTGGACATCGTCCCGCCGGGCACCCTCTTGACGGTGACGGTCAGCGGGTCGCCGATGGCGGGCGAGCTCGACATCGAGTAGCAGCGCGCCAACTCCTGGCCGGCCACCGTCGCCCGGAAGGTGCAGAACTGTCCCGAGTCGTAGCCGAAGGTCGCCTCAAGGGCTGGTGGAACCTCCAGAACGTAGGTTCGAGTGTCCTCCGTCTCCTTGATGACCTCGAGAACCTCCAGAGGGTGGTACTCATGGTCGGTCAGCATGTTCGAGTCGCTTCCCTGCGGTCGACCAGGATCGGAGCCGGTCAGGCACACCCATCCTCCAAAAGCATCACCTCTTGTAGCACTCTGGGCGATCGGTTCACCGCATCCGCGAGCAGCACCGGGGCCGGCGCTACACGACGACCGGCATGACCCGTTCCCTCCGGCATCACGCTGTCGATGGTAGATAGCAGTCGGGGTTTCGCCGATCTCCTACTGGGTATCACCCTTTACCGGGCGACGCCCGGTAAAGCCCTCGGGAGCGCACCGCAAAATGTGCCGGGCCGTTCCGTAGCCAGCGCAGCGACCCCGGTCCTGAGTCCAAGGCGCCAGCGTCGATTGGAGGAACACCATGACACAACTGATCCCCGCCACCCCAGCGCACCGGGACCGCGTTCGTGAACCAGGCCCTCGACTGGTCCAGCTCGCCGACCCTGACACCGGAAGGTGTATCGAGGGTCGTGTCCGTGAACTGAGGCCCTCAGACACCGAGCGTCTTGTTGCCATGTTTGATCGTCTCTCACCAACGACGGTCTACCGGCGCTTCCTCAGCCCGGTTCCGATTCTGTCGGGGTCTCTGCTTCGCCAAGGCACAGGGCGCGGTCACGCCGATCGCGAGGCGTGCGTGCTGGAGGTCGACGACGAGATCGTGGCGATCGCCCGGTCGGTGCGACCCCACCGTGATCCGATGACCGCCTACGTCGCCGTGACGGTCGAAGACCGCTGGCAGCGAAATGGGTTGGCGACCCAACTCCTCAGTGAGCTCGCCGAGACTCCAGGCCCTCGAGGCGCACGGCAGGTCGGGCGCGCCGAGCGCAGGAGATCATTGTTGAACGACTGCCCGGAGTTCGATGAACCCCCGAAGTCCACGGCCGGCCCCGTCCGAGCACACGTAGGCCCGGGTGAGGGTCCGGGCCCGGGCCCGGACCAGGGCTGAGCGGTGGGCGTTCGTCGCGTGCTGCTTGGCCCAACCCCGATCGGATCACTTGGGGAGTATGTGGCAACCGGTGGGGGAGCGGCCCTGGCCCTCACCGGCCGGCTCGGTCCGGGAGGGGTACTCGACGAGGTGGACATCTCCGGATTGCGGGGCCGTGGCGGAGCCGGGTTCCCCGTCGGAGTGAAATGGCGATCGATCGCATCGGGCGGCTCCGCCGTCGGCGACCGATTCGTGGTCGCCAATGGCGCTGAGGGTGAACCGGGCACCTTCAAAGACCGCTACCTCATGCGCCACAACCCGTACCAGCTCGTCGAGGGCGTCCTCATCGCGGCATCGGTCGTGGGAGCGAGGCGGGCCTTCATCGCGCTCAAGGCGTCGTTCGCCCTCGAGGCCGAACGGGTGACCCGCGCCGTCCAGGAGATCGCCGACGCCGGCTGGGCACCCGAGATCGGCATCGAGCTCGTGCGCGGGCCCGACGAGTATCTCTTCGGAGAGGAAAAGGCACTGCTCGAGGTCATCGAGGGCGAGGAGCCCCTTCCGAGGATGCTCCCCCCGTACATCGCTGGTCTCTTCACGAGCATCTCGGAGACCGGGTGGTCTGCCGGCCCGACTCGCAGCGCGTCCGGCAGAGCTGGTTCGAACCCAACTCTCGTGAACAATGTCGAGACGCTCAGCGCGATTCCCGTCATCGTGCGCAGCGGCGGCGAATGGTATCGGTCGCTCGGCACCGCTGAGTCCCCAGGAACCATCGTGTGCACGGTGTCGGGAGATGCTCGCCTCCATGGGGTCGAGGAGTTCGAGCTCGGTACGCCGGTGGCCGAGATCATTGAAACCATCGGGGACGGGATCGCTGCCGGGGGCAGGCTGGCGTATGTGCTGTCGGGCGTCGCCAACGCGGTTCTGCGTGCTGGTGACATCGGAGTGCCGGCCAGTCACGAGGCCTTGAGTGCCATCGGAAGCGGCCTGGGAACGGGAGGTTTCATCGTCTTCGACGATCGAACGGACCCCGTCGAGCTGGCGACGGCTGTCTCTCGTTTCCTCTACGTGGAGTCGTGTGGTCAGTGTCCAGCATGCAAGCTCGGCTGCGAGGCGATCACTGATCTGCTAGAGGCTCGATCTGGCGCGCCTATCGACGTGGGGATGATCTCGGGACGGCTGACGGGCATCACCGATGCTGCCCGGTGTTATCTCCCGACCCAGGAGCAGCGCGTGGTGACGAGCCTGATACCTGAGATGCGTGGGGACCGTCCCGGGACGGAGCGTCGAGGGTTGACGATCACCAAGATCGTCGATCTGGTTGGCGACCGTTTCGTGCTCGACGAGTCGCAACGTCGTAAGCAGCCCGATTGGACTTTCTCGCCCGCCTGAGGTCGGGATCAGGCCAGCGCATCCTCGCGCGGCCGGGCAGACTGGCAACGTTGTGGATTGGCTCGTCCGTCGGGTGGGTATGGCCCCGGCTCCCGGTCCACGAAACAATGACGCCGAAAAGAGAAGAAGCCAATGAGCGAGCACCTTTCTGACATCGCGACGTTGCGGGCGAATGCTCGTGAACACATCGAGCGCGGTCCTATCACCGATTCGTACGGTGCCGACAGGAAGCGGGTTATTGCTGTCCTCAACGAGGCCTTGGCCACCGAGTTGGTGTGCGTGCTCAGGTACAAGCGGCATTACTACATGGCCGAGGGGATCCATTCAGGTCCGGTCGCTGCTGAGTTCCTTCAGCACAGCGTGGAGGAGCAGGGACACGCCGACCAGATCGCAGCCCGGATCGTGCAGCTGCAGGGGGAGCCCGATTTCAATCCGGCCACGCTGTTGAGTCGCAGCCACGCCGAGTATGTCGAAGGCGCCAACCTGGTCGAGATGATCGAGGAAGATCTGGTCGCAGAGCGCGTGGCGATTGCCTCCTATAGCGAGATCGCGGCATGGCTGGGCGCCGACGACTCGACGACGAGGCGGATGATCGAGGGCATCCTCGCCGTGGAAGAGGAGCATGCTGACGACCTCCTCACGATGCTCAAGCAGATCGACCACGGCGCTTCGGTCTGACGACGCAGCCTGCCCGGTTGCTGCTTGGGGCCGAGACGGAGTTGGACAACCTGGAGGAAACGCTGTGAAGACGCGTATCTACACGTGGGTGGCGACCGGGGTGCTCCTCACCGGTCTGATTGCGGGATGTTCAGAGGAGGATCGGGCCGAAATCACCGAGTCCGCCGAAGCAGCTCGCGAGGACATCGAGGACGCGGCGGGCAGCGCCGCCGCTCGGAGCGCGGCTGAGGCCCTGCGCGCAGCGCTCAAGCTCGACGATCAACCCGAATCAGCCACGTTACGCGACATCGCAGTGATTGAGCGCGCACGGGATCAGGTCCCTGGCGATCTCCAGGTAGCCGGTGTGGCCGATGCCGACGGTGACGGACGCGACGATGATGGCTTGGTCGAAGTTCAGGTGGGAGATCAGGCTGCATGTCTCATGATTCCCGCCGAGGGCACTGACACGTCGGTCGACAACGGGCCATGCACCTGACCGACAGATCGACGTGAAGCCCTCGCAAAGATCGACACGACGCCTCGCACACGCAACTCAGGGGGCCCCGTCGGCAACGCCCGAGACCTCGAAGGGATCGTTCGTTGTCACCGAGAACAGCCGGTTGAATCCACTGATGGTCAGAACGTGGTCGGCAAACGACCCGGTCGGGGCCACGAGACGCAACTCGCTCGACGACTCGCTGCACAACCGCCAGACGGCTTCGAGCATGCGGAGCCCTGCGCTGTCGATGTAGCTCGTCTGCGCCAGACGCACGAGGAGCGTGGAACCGCCCGAGGCCGAAAGCTCGTGAGCGGCCCTGGTCAGTTCCTGCTCAATGTGGTGCACGTTCGACAAGTCGATCTCGCCGACGATGGTGGCCGCGAGCCCATGCGGGACGGAGGCGACACATACGGTGGCCAAGGGGCGATCGTCCATAGCGAAGTTAGGTTAGCTGGTGCCTTGTCCGTTGCGCCGTACGCGCTTGCGGAGGGTGACGGTGGTGCCCTTGTCGGATCTGCTCACCTCAAGGCTGTCCGTCAGCGATCGCATGAGGCCGATCCCGCGACCTCGACTCGGATCGGCCCGGACCTGACGCCACAGCCCGTCGTCACGGATGGAAATGGTCAGTGTCGACGTGCTTTCGGCCCAGCGCGTCGTGATGCTCAAAGTCGACGTGTGGTCCCGGGCCCCGTGCTCAACGGAGTTTGTGCAGGCTTCCCCGAACGCGATGAGAAGGTCATTGCGGTCGCTGTCACAGATCGCGAGATCACTGAGGACCTCTCGCAACATCGCTCGGCTCGCTGCCAGGGATTCCATCACGGCCGGATAACGGCGGGAGTCGATGATCTCCCCCTCGATCGACGCCAAGCGGACGCAGAGCACCGCGATGTCGTCGCGCTGACTCTCGCTCGCCGTGGACATCCCGTCATGAACGTGCTCGCACAGGTCGATGTCGCCGCTGGGATCGAACGAGGCGACGAGACTGTTCAGGAGCCCCATTCGATCGACGATGCTCGTCGTGCGCCGCTCAACCAGGCCGTCGGTGTACGCAACGAGCAACGCCCCATCGGGGATCTGGACTGTCGTCTCGGGTCGTTGCCGACCGAGCGCGGGCCCGAGGGGCGTATCCGTGGCCTGGTCGAGCTGGATGACCCGACCGTCTCCCAGACGAGCGACGGGATACGGATGACCGGCGAGGGAGTACCGCAGGGTCCCGTCGACATGGTCGTGGACGAGGCAGGCCATGGTGGCCATCCACGTGTCGTCGTCTCGCCCCACGAAGCGATCCAGACGGGCGAGCAGCGCTGCGGGACCGTCGTCGAGCCCGATCGCCCGAGCCGCGCTCCGGAGCTGGCTCATGGCGATGGCCGCGGCCACGCCGTGGCCGACCACGTCGCCGACGATGAACGCCGTCCTTCGGTCGTCGACGTCCCACACGTCGTACCAGTCCCCGCCGACACCGGCGATCTGCTGGGCCGGGTTGTAACTGGCCCACATGATCGCCGTGTCGGAGTGGGTGACCTGAGGAATGAGGCTGCGCTGCATGCCGACCACGAAGTCGCGCTCGACATCGTATCGGCGGGTCCGAGCCAGGGCCTGGCCGCACAGGGCTGCCATTGAGCGCAGCGTCGAGACCAGCTCGTCGTCGAAGTCCGTGGGATCAGGGAAGGAGACCGCTAGGGAGCCATCGATCACGCCCCCGATCTCGATGGGGATCACCCCAAACGCCTGGGTGTTCGGCGCCAGTTCGTCGAAGGTGTCGGGGCAGCGGGCGGCGATTGCCTCGGGGGATCCGAGGAGTACCGGATAGCGACCGTGCATCGCGGCAGCGAACGGGCTCGCTGGTCGTAGCGGCTGGCTGGGGTGTACGCCTCCAGGCTCGGGTGCGAGCACGAGTAACCGGGCGGGATCATCGAGATCTCGCACGATCAGGTCAGCGTGTGCTCGAACCGCCGGGCCGATGTCGTCGTTGACAACCGTCGCAACGTCCGCTGAGGTCTCGGCCTCGGTGAGGCGTGAAGCAACCCGGGCGAGTCGTTCGGCGCGGGCTCGGCGATGGCGCTCCCGCTCCAAGCGGGCTGTTCGTTCGGTGACGTCATAGCGCAGACCCACGACGAGTTGACGAGTGTCGGCCGTGATCGTCGTCGAGTCCTGGTGGATCCAACGCCAACCGTGCGCGGGATGGTCGTAGCGGAACTCGAGACTGGTCGTGCGGCAGTCAGGGTCGAGCTCCTGGGCGGCATTCACGGCCGCGCTGTCATCGGGGTGAACGCGACTGAGAAATGCTTCAACGAAGTGGAGCTCGTGGTGATCGATGCCGAGCAGCTCGAACATCTCGGATGACCACTGGGCCTCGTCCTTCGCGGGATCCCGAGTCCAGTGGCCAATCCCCGCTGCTTGTTGAGCGAGCTGTAGGAGCCGGGTCTGAGCGTCGAGGTCGTGCTGGCGGTGTTGGGCTTCGATCCGCATCGTCTGCTCGAGCTCATGGAGCTGCGCTCGCTCGATGGCGACGGCACCGTGCGCCGCCACTGCTTCGAGGAACCGTCGGACGGGGAGCCCGAACTCCTGGGCGGTGGAGAAGCTCAACACCAGCACACCGGAGTGGCCGCCGGAACTGCTGGGCAGCGGAAGCGCAGCCAGCGCCTGGCGGGGCGAGTGAGCAGTGGTGATGAGCCCGGGGTAGTTCTCCTCGATCTCGTCGGCCCGACCGAGGTATATCGGACGGCCCGTACGCAGCGCGTCGGTCACTGGGATGCGTGCGCTCACGGGAACGCTGTCGCCGTACTGAGGAGAAATCTGGAGCTCGGGGTCATGATCGGTCGAAACCAGGGTCAGCTCGCCCGTCGACCGATCGATGATGCCGATGGCGGCGTGCATGGCTCCCGAGGCTTCGCGCGCCAGGGCCGAAACCACCCTGGTGATGTCACCGGTCAACGCGAGCGGTCCAAGCTCTGCGGCAAGTCGTTCGAGCACCTGGGCTCTTCGGCGAGCCTCGTACTCCGACCGCAGGAGCCGCTCGCCTGCCGCCTGGCTGCGCCCGAGACCTTGAGCGATCAGCGCCGCACTCACGAGTGCCACCAGTCCGAGGAGGCCAACGATGGTGAGTTGTTGCTGCAGATCCGTACGGAACGGCCCGTAGAGCGAGGCCGAAGACTGATCGACGAAGGCCATCCATCCGGCAGGCTCGACGGCAGCGTACGCGACGACGTGGTCGTCGCCGCCGAGAACTCCGATGCTCGAGGTATGCAGCCCAAACTCACCTGTGGACCGCTCCAACGCCTGGCCCTCGGCTACCACGAGCGTTGGCACCACCGCGCCGTCGTCAAAGATCACATGCCCGTGGTGATCGACGACCTTCAGATCGGAGATGGCGAGAACCGAACCGAGTCTCGATGGCATGTCCTCGAGACGGGTCAGCCCCATCACCAGTCCCGAATACATTCCCCGGGCATCGTGTGTGGGCGCAGCCATAGAGAGAATCGGCCCACCAGGGCTGCCTTCCTCGATCACATCCAGGAAGCTTGGCGAGGCTTCGCTACCCGCCCCGTTCACGTTCGCCACGGCGCTGGTCAACATCTGATCGGGAACGTCGATGGATCCCGATACGACGATGCCGCCGGAGAGGTCCACGAACGCCAATCCGCCCAGGCTCCCCAGTATCGGGAGAGAACGATCGAAGTACTCCCTGACGCTCGCAGGGTCACCGTGAATGAGCGCGGGCGTGGTCGCGATGAGATTCAACGCTTGGAGGTCGGCTGCGAACAGCTGCTCGAGAGCATTTCCAGCGGCGACGGCTTGCGCCAGTGCGCTCTGGCGAATCTCGGCTCGTTCGGACCGGTACGTCCGCCAGGCAAGGACGACATCGAGGCTCCAGAACACGACGACGATCACAGCCACCGTCGCCAAAGCGCGTCGACCCGGACGAACTTTCGGTCCGTGAAGCCACCGACTGTGGACCCAGTACCGAGGATCATCGTCGGGGATTGAAGGCGGCCGGGTCATCGTGATAAGACCGTCCCACAGGTACGAACGAGGTGCCGGTCCCGCGGACCGACACCTCGTTCGAAGCCGATCCTCGGCGGTAGGACGAAGGGGTCAGGCTCGCACGTGGCGGCTGCGGCCATTTGCGGCCCGATACACGAGGAGGGCCACGATGGCACCCACGACGGAGCCGATGATGCCGGATGCTTGCAGGGCACCCTCATCGAAGTCCTTGCCGAAGATGGCCCAACCGATGAACCCACCAACAAAGGATCCCACGATCCCGAGGACAATCGTGGCGCCGATGCCCATCGAGTCGTTGCCGGGGACGATGGCCCGGGCCAGGAACCCGGCAACGAGACCGATGATGATGAGGTAGAGGATGAATCCGAGCATGTCAACACCCCTGCTAGTCGAGGCGCCCGTTGGCGCCGGTCGGAGTTCTCATGCCCACTGGATGTGCGCACCAAACGCAGTGCTCAGCCCCGTTGGAGATCGCCCAGTCCATCAACGGCAGCGGAAGCCCATCGGCAGCGACGCTGACGGTGACTCTACGGTCGGCTACGGGTATCCCCTCCGAATGAAGTGTGCGGCAGCTGCTGCGGTCCAAAGCTGGTCGCACTCGCACTCGCCTGCGAGGGACGTCAGGGTCGAAGCCGAGAATCGATCGGAGCAGAAGCAGGGGTGAGGCGGCCGCCCAGGCCTGGGGCGAGCACGAGGTGGGATAGCTCACGGTGTTTCGACGTCGTCACGTGACAGTCCACTGAACAGCTCCGGCAGGCTTCCCCCAAAGTGTTGGGCAGCCCGGAGCAAAGAACGCGCAACAACATGACCTTCAGAGATGAATCCGTAGTGCATGAGTCCAGCCACGGTAATGGCGTTGTTGTGAGGCCATACTGAGCCGTTGTGATAGCTCAGTTGGTTGTAGCATGCCATCGTCGTTGCCAGTGAGCGTATACCCCAGCCGCCGAAGAGAGCAGGAGACACCAGGGCAGTTGC
>JANLSK010000323.1:0-15832 GCA_031362415.1 Actinomycetes bacterium | reverse complement strand
CGTCCCCCGGTGGTGACGGTCATGGGTCACGTCGACCATGGCAAGACCAAGCTGCTCGACCGCATCCGCGAGGCGAACGTCGTCGCCTCGGAGGCCGGTGGGATCACCCAGCACATCGGGGCCTACCAGGTCGATCAGGATGGCCGGAAGATCACCTTCATCGACACCCCGGGCCACGAGGCGTTCACCGCCATGCGGGCCCGTGGAGCGCAGGCCACCGACATCGCCGTGCTCGTGGTGGCGGCCGACGACGGTGTGATGCCCCAGACGATCGAGGCGCTGAACCACGCCAAGGCGGCCGAGGTCCCGATCATCGTCGCCATCAACAAGATCGACAAAGAGGACGCCGACCCCACCCGGGTGCGTCAGCAGCTCTCCGAGCACGGTCTCATCCCCGAGGAGTGGGGCGGCACGACCATGATGGTCGAGCTCTCCGCGCTCCAGAACCTCGGTGTCGACGACCTGCTCGAAGCCATCTTGCTGATGGCCGACAACGACGAGGAGCTTCTCGCCGAGCTCCAGGCCAGCCCCATCGCCCCCGCCCGGGGCGTGGTTCTCGAAGGACACCTCGACATCGGACGGGGACCCGTCGCGACCGCGCTCATCCAGCGCGGGACCCTGCGGATCGGCGATCCCGTGGTGGCCGGCGGAGCATGGGGCCGTGTGCGGGCCATGCTCGACGAACACGGCAACCGTCTCACCGAGGCCGGACCGTCGACACCGGTGCAGGTGCTGGGCTTCGACGAGGTGCCCTCGGCCGGCGACGATCTCCGGGTCGCTCCCGACGACAAGATCGCCCGGACCATCGCCCAGGCCCGGTCGCGTCGACGTCGCCAGGCCGAGCTCATCGGCTCGGCCGCGGTGGGCCACGGCGGCACCAAGCTCGAGGACATCTTCGCCCACATCCAGCGGGGCGAGGTGGCCACCCTCAACCTCATCGTCAAGGCCGACGTGCAGGGCTCGCTGGAGGCCATCGTCGAGTCGCTGCGCAAGCTCGAACGCGACGACGTGAAGCTGGCGTTCGTGCACCGCGGTGTGGGTGGCATCACCGAGAACGACATCCAGCTCGCGATGGCGTCGAACGCCACGATCATCGGCTTCAACGTGCGGCCCGACCGGATCGCTCGCGACCTGGCCGCCCACGAAGACGTCGAGGTCCGCCTCTACGAGGTCATCTACCAGGTGATCGAGGACATCCAGAACGCCATGCTGGGCCTGCTCCAGCCGGAGTTCGAGGAAGTCGTCACCGGGGAGGCCGAGGTCCGCGAGATCTTCGCCATCCCGCGTGTCGGACGGGTCGCCGGCTGCATGGTTCGCCACGGCACCATCACCCGCGGCTCGTTGGTCCGCTTCCTTCGCGAGGGCGTCATCATCTGGAAGGGCGAGATCGCTTCCTTGCGCCGGTTCAAGGAAGACGTCCGCGAGGTGCAGTCGGGCTTCGAGTGCGGTGTGGGTCTGGAGAACTTCCAGGATCTCAAAGGTGGCGACCTCATCGAGACCTACACCATGCGGGAGATCCCGCGGACCTGACACCGGGTCCCCGGGCTGGCCTCGATCCCTATCGGAGCCGAGCCGCTTCACCGCCCGACCTGCGCCACGGTCGGGTGGTGAGGGTCGAGCGCATCGATTGCACGGTCGCGTTCGCCACCGGTGACGACGTGCGGGCTCGATTCGACAACGTCGTGCCGGCAGTGGGCGACCACGTCTCGGTCGTCGACGGGCGGCTCGTGGCCATCGCGGAGCGCCGTTCGGCGCTCGAACGCCAGGATCCCCGCCTCGACGGTGCCGTCCAGGTCTTGGCGGCCAACGTCGACGTCGTGGTGCTCATCCACGGTCTCGACCGCCCGATCAACGCCAACCGCATCGAACGCGAGCTGGTGATCGTCAAGAGCAGCGGGGCCGAGCCGCTGGTGCTGCTGACCAAGTCCGACATGTTCGTGCCCGGCTCCCACGCAGCCATGGCCACCACCACCGCTGACGCTCGTCGAGGTACGGACGCCGCCGTTTCCTCACCAGCCGATGTGGCGGATGTGGTCGCGCAGCTCAGCCGTCGACTCCGTGGCGCCCGCGTCGAGGTGCTGTCGGTGAGCGCCTCCAGCGGCGTGGGGTTGGGCGAGCTCACGGCTCGCCTCGCCGGCCTCACGTCGGTGCTCCTGGGCCCGTCGGGCGCCGGGAAGTCGACGCTCACCAACGTTCTGGTCGGCCGCGACGTCCAGGCCATCGGCGACGTCCGCTCCGGCGACAAGCGGGGCCGCCACACCACATCGGTCCGCCAGCTCGTCGAGCTGCCCGGTGGGGGAGCGCTCATCGACACGCCCGGCCTGCGCAACGTCGCGATGATGAGCGACTCGGCGCTGGCCGAAGCCTTCCCCGACATCGCAGCGTTGGTGGGACAGTGCCGCTTTCACGATTGTCGCCACAACGGCGAGCCGGGATGCGCCATCGCCCGGGCGATCGGGGCTGGACGACTCGACCCCGACCGATGGGCGAATCACGGCAAATTGAGCGCCGAGATCTCGGCGGAGTCGCAGGCCGTGGCCGGACGCGCCCGCCGGCGTCGACGCTGACCAGGACCGCCACGATGCCCCTTCATGCCGCGACGGTCCGCATCGAGCTGCACATTCCTGAATCCCGCTCCCTCAAGGCGAAACGGGCGGTGATCCGACCCATCGTCGACGGGTTACGGCATCGTTTCCACTGGTCGGTGGCCGAAGTCGACCATCACGATCGATGGCAGCGGGCCACGATCGGTGTGGCGCTGGTCTCGGCGTCGCACGGCCACTTGGAGGATCAGCTCGCCGTCATGGAACGATTCATGTACGCGGCGCCCGACGTCGAGATCCTCGAGATCTCGACCACCTACGCAGAGCTGGATGAACCATGAAGAAGGGCACTCGCACGGCCAGGGTCTCGGAGGCCATTCGAGAGGTCATCGCCGAGGAGCTCGAGCTGCTCGAAGATCCGCGCCTCGGATGGTTCACGGTCACCGGCGTCGACGTCACCGGCGACCTGCGCGAAGCTACGGCGTTCTACACCAGCGCCCGCCAGGACGGAGGACGGCTGCGCGACCCGGAGCCGTCCGAGCGAATCGACACCAACGCCGCGTTGGTACGGCTCGTGCCCCGGGTCAAGGCGGCCTTGGGTGAGCGGCTGCGTCTGCGGTACGTTCCCCACCTCACGTTCTCCGAGGACCTGTCCCCGGCGTCGGGCTCCCGCATCGACGACATCCTCAGGAGCTGGGACGGGTCCGACCACGAGGTCGCTGTCGACGAGTCGAACTACCGGGTCCCGCGAGCTCGGCTCGATCTGGATGATCTGGATGATCTGGACGAGGATGACCTCGACGCTGAAGATCTCGATGACGAACTCGGCGATGGCGACGACGAGGATGATCTCGACGATGCGGGGCCCGAGTCGGAGGAGGGGCAGCCATGACCGACGATCCCGATCAGCCATTCGAGCG
The DNA here is from genome assembly GCA_031362415.1 of Actinomycetes bacterium. Lineage (GTDB taxonomy): Bacteria > Actinomycetota > Acidimicrobiia > IMCC26256 > VFJJ01 > VFJJ01. Next base: position 12,369 of record JANLSK010000323.1, on the reverse strand, counting down.
GGCCGTGCGGGTCCTCAGCGCCGCCGAGGCGATCAGCCTGGCCTGCCACGTGAACCCCGACGGCGATGCCCTCGGTTCCACGCTGGCCCTGCACCACGCGCTCCGGGCCGCGGGCCGCACCACGATCGCCTCGTTCCCGGAGCCGTTCGTGATCGGCCCGCACTATCGCCTGCTCCCCGGGCTCGAGCTGCTCAGCCCCCCCCAAAGCTTCCCGAGTGCCCCCGAGTGCATGGTCACCTTCGACTGCGGCTCCCTCGACCGGCTGGGCGAGCTGGCGGTCTCCGCCAAGGCGGCGCACGAGCTCGTGGTCGTCGACCACCACGTGTCGAACGCCTGTTACGGAACCGTCAACGTCGTCGACCCGGGCGCTGCCGCCTCGGCGGTCATCGTGTACCGCCTCATCCAGCGCCTGGAGCTGCCGATCACCCGTGACGTCGCCACCTGTCTGTACGCCGGCATCGTCTGCGACACGGGACGCTTCACCTACGAGTGCACCACGGCCGAGGTGTTCACGATCGCCAGCGAGCTCTCCCGGTTCGATCTCCCGATCGCCGAGTTGTCGCGTTGTCTGTTCGAGGAGCACCGGTTCGCCTACCTGCAGCTCGTTTCCGAGGTGCTGGGACGAGCCACGCTCGATGTCGACCGATCGTTTGTTTGGGCCGCCGTCACCCGCGCCGACCTCGACCGCCACGGTGTCACCTTCGACGAGCTCGAAGGTCTCATCGACCTCCTGCGCCGGACCCGGGAAGCCGAGGTGGCCTGCATCCTCAAGGAGGCGGCCGATGGCACCTGGCGGGTCAGCCTCCGCTCGGTCGGCGAGACCGACGTGGCCCACATCGCCCAGCTCAACGGGGGTGGCGGTCACCGTTTCGCGGCCGGGTTCACGTCCTCGGCCAGCGCATCCGACACCGTCGCCCGCATCGTCACGACCCTGTGACCCTGTGACCCTGTGACCCTGTGACCAGTCCGAGCCCTGCCCGGCCGAGCCGTCGGCGCTGATCGTCGTGGCCCGCCGCGCCCGTCCCACCGATGCCGACGTGCACGGCGTCGTCGTCGTCGACAAACCGGCGGGGATGACCTCCCACGACGTGGTCGCCGAACTGCGCCGGAACTACGGGCTCCGCCGGGTGGGCCACGCCGGCACCCTCGATCCCGACGCCACCGGGGTGCTGCTCGTGGGGGTCGGACGGGCCACGCGCCTGCTGCGGTTCCTCCAGGACACCACCAAGGTGTACTGCGGTGTGGTGGTGTTCGGGACGGCGACCACCACGCTCGACGCGTCGGGAACCGTCGTTGCCCGCACCGCCATGAGCGGTCTGCGGCGTGAGCAGGTGGAGCTGGCCGCGGCGGCCTCGATCGGTGACATCATGCAGACGCCGCCCATGGTCTCGGCCGTCAAGGTCGGGGGTCGACGGCTGCACGAGCTCGCCCGGGAGGGCATCGAGGTCGAGCGGGCACCTCGGCCCGTCACCATCTCTCGCTTCGAGGTGGAGGAATTTGGCGAGGAGCCAGATCTCGAAGGCCGTCCGGCGCCCACGGCCACCGTGCTCGTCGAGTGCTCGTCGGGTACATACGTGCGGGTGCTGGCCGCCGACCTGGGCCACGCGCTCGGCGGTCACGCCCACCTGGGCCGGCTGCGACGGACGGCCGTCGGGCAGTTCACGGTCGACGACGCCCATTCGCTCGACGCCATCGCCGCCGATCCGCTGGCCTGTCTGCTTCCGCCGTCCCACGCCGTCAGGGGGATGGCCCATCTCACCGTTTCGGGGCCCCTCGAGGTCGACGTGCGTCGGGGACGGTCGCTTCCCGGCGCGGGCGGCTCGGGATCGTTCGCCGTCTTCGGCGAGGACGGTGAGCTGCTTGCCGTGTACGCCATGGCCGGGACCGAGGCCCGTCCGCTCGTCGTGGTGGGGACGGGCGACTGATGCAGATCTTTCGCGACGCCGATCCGATCGCCACTGCCGTGTCGTCACGCGGGTCCGCGGTCACCATCGGGGCCTATGACGGCGTGCACCTCGGTCACCAGGCCCTCATCCGTGAGGTGCGCCGCCTGGCCGACGAGCGGGGGCTCGCCGCGGGACTCGTCACGTTCGACCGGCATCCGGCCCGGGTCGTGCGCCCGGAGTCGGCACCGCGTCTGCTCACGTCGTTGCCGCATCGCCTCGAGCTGCTCGAGCGCACGGGCCTCCTCGATGCCGTCTGGGTGGTCACCTTCGACGAGCACCGGCGCACCGAGACCGCCGAGGAGTTCGTGCTCGAGGTCCTCGTGGAGCGAGCCCGGGCCAAGACGGTGTGCGTGGGCGCCGATTTCCACTTCGGCTACCAGCGCAAGGGCAACGTGGCGCTCCTCCAGGAGATGGGCCGGGGGTTGGGCTTCGATGTCGTCGCGCTCGACCTGGTGGCCGACGCGGCCGCGGTGTACTCGTCCACCCGTATTCGGGGCCTGCTCGCCGGGGGCGACGTCGCCGGCGCGGCCACGCTCCTCGGACGGGCCCACGAGGCGCGGGGTGTGTTCGTCGCTCCCGCGGGTCACGAGCTGCGGGTGGCGGTCTGGCCCGAGTTCTGTCTGCCGGCCGCGGGGGAGTACCTGGGCGACATCGACGGGGTCGAGCACCCGGTCACCATCGCCGTGTCGGGGATGTCGACGCCGCTCGGCGACGTGCTCCTGCGCGTGCACGGGGTCGACGGTCCGCCGGCCCGGTTCTCCGGTGAGGCCCGGGTGAGGTTCCTTCAGCGCCTGGAGTGATCGGCGGCGTGGAGCGAGCGTCACCCGGCCCGGGGCTCGGGCCGTTCGGCCCGTGCTGGCCGATCCCAGGCCCACCGCCGCCGACCTGCTACGGTGCGGAGCTCACGAACGACACGAAACAGGGACGTCCTGCGCTGATGCCTGACCCTTCCGCAACGATCGCGGCCCACCGGACCCACGAGACCGACACCGGCTCGACCGAGGTTCAGGTGGCGCTCCTCTCCGAGCGTATCTCTCATCTCACCGAGCACCTCAAGGTGCACAAGAAGGACCACCACTCGCGTCGCGGGTTGCTGATGCTCGTCGGACGGCGTCGCCGCCTCCTCGACTATCTGCGCCGAACCGACGTCGACCGCTACCGGGCGCTCATCGCCAAGCTGGGCCTGCGCCGATAACGCGTTCTCCCCCGATGGTGCGTCCACCCGCTCGCCGGGACCGTCTCCGTCAACGCGCTCGAGACCCTCGTGGCGCGCCTAGCATCACCGTCGACCGGGAACTCCGGTCGCCGTTACATATCGACCGAATTCGTCGAGTCGGTTGTCAGTCGTGATCTCCCGACCCCGCCGCCCGTGCGCCGAGCGCTCGTGTGCCGGGCCCGTGTCGGGACGGCCTTCGCCGGGAGATGACCACTGGGAACCGGCCGGGAACGGTCGTCACCAGAAAGGAGCGCGGCATGACCATTGCCGCCGTTTCCGCCATCCGCAGTGAGGGTCCCGTCAGTGGACCGACCGCGGAGGCCCCCCGTACCCTGTCCTTCGAGACGGGCGTCCTCGCCCAGCAGTCCGATGGCGCAGTCCTCGTCTCCATCGGTGACACCTCGGTCCTCGTGACCGCCGTCGCCGCCCGCAACGTTCGTGAGGGGATGGACTTCTTCCCGCTCACGATCGACGTCGAAGAGCGCATGTACGCCGTGGGCAAGATCCCCGGCTCGTTCTTCCGCCGGGAGGGTCGTCCCAGCGAGACGGCCATCCTGGTCTGCCGGCTCACCGACCGGCCGCTGCGCCCCGCCTTCCCCGACGGGTTCCGCAACGAGGTCCAGGTCGTCGGCACCGTGCTCGGCGTCGACATGGTGAACCCCTACGACATCGCCCTGCTCAACGGGGCATCGGCGGCGCTGACGATCTCCGGGATTCCCTTCGACGGCCCCATCGGCGCCGTCCGTCTGGCCCATCACGACGGCCAGTGGCTGCCGCACCCCACGTTCGACGAGCGCGCCGCGTCGACGTTCGAGATCGTGGTCGCCGGCCGTCGTACCGACGCCGGTGACATCGCCATCATGATGGTCGAAGCCGGTGGCACCGAAGCTTCGTGGGAGCTCTACGAAGGCGGCGCCCCCAAGGTCACCGAGGACGTCATCGCCGAGGGCCTCGAGTTCTCGAAGGGCCCCATCGGCCAGTCGATCGACCTCCAGCTCCAGCTCAAGGCCCGCGTCGAGGCCGAGCGGGGCCCCATCGTGACCATGCCCTACACGCTGTTCGTCGACTACGCCAACGACGTGAAGGCCGCTGTGAAGGCCGCCGCCGGCGACCAGCTCGCCGAGGCCATGACCATCGCCGACAAGGCTGCCCGCAACGCCCGTCTGGCCGAGATCGAGGCCGACCTCGCCGCCAAGCTCGTGGGCACGAGCGACGCACCGGGAGCGCTCGCCGGACGCGGGCGTGAGGTGAAGGCCGCGGCTCGAGGTCTCCAGAAGGAGATCAGCCGGTCGCGTGCCGTCAACGAGGGTCTGCGCATCGACGGTCGCGGACCGCGCGACCTGCGCAGGATCTCGAGCGATGTCGGCGTGATCCCCACCGCGCACGGTACGGGGCTCTTCCAGCGGGGCGAGACCCAGGTGCTGTCGGTCACCACGCTGGGCATGCCCAAGATGGAGCAGATGCTCGACACCATCGGCGGCGACACGTCGAAGCGGTACATGCACCACTACAACATGCCCCCGTACTCCACCGGCGAGACGGGCCGGGTGGGTTCTCCGAAGCGTCGCGAGATCGGCCACGGGGCGCTCGCCGAGCGGGCCCTCATCCCGGTCATCCCGACCTCGGAGGAGTTTCCCTACACGCTGCGGGTCGTCTCCGACGTCTTGTCGTCGAACGGGTCCACCTCGATGGGCTCGGTGTGCGGCTCGACCCTGTCGCTCATGGACGCCGGCGTTCCGATCAAGGCCCCGGTGGCCGGGATCGCCATGGGTCTCATCTTCCAGGACGGCAAGTACACGACGCTCACCGACATCCTCGGAGTCGAGGACGCCTTCGGCGACATGGACTTCAAGGTCGCCGGGACGGGTGACTTCGTGACGGCCCTCCAGCTCGACACCAAGATCGACGGCATCCCCGCCGACGTCCTCAAGCAGGCCCTCGGGCAGGCCCGTGACGCTCGGATGGCCATCCTCGACGTGATGCTCGACGCCATCTCCCGGCCCCGTGAAGAGGTGGGGGCCACGGCGCCGAAGATCATCTCGATCGAGGTGCCCGGCGACAAGGTCGGCGAGATCATCGGGCCCAAGGGCAAGACGATCCGCGCCATCGAGCAGGAAACAGGCGCCGAGGTCTCGGTCGACGGCGACGGCGCGTTCGGCACGGTCACCATCGGAGCCCGCGACAGCTCCCAGATGGACGCCGCCCGACGGATGATCGAGTCGATCATCAACCCGCCCCAGGCCGAGGTCGGGGCCGAGTACCAGGGCACGGTGGTCAACGTCACCAAGTTCGGAGCGTTCATCAACATCCTCCCGGGTCGAGACGGACTCGTCCACATCTCCAAGCTCGGTGGCGGCAAGCGCATCGACCGGGTCGAAGATGTGCTCAACCTGGGCGACTCCGTGACCGTGCGTGTCGACGACATCGATCCCAACGGGAAGCTCTCGCTCTCGCTGGCCGGTGACGCAGCGAGCAGTGGTGCCGGCACCGCTGGTTCCGCCAGTGCCCCGAGCAGCAGCGGTGGGGGCGGCGGGCGGTCGGGTTCGAACGACGATCGCGACAGCGGCGCCGGCAGCGATCGGGGCGAGCGCTCCGACGGCCTCGTGGCCGAGGCGTCGCAGAACGGGGCCGACCGGGTCTCGTTCGAGGAGTCGTGGGACGACCAGGCCAAGGAGCTCTTCGGCGACCTGGGTCCGGCCGAGGACCGCGGCGCAGGCGGCGGTGGCGGTGATCGCGGTGGCCCTGGCGGTCGCAGCGGCCCTGGCGGACGTGGGGGCCCCCGTCGGGGCGGCCCGCGTCGGCGCTAGAGCCAACGGCTCCGTCGTGACCACCACTGTGGCGCTCACGTGTTCGCTGCCGGGTGACGGCCTCCGGGTCGTCACCGCGGCGGCGGGACTCGTGGGTGTCTGGTCGTTCTCGTGACGGTCGACGCGGTCCGACGTTCCGTGCTGGGTGACGGCCTCCGGGTCGTCACCGAGGCCATGCCCGAGCTCAGATCGGTCTCGGTGGGCTTTTGGGTCGATGCCGGATCGCGCGACGAGTCCCCGGCCGAGCAGGGCGCGTCGCACTTCCTCGAGCACCTGTTGTTCAAGGGCACCGAGACGCGTTCGGCGCTCGAGATCGCCGAGTCCGTCGAGTCGGTCGGTGGGGAGATGAACGCCTTCACCACCAAGGAGTACACGGCGTTCTACGTGCGCGTGCTCGACGAGAGCCTCGACATGGCGCTCGAGATCCTCTCCGACATCATCTGGGCCCCGGCCTTCCGTCCCGAAGAGATCGAGTCGGAGCGCCAGGTGATCCTCGAAGAGATCCACATGCGTGACGACACGCCCGACGATCTCGTCCACGAGCTCTTCGCCGAGGCCCTCTACCCCTTGCATCCGTTGGGGCGAGAGGTGCTCGGCACCGAGGACACGATCGAGGGCATGGCCCGCGCGACCATCGCCGAATACCACGGCGCCCACTACCGGCCCCGCTCGATCGTGGTGGCCGCGGCCGGGCATCTCGATCACGACGCGTTCGTCGATCGGGTCGTCGCCGGGCAGCGGGGTGTGGTGGGCGATCGACCCGAACGGGAGCTGCCGGCGCTGGCCGAGCCGCGACGGCTGTACGTGTACGAGCGCCCGACCGAGCAGGCCCACATCGTGTGGGGCGTCCCGTGCGTCTCCCGAACCGACGACGACCGTCACGCCATCTCGCTGCTCAACCACGTGCTCGGCGGAGGCATGGCGTCACGGCTCTTCCAGGAGATCCGCGAGAAGCGAGGCCTGGCGTACTCGGTGTACTCGTACCGGGCGGCCTACGTGGAGACGGGCGCCCTGGCCATCTACGCGGGGACGTCCCCCGACCAGGCGCAGCAGGTGCTCGACCTCATCGGTGCCGAGGTCGACCGTCTCGTACGCGACGGCTCGATCACAGCCCGGGAGCTGGCCAACGCCAAGGGCTCCATGAAGGGCGGGATCGCGCTGGGGCTCGAGAGCTCGTCATCGCGAATGACCCGCCTGGGCCGCAGCGAGCTGACCCTGGGTGAGCTGCCGTCGATCGACGACATGGTCGCCGAGTTCGATGCCGTCACCCTCGACGACATCGGCCGGGTGGTCGAGCGCCTCTTCGTTGGCGCATCGCCCGTGCTGGCCGTCGTCGGGCCCTTCACCGAGGACGCCTTCACCGACCGCGTCGCCTGAGAACGGCGCGACGCCAGCAGGTAGCCTCCGCAGATGGCGATACGAGTGGGGGTTCTCGGAGCTGGTGGCCGCATGGGCTCGACGGTCTGCCAGGCCGTGAGCGAGGCCGACGACCTCGAACTCGTGGCTGCCGTCGATCCGTACCACGCCGGCATCGACATCCACCAGCTCGGCATCAGCGGGACCGGGCTCGAGATCAGCGGACGCCGCGATGCGTTCGTGGCCGCCGGGGTCCAGGTGGCCGTCGACTTCACCGAGCTCGAAGCGGCGCGCGACAACCTGAGCTGGTTGGCCGAGCAGGGGATCCACGCCGTGGTCGGAACGACCGGGTTCAGCGCCAGCGATGTCGCCGAGCTCACCGCGCTGTTCAGCCAGGCCCCGTGCAACGCCGTGATCGCACCCAACTTCGCCATCGGCGCGATCTTGTTGATGCGCTTCGCCGAGCTGGCGGCGCCGTTCTTCGAGACGGCCGAGATCATCGAGCTGCACCACGACGCCAAGATCGATGCACCATCGGGTACGGCGATGATGACCGCCGACCGCATGGCCGCAGCTTCGGCGACGTGGGCTGCCGATCCCACCACCAAGCACGTTCTCGAAGGCGCTCGGGGCGGCGAAGGCGCTGGCGGCATCCGGGTCCATTCCGTGCGGTTGAAGGGGATCGTGGCTCACGAGGAGGTCCTGCTCGGCACCACCGGCCAGACCCTCACGATCCGCCACGACAGCTACGACCGCACGTCGTTCATGCCCGGCGTGCTGCTCGCGGTCCGCCAGGTGTTGTCGAGGCCCGGCCTCACGTTGGGCCTCGACGACATGCTCGACCTGTAGGTCGCGATGCCGCGATGTCGCGTGGAGCGGTGTCGTGCGCTGGTGACCTCCTACGGGCCCACCAAGAACGCCGCGACACGAGTTACCATCAGGTAACTGCAAGACCCGGGGGGGTGCGTGGAACATACGAGAGGCAATCCGGAGCATGATGCGATTCTTCGGGTCGATGATCTCGAGGTCCGCTATCAGGACGTGATCATGGGCCTGAGCGGGGTGTCGCTCGAGATTCCCCGGGGCTCGATCGTGGCCATTCTCGGGGCCAATGGCGCCGGCAAGACCACGCTTCTCCGGGCGATCACCGGCCTGTTGCCTGTGCACCGCGCCAAGATCACCCGGGGCCAGATCCTGTTCGACGGGCGTCGGATCGACGGGCAGTCGTCGAGCGCCATCGTCAAAGCTGGGATCGCGCAGGTCATGGAGGGTCGGCGGATCTTCGGCGAGCTCACCGTCGACGAGAACCTCCGTACCGGCGGCTTCACGGTTCGTGACAAGGCGGCGACGGCGGCCACGCACGCCAAGGTGATGAGCCTGTTCCCGAAGATCGCCGAGCGCCGCGGCCAGCGGGCCGGGTTCTTCTCCGGGGGCGAGCAGCAGATGGTGGCCATCGGACGGGCGCTCATGGCCCAGCCTCGGTTGCTCGTGCTCGATGAGCCATCCCTGGGCCTGGCCCCGTTGGTGGTGGAGCAGATCCGCACGATCATCGTCGACATCAATGCGGAAGGCACGAGCGTGCTGCTGGTCGAGCAGAACGCCTCGATGGCGCTGTCGATCGCGCACCGGGCCGTCGTGCTCGAAAACGGCCGGGTGGCGCGCGAGGGTACGGCCGAGGAGCTGCGCAACGACGAGAAGATCAAGGATCTCTACCTGGGCATGGGAACCGCCGGCCGCCGGTCGTATCGCGATGCCCGCGAGCACCACCGCGCCGGGGTCGCCGCCGCAGCCACCGCAACCGAGGCCGCAGCCGCCGGGTCGACCTCGTTGGCCAAGGCGAGCGACTCGTGAGCCTGTTGAGCGTGCGTGAGATCTCGCTCAGCTTCGGCGGGGTGCGAGCGATCTCCGATGTCACCTTCGACGTCGAGTCGGGCGAGCTGTTCGCCGTCATCGGGCCCAACGGTGCGGGCAAGACGTCGATCTTCAACTGCCTCAACGGCGTCTACCGACCGGGCGGTTCGATCAAGCTCGACGGACGCGAGCTCACGGGTCTGACCCCGTCGAGGATCGCGTCGCTCGGCATCGCCCGGACGTTCCAGAATCTGGCCCTGTTCTCGAACCTCGACGTGATCTCGAATCTCATGCTGGGTCGCCACCATCTCATGAAGACGGGCTTCGTGGCCGGGGCGCTGTGGGCCGGTCGGGCCAAGCGCGAGGAGATCGTGCACCGGCGCCGCTGCGAGGAGATCGTCGAGCTGCTCGACCTCACCCCGTACCGCCGCCAACCCATCGGCACACTGCCCTACGGGATTCAAAAGCGCATCGAGCTCGGACGGGCCCTGGCCATGGATCCCAAGGTGCTGTTGCTCGACGAGCCCGTGGCCGGGATGAATCTCGAGGAGACCGAGGGCATGGCCCGCTACATCCTCGACATCCGCGACGAGCTGGGGGTGGCGATGATCCTCGTCGAGCACGACATGCACTTCGTGATGGATCTGGCTGATCGGCTCCTGGTGCTGGAGTTCGGCCAGGTGATCGCCGTCGGTACTCCCGAGCAGATCGCCAACGATCCCAACGTGATTCGTGCCTACCTCGGCGAAGCGAGCTGATCCATGGAAAAATTCCTGAACCTCCTGGTTGCCGGAACCGCGCTCGGGTCGATCTACGCCTTGGTGGCGCTGGGGTTCGTCGTGGTGTTCAAGTCGACGGGCACCATCAACTTCGCCCACGGCGGCTTCGTGCTCCTCGGCGCGTACCTCACGTACAACTACTCGGTCACCTGGGACCTGCCGTTCATCGTGGCGATGCTGATGGCCATGGCCACCATGGCGATCCTGGCCGTGATCCTCGAACGGCTCGTCCTGCGCAAACTCGTGGGGCAGCCGGCCTTCACGGTCATCATGGTCACGTTGGGCCTGCTCATCCTGATCCAGCAGGTGCAGCAGTCGATCTGGACCGACTCCGACGTGTTGCTCGACGATCCCTGGGGCACCGATCAGTGGGAGATCGGGGGTGTGGTCATCACCCAGGTGCGCTTCTTCACGGTGCTGTTCGCGGCGATCGTGGTTCTCGGGTTCTTTCTCTTCTTCCGCTTCAGCGCCTGGGGTGTGGCCATGCGGGCCGCGGCGATCGACCAGGAAGCGGCCATGGCCCAAGGCATCAGCGTGGCCCGGGTCTTCGCCATCTCGTGGGCCATCGCCGGCGTGGTGGCCGTGGTGGCCGGGGTGATGCTCGGGGCCGACTCGTCGTCGGTGAACTCCACGTTGAGCTTCACGGCGCTGCGGGCCTTCCCGGCCATGATCCTGGGCGGGCTCGACTCCCCGCTCGGGGCCATCGTGGGCGGAGTGATCATCGGGGTCACCGAGGTCATGACCACCGGCTACATCGAGCCCAACGCCGAATGGTTGGGTCAGGGCTTCCACTCGGTGATGCCCTACGTCGTGATGGTGGCGATCCTCGTCGTCAAGCCGACCGGTCTGTTCGGCACCAGAGCGGTGGAGCGGGTGTGATGGCCTCCGACGCCGCGCCCAAGCTGCTTCCCACGCGATTCTCGCGCGTGTCGATCGCGTTGGTGATCGTGGTCGGGATCCTCGTGCCCTTCGTGGTGAGCGGCGACTTCTGGATGACCGTCCTCGTGTCGGCGGGCATCTTCGCCATGGGCGCCGTGGGGCTCAACCTGCTCACCGGTTTCACCGGCCAGGTCTCGCTCGGGCACGCGTTCTTCCTCGGCTGTGGCGCGTACACCGCCGCATACCTGGGCGCCGACCAGGGCTGGCCGCTACCGTTGTGGTTGATCGCCTCCGGGGTGATCGGCGGGGTCGTCGGTGGCATCGTCGGGCCCTTCGCCTTGCGGCTCAAGGGGAACTACCTCGTCGTCGTCACGTTGGGCCTGGTGTTCATCGGCATCCACATCTTCGAGAACTGGGATCGGGTCACCGGCGGGCGCGACGGCACCTCCACGAGCAAGGCCGAGCTCTCGTTGGGCTTCACCGACTTCCGGAGCTTCTCGGTGCCGGGCAAGGACTTCAGCGAGCTGCAGGGTCTGTACTACCTCGTGTGGATCCTGGCCGGACTGTTCGTGCTGGTGTCGGCCAACATCGTGCGCTCGCGTCCCGGTCGGGCCCTGCAGGCCATTCGCGACCGCGATGTGGCGGCGGAGGTCGTCGGTATCTCGTTGCCCCGCTACAAGATCGGCGCCTTCGTGATCTCGAGCGCCATGGCAGCCATGGCCGGGGCCATGCTCGGTGTGCAGCAGAGCTTCGTGACCCCGGGGAGCTGGGACATCTTCCTCTCGATCCAGTACGTCGCGGTGATCATCGTCGGCGGCGTGGGCATGGTCTCGGGAGCGGTGCTCGGGGCCCTCCTGCTCAGCCTCTTGCCCGAGATCGTCAAGAAGTACAGCGAACAGCTCCCGTTCTTGTACGAGGTGAAGAGCGACGGCGGCATCCTGTCCGTCGCGGCCTTCAACGAGATGCTGTTCGGGGCCTTGCTCGTGGTCTTCTTGCTGTTCGAGCCGCGGGGCCTCGCGGCCCTCTGGCTCCGGGCCAAGACCCGGCTACGAACCACCCGTCCGGCGCCCTGATCGGCGCTGAGCAACCGTCATCACCATCAAGGGAGAGCGAAACATGAGCACACGAACGCATAGAACCACACGACCCCGAGGCGCTGTGCGGATCGGGGCTGCCCTGTTGGCCCTGGGTCTCATTGCGGCCGCCTGCGGCGACGACGATGACGACACGAGCGCCGAGACGACGGCACCGGCGTCTGGGGGCGACACGACCGCGGCGACCACCGGGGCGAGCCCGACCACCACGGCTGATGGTGGGTCGAGCGAGTCCTCCGAACCCGCCCCGGCCGACACCACGACGGCCCCGGCCCCGGTGGGCGATCCCGAGGAGACCGACGGCTTCGACGGCGAGACCATCAAGATCGGCGCTCGTGTCGTCATCGTCGTCGCCGCAGGCGGCCGCAATGAGACCCAGGGCCAACAGGGCAGCCCCGATCCGCACAGCGCCTCGGGGTCGTGTGGTTCTATGCGTTCGTG
>JANLSK010000298.1:0-12828 GCA_031362415.1 Actinomycetes bacterium | reverse complement strand
GGGGGCCCGGCACACCCCCCCCGGGCCCCCGTTCGCGCGGCGACGCGGGCCACCCGATCCCCGGCTCCCACGCGACCGGCGCCGCTACCGGCCGTCGCTCACAGCCGGCACCACGCTCGCTCGATGGCGTCGATCAGTTGCCGCTCGTCGGCGCCGAGCTGGCGGGCGACGATCACGGCCGTCTCGGCGGCCGCGGCGAGCTGTGCCTGCCGCTCGGTCGCGTTGCTCGGCCGCATCGCGGTCACGAACGTGCCGTGACGGCCCCTCGTCTCGATGGCCGACGCCGATTCGAGGAGCTCGTAGGCCCGCTCCACCGTGCCCTTGGCCAACGCGAGATCGATGGCGAGCTGTCGGATCGTGGGCAGCCTCGTGCCCACCGCCAACGTTCCCGACACGATCATGCGCACGATCTGCTCCCGTATCTGCTCGTACACCGGCAGCGCCAGGGTGGCGTCGACGGACAGGTTCACGGCGAGCCCCGATCGCCGATGGCCGGTGCCGCATCGAGCCCGAGATGGCGGTTGCGCCACCAGATCACCGCAGCCGCGATCCACACCACCTTCGCGCCCAACCCAGCCCCCACCCAGCCGTTGCCCCCAGCCGTCACCGACAAGGCTCGGGCCGAGAACGCCAGCGACAGCGCCGTACCCGGGCGGGCCAGTCCCTGCGACACGGCAAGGGAACGCACCAGATCATCGACCTCGAGGAGCCCGACGTTGATCGCCGGCCGCGGTCGCACGGCCACCCGGCGCTGCACGATCACGACGATGCCCAGGCTGAGGAGCGCTGCGCCAGCCCACACCAACGCCGAACGCCCGCCGCCGCGCTGGGTGCAGGTGGCCACTGTCACCGCCCCGGCGACCGCGCCAGCCGCCAGCATCCCCCGGCGCGACGTGCGATCGAGGTAGCGCCGCACCGAACGGACCTCCAGCGACGCTGTCGCCGGCCCTGCTCGTCGACGAACGTTGTGCAGCTCGGCCAGCATCGTCCCGATCGCGAGCCCGCCGACACCGAGCAGGAGCAGGTCACCACCGCGAGTCCCCCGCCCGGCGAACCAGAGCGTGATACCGCAGACGCCGCCGACGCCCCGGGCCCAACGGGTACGGGCGATCCAGCGGACCAGCACGGCGCGCTGCACGTCGTCGGCGCCCAGGCGAGCGGCCTGCCCGTGGGCCTCGGGAACGTGCCCGGCCAGGATCATCCCGACCGAGATGCACCCGAGCACCACCGTTTCGCTGGATCCGGCACGGCCCGGGCACGAACGCCATCGCCGAAACCTGCGAGCTCCTCACCTGGCGGCCTGATCCACTGAGCGGCTGACGGCCCAGGCTCCCTCGAGGCACCCTCGAGGGCGTGATCGCCCGTGCGGTGGCTCAGCCGAACCCGGAGTCGGCGTGCTCGTCGAGCGTGGGCGCCCGTCCCGGAGCGAGGGCCGGGTGCACCACGTAGCGGATCGGATGGGCGACGGCCCGGAACCCGTCGGGACCGGTGGTGATGACTCCCCGAGCCCGGAAGTTGGGGTGCTCGAGCATCTCGTCACGCGTGAGGATCGGGGCCACCGGAACCGATCGGCTCGTGAGCAGCGCCACGAGCTCGTCGCGTTGCCAGGACCGGATCGCGGCGGCGATATCCGCCCCGAGCGACGGCGCCCAAGCGGCGCGGGTCCCCATGTCGAGCCCGACATGCTCGGCAAGACCCAGGCACTCGCACAGGACGTCCCAGAAGCCGTCCTCGGAGAAGATCCCGAGCTCCACCCAGCGGTCGTCGGCCGTGCGGAACGCGCCCATCCCCGGGAGGGCCTCGATCCCGGGAGTCGACTGCTGCCTCGGGTCGAGCGGACCGAACGGCGCCACCCAACTGACGAGGAGGTCGGCGATCGCCACGTCGAGGTGCTCGCCCTCGCCGGTGCGACGGGCGCACAGCACCGCAGCCAGGATCGCGAATGCCGCAGCCATCCCGGAACCCTGGTCGCCGACGAGCAGTGCGCAGGGCGCGGGCGGTTCCTGGGTTGGAAACGTGAACGCGCCGGCGTAGGCCTGGTAGTTGTGGTCGTGCCCGGGAACCGAAGCGAGCGGCCCGATCTGGCCGAACCCGGTGATCGAGCAGAGCACGATCGCGGCGTTGACGGCGCACAGGTCACCGAAGCCGACGCCGAGACGGTCGGCCACACCGGGGCGGTACCCCTCGACCACCACCTCGGCCTCGGCCACGAGCGCGAAGAACCGGCGCCGGTCGCGCTCGTCCTTCAAGTCCAGCGCGATGCTGCGCTTGCGGCCGTTGAAGTTGGCGAATCGATCGGCCACCGGACGCATCCGATCGCCCCCCGGAGGCTCGACCTTGAGGACGTCGGCTCCGAGGTCGGCCAACAATTGGGTGGCGGTGTGCCCGGGCTGCCACAGCGACAGGTCGAGGACCTTGAGGCCGTCGAGCAGACGGTGGGAGGACGTCCGCAGCGACACGCCGTCACCCATCTCGAGAAGCCCTCTCGCTCGTCATGCCCGTGCCGACCCTACGGGTAACGCCACGGTCGTCGGGCTCAGCCTCGCACGTACACGACGGCGTCGGCATCGGCGTACGCCTGTCGCCATCGCGCGTCGGCGGCGAGCATGGCGTCGAGGGGTTCGCCGGCGGGCCAGAGCACGACGTCGACGGCGTACCGGTCGATGATCGAGAGCGAGCCGGGGCTTCCACCGTCGAGGGCGATGAAGTCGTAGAGCACGGGGAGCGGGTACATGTCGAAGCGGTCGTCGACGAACACCAGCTGTTCCTCGGGTCCCCAGGCCTCGATCACCAATCCGGCCCAGCCGTCGTCGGTGAGCAGGCGGCGCCCGAGCAGATCCTGCTCCCGCATCTCCTGCAAGGCAGCGACGGGGTAGCTCTCGAGGTCGAACGCGGGCTCCGAAGCGGCCATGGCCGTCCACAGCACCGCCAGCGAGAGCAGCCCGGCCAGGACGGGACGGTGAAAGCTGGGGTGCGAGTCGGGCGCAGGCGTCTCGCTTCTGAGCGCGCGGGCCACGATCGGTAGCAACACCAAGGGCGCCACGCCGACGTTGCGTCGGGCCCAGACGGCCAGCACCAGGAAGGGCACGGCCACGAGCACGTCGCGCCGAGAGGGCCGAACGCCGCCCCGCCACGACCATGCGACAGCGCCGACCAGCAGCACGCTGAACGCGGCGAAGGCCACACCGTCGGGCTCGCTCAGGCTCAGCCGTCGCCATTCGACGACGCCGCTGAGCACCTCCCCCCGGCCCAGCAGGTGGACGGGAAACCACAGGATCCGCCAGCCGTAGGGGTTGGCGACGGCCGCAGCGAGCCCCAGCGCGAGACCGCCTGCCAGCGCCCGCTCCCGGCTCCCCGGGCTCAGCACGCGTCGATCGTCGAGGATCCGTCCGAGGATGTGCAGGCCCAGATATCCGGCGCCCAGGGCGAACGAGCCGTGGCACTGGGCCCACAGCCAGACCACGATCGGCACCGCCACGAGCGGGCGGCGACCCAGGCGGCTGTCGGGGACCTCCACGATCCACAACAGGGCAACGAGGCCGACGAGTCCGAACAGCAGCGGCCGCTCCGACCACAGCGTGAACGACGCGCCGACACCGACGAGCGCCACCCCGACGGCGCGCATCCGATCGCGGGTGAGACGCAGGACGAGACGGAACGAGCCACACGCGATCGTCGCGGCCAGCGTGGCAACGAGCACCCGGATTCCGAAGCCCCCCAAGGCTCTCTCGGCGATCGCGTATGCGATCTCGGCCAGCCACGATTGCACGACCCAGGGCGTACCCGGCGCGGTGTACGAGTAGATGTCACCGTGCGGGAACCCGTTGTCGAGGATCCACCGGCCGGTCCGCAGATGCCACAGGAACGAGTTGTCGGACAGGGGCGAGAGCCCGGCCCGCCATCCGCCAACGGCGAACGCCACGCTGAACAGCGTGGCGAACCCGGGGGCGCGCCGACGACTGCGGCGCTGCTCGTCAGTTGAGGGAGCGACGTCCGTCGGGCTCGAACGCAGGCTCACGGCCACGACGACCGCGCTACAGGTTCTGGGTGATCTGGATGGCCGCCGGCCCCAGGATGATCACGAACAGCGAGGGGAAGATGCACAGCATCAGCGGGAAGAGCATCTTCACCGGGGCTTTCATGGCCTTCTCCTGGGCCTTCTGGCGACGCTTGATGCGCATCTCGTCGGCCTGACCCCGCAGCACCCGCCCGATCGACACGCCGAACTGATCGGCCTGGAGGATGGCCATGATGAAGCCCCGGAGCTCGGGCACCTCACAGCGCGTGTCGAGCGAGCGCATGGCATCGGCTCGGGTCTTGCCCACCCGGATCTCCTGCAGCGTGCGCCTCAGCTCGTCGGACAGGGCCCCGGGGACCGCGGCGATCGTGCGGTCGATGGCCTGCTCGAAGCCCAGACCGGCCTCGACCGATATCACCAGGAGATCGAGGATGTCAGGGAGCTTCCGGGCAATCTCCTTCTGACGAGCCTGCATCTTCTTGTTGATCGACTGGTCGGGGAACATGAACACACACGCCGCCACAATGCCAGGAACCAGGAAGCCCTTGATCATCCCAGACTGGTGGAGATACCCGCGAAACAGCCAGATGACGCCGGGGACGGCGATCGAGCACAGCACCTTCAGCGCGAGAAACCGGTCGACGTCCATCCCGGCCGGGCTCCCGGCGATCTCGATCTTCCGCCTGATCCGATCGGTGTAACCCGCTGGCGTGAAACGCCCCGAGAAGTGGGCCATCCGTTGGATGATCGGACGGAGGAGACGGTCCTTCGCCGGCGCGAGCATGGCCGACTCGCGCACGTTCTCGATTTGGTAGTCGTCGAGTTGGCGGAGCGCGTCACGCACCTCCGACCGTTGGTTCATGGACAGGAAGATGAACAGTGACAGCAGGAGAATGGCTCCCCCAACCGCCAATGCCGCGAGCTGCTGCTTGTCCATCAGGGACCTTTCAGACGTCGATGTTGATCATCTTCTTGATCCACAAGAAGCCGATGAACGCGGAGATACCCGATACGGTCAGGACGATGATGCCGATCGTGTTGGAGAAGAGCGTCCCGATGTACTCAGGAGCCGTGCCGTAGAGCATGGCGCCGAGTCCCAGCGGCAGCAGGCCCATGACGATCGACGAGATCTGCCCTTCTGCGGTGAGGGCCTTGATCTCACGGCGCATGCGCTCTCTCAGGATCATCGTTTCGCCGACGGTCTGGAGGAGCTCGGCCAGGTTTCCACCGACCTCGCGTTGGATGCGGATGGCCATGACAGCCCACTTGAAGTCGATGCTGTCCATGCGATCGGCCATGTCGTCGAGCGCGTCCTCGATCGGGCGACCGAGGCGAGCTTCGACGAGCACCCTCTGGAGCTCCTTGCCCATCGGGTCCTTGCTCTCCTTGGCTACGGCGTCAACGCCCTGGAGCAGCGAGTAGCCGGCCCTCAGCGTGCTCGAGAGCAGCTGCAGCGAGTCGGGGAGCTGATCGGAGAATCTCCTGAGGCGGCGCTTGCGCAGGAAGTTCAAGGCCAGGATGGGCATCGTCACCACGAGCGCGGTCAGCAGCACGGCGGCGAGGAGTCCCCCGGCCAGCACGAGCCCCAGCCCGGCGACGATCACGATCGAGGCCAGGTACAGGGTGAACGCCTCGGCTGGCCGCATCGGCAGGTCGGCCTGATCGAGCTTGTGCTCGACCTTCTCGAGGATGCCGTTGCGGTTGGCGAAGTTCTCGGTGAACTTCACCGCCCGCTTGACCACGCCGCTCTCGGTGAAGCGACCCAGACCCTCGGGGCTTCCCTCCTCGAGCAACCGGCGACCTTCGTCGGTGTAATGGCTCAAGCGGTCGGCAACGCCGTCGCGTTCCTTCGTGAAGATCAGCACCAGCGCGACAAGGAAGGCCATGACGGCTGCGCCGACCAGGCCGATGATG
This sequence comes from Actinomycetes bacterium, assembly GCA_031362415.1. GTDB lineage: Bacteria > Actinomycetota > Acidimicrobiia > IMCC26256 > VFJJ01 > VFJJ01. The sequence continues at coordinate 6,896 of JANLSK010000298.1, read as the reverse complement.
ACCAGCCGGGCGTCCGAGCTGCCGAAGAAGCTCGGCGTCGAGGCGGTCGGCGTCACGGCCGGGGCTGCGCTCACGCCGGTGACCACCGTGCCGGGACGGGCGCGGGTGGTGGTGGAGACGCCGCGCACGTCGACGCCGATGAGGAAGCCCTGATCGGCCACGGTCGAGCGGTACGAGACGACGAACTGGTTCTCCAACGTCTGCGAGATGCTCCTGAAGAGTCCGGGGAGGTCGGACTGCTGCTCGACGGTGGCGAACGCCCCTCCCGAGCGGGCGGCCCGGGCGGCGAGCGAGTCCGTGTCCCACAGCTCGGGGAACACCGCCGTCACGAAGACCGCGGCGTGCGACGCGTCGAGTGCAGCGCTGGCACTGCGAGAGGTGGCGGTCGAACCCTGATCACTGCCCGCGAGGAGGAGCACGATGTTCGGCTGGAGCTCGGGCACGTCAACGAAGGCCCGCCCGGCGTCGACGATGCCGTCGTACAGGCGCCGCTCTCCGAGCGCGGCCACGCGCTCGAGTCCGGCGCGCAGCGCCTCGGCGTCGGTGGTGAGGCCCACCTCGAAGTGCGACGAGCCGCCGATCGTGAGGATCGCGATCTCGTCGGTGGGCGCCTTCTGCTCAATGAACGCCAACGCGGCGTCACGAATCGAACCGATCAGATCGCCAGGGCCGGTGCTGGCGGAGGTGTCGAGCACGAGCACCGTCGCTCGGGCCTGGTCGCTCTCGAGGATGGGAACCACGTCGGCCGAGACCTTGACGCCGTTCTCGGTGACGACGAGCTCGGACAGGTCGACCGTGGGGCCGAGCACGGACACGGTGAGCTTCGTCGTCGGATGCGCGAGCGTGTCGAGGTACCGGATGGCGACGGACTGGACGGCATCGCCGGAAGCCGGGTCGGAGACTTCGCCCGGGGTGTCGGCAGGGTCGGCAGTGACGGCGGCGGCCGTGGTGACACCGGTGGCATCCGTCGCCGTCGGGACCGTCGTCGTCGTGTCCCCTTCGGCGGCATGGGCCGAACCGGGAAGGGCCACACTGGCAACGAGCGCGAGCACGACCAGTCGGCGGCCGAGCCACGACCTTCTCCTCGTCGGCACCCTGGTCTCCTCCACGATCGATACTCCGCTCTCTCGCCGGCTCACGAGGGCCGACGGGCGAACGACTCGGCTGCGAAGACCTCGGGTCCGAGTCGGATCCCGTGGTCGGCGAGCTTCTCGGTGAACTTCGGTCGGATCCCCGTGCTCTTGAGCCGGCCCATGAACTTGCCGTTCTCGTCGACGCCCATCCCGAAGTCGAAGAGGAACACGTCCTGGAGCACGATCACCTCGCTCTCCATGCCTTGGACCTCGGTCACGTGGGTGACGCGACGGGTGCCGTCACGCAGGCGGGAGAGTTGCACGATCACGTCGACGGCCGAGGCCATCTGCTCGCGGATCGCCCTGACCGGCAGGTCCATGCCCGCCATGAGGACCAGGGTCTCCATACGGGCGAGGCTGTCCCGGGGGGCGTTGGCGTGGACGGTCGTGAGCGAGCCGTCGTGGCCGGTGTTCATGGCCTGGAGCATGTCGAGGGCCTCACCACCACGACACTCGCCCACCACGATCCGGTCGGGCCGCATACGCAGGGTGTTGCGGACGAGGTCGCGAATCGTGACCTCTCCCTTGCCTTCCACGTTGCGGGGCCGGGTCTCCAACGCCAACACGTGATCCTGCTTGAGCTGGAGCTCCTTGGCGTCCTCGACGGTGATGATCCGCTCGTCGGTGGGGATGAACGAGGAGAGCACGTTGAGCATCGTCGTCTTACCGGAACCCGTCCCACCGCTGACGATGACGTTGAGTCGTCCCTCGACGCAGGCCCGGAGGAACTGCGCCGTCGGACGGCTGATCGTCCCGAAGTTGATGAGGTCCTGCACCGTGTAGGGGTCGGCCGAGAATTTTCTGATCGTGAGGAAGGGGCCGCCGATGGCGAGCGGATGGACGACGGCGTTCACACGGGATCCGTCGGGCAGACGGGCATCGACCATCGGAACCGACTCGTCGATGCGCCGGCCCACCTGGGCCACGATCTTGTCGATGATGCGGCGCAGGTGCGTGTCGTCGACGAACGTCACGCCCGACACCTCGAGCTTGCCGTTGCGCTCCACGTACACCAGGTTCGGCCCGTTGCACATCACTTCCGAGATGGTGTCGTCGCGCAGGAGACGGTCGATCGGGCCGTAGCCCAACACGTCGTCGGAGACGTCCTCGATGAGGCCGATCTTGTCGGCCGCGCTCAGCGGGACCCGCTCCTGAGCCAACGCCAGCTGGAGCTGCTCGGTCACCTGCCGGCGCAGCTCTTCCTCGGACAACCGCTGGTTGTACAGCAGCGGCCCGAGCTCTTGGATCAGGTGGTGGTGGATCTTCTGTCGGAGCTCGTCGAGCACCGGGTCCCGACCGCCGAGCTGCTCTGGACGGGATGCTTCGTGGAGGCGCTTGTACAGCGACATCGTTTCGTCCTTCCTCGCTCAGCGAAAGCGGTGACCGGTCATGACCGGCTGCCGATGGCTGCGGCCCGGAGGCCCTTCTTGGAACTGGCGATCGGGCTCGGCTGGGCCACGCCGGCGAACTTGTCGGCCAGCTGCTCCATGGCCCGGGCCGGCGCCGAGCGGGGCGCCGAGAGCACGACCGGAACGCCCTTGTTCACCGACTGCGGGATGGCGATGTCGGTCGGGATCACACAGGCGGCCTTCATCTGCAGCGTGCGCTCCACCTCGCTCAGGTCGAGCCGCGATCGGCCGCCGGCCCCGTTCATCACCAGGTGGAACTTGCCCAGGTCGACGTTCAGCATGTTCAGGGTCTGCAATCCCAGCTTGACGTTCTTCACGTTGGGGATGTCGGTTCCGGCGACCACGACGACGTCGTCGGCGTGCTCGACCAGTCCGACGACGATCTCGTTCAGCACCGCCGGCGTGTCGATCACGACGAACGAGCAGAACAGTCGCATCAGGGTGGCGATCTTGATGATGTCGTCGGGCGAGATCTGCTCGGCGAACGCCGGCTCGATCGGCGCGGGGAGCACCAGTAGACCGGTCGGCTCGTACGACGTGAGGATGCTCTGGATGAGATGAGCGTCGAGGCGCCCGATAGATCCGACGGCGTCCACCAAGGTGTGCTTGGGCGTCAGCTTCAAGAGCACGGCGACGTCGCCGAACTGCAGGTCGGCATCGATGAGCGCCACCGGGCGGGCCGAGCGCCGCGACAGGGCCACGGCCAGGTTGGTGGCCACCACGCTCTTGCCCGATCCGCCCTTCATCGACGCCACGGTGATGACCCGGCACTGGTCGTCGGAGTCGAGGATCGGGGTCACGACCCGACCCTGCACGACGTTGAGCCCGTCGCTCACCCGGGCCACCGATTCCGCGAGTTGCTGCGGTTCGGTCGGGCCGGGAACCACGTCGCGAACCCCGGCCCGCAAGGCCTGCTGCAGGAGGTTCGTCGAGAGCTCCTCGACGATGAGGATCGCCGCGATCTGGGGACGGGTGCGGGTGATGCGCTCGATGTCGGCGAGCCCGGCGATGTCCGCGAAGCCCGGCCCGAAGATGACCACCGAGGCCACGGATGCATCGAGCGCAGCCTCGAGCTCGGCGACGCTGGCGGCGGCGGCGGCGACCACGTCCTCGCCGAGCTGCGACACGAGACGGGTGCGGAGCTTGGTGTCAGGTTCGGCGATCAGGATCTCGAAGCGATGCTCACTCATCAGTGCACCCTCGTCTGGCGACGCCGTTCACGGCGTGTGCTCACGGTGTTCTCGGTCTCTGCTCGACTCTGAGCCGCAATCGACTCTCGTCGGCCTAGTAGTAGACGTATTGCTGGTCGAGGAGGCTCCGGGGCCCAGCCGGCAGGATGGCCTGGACCTCGTAGTCGTTGGGCAGGAGCGTGAGGTACATGCCGCCCAGGTTGTTCTGCGCGTAGGCGATCTTCAGTGCCTGATCGGCGTTCACGGCGAAGGTGAGCAGTCCGCTGTCGCCCGCAGCCGTGGCCCCGTCGGGTGTGGCCTCTCCGGCTGCCGGAGCCGTCGACTGTCCGACGGCGAGCACCTGGACCTTCTGCATGAGGTACACGGCGAAGGCCGGCGGTTCGCCCGGCGCCGCCTCCGGCGTCGACCCTCCACCGCTGTCGGTGCTGCCCGCGATGCTGCTCGAGGGAAGTCCGGTGCCCACGAGGTTCTCGGGGTCGTAGCCCAGCTCGTCGTAGGGGACCTCCACGATGATGTTCACATAGTCGAGCGGGGCGATGAGCCCGGCGACACCCTTGATCTGGTCGACCGAGATCGAGATCGCCTGGAGCCCGTCCTGCTCGGCAAGACGCTCGCTGAAGGTGGTCTGCACGATCGTCGGATCGACGAACAGGCCCTGCAACAAGAAGTTGCCCGCCTTGAGATCGGCCACCGCCACGAGATCACGGATGGAGTTGAGGTCTGTGATGGCATTGGCCGAGGGGTAGAACTCCTCGGGGATCTGGTGCTTGGAGATCGAGGCTTCGGCGAGCTCGCCGGTCGTCCCCTTGACGATGTCCTGGTTGATCAGGAAGACGTCCACCAGGGCTGTGCCCTCGTTGGCCCGATCGTCGGCCGCGCCGAGATAGGTGTAGGTGGCATAGGACGCAACGCCCGCCAGGGCGATGGCCAAGACCAAGATGAGGATGCGTCGACTGCTCACGCTGGCTCCGTCCGTTCTCGTAGGGGGGACGAACCCGCGATGCACGTCGCTGCACCAGCGACCCAGCTCGCGGCTCTTGGCGTTCGTATCGGCGAACCCGAGCACCAACCTGAGACTCAGTTCGAGCGCTGGGAGCACGACGCGGCATTTGCGACCTGGGGACAACTCGGAGCCATCACCGCAACGCGGACATAGGGGGCAACCCGGTGGTCGAGAGGGGTCGATCGACTCAACTCTCGTAGGTCCGTCTGCCGATGGACGGCCAACATCCGCGACAGGTACCCGCTCCTGGAGCCCACCCTTGACGACACTCCCCCCGAACACCATCCGCTCATCGCCCGCCGGGATTCAGCCGGCGCCGGAGCCGGCTCCTTCGGAGCCGGGCGCGGCTGGCGTCGAGGGAGCGGGAGAGCCTCGGCGGCGGCGGCGGTTCCGTCTCCGCCGGCGCGACGAGCGGGGCGTGGCTCTGGTCGAGGCGGCCATCGTGATCCCCCTGCTGCTGTCGCTGGTGCTGGGGTTGGCGGAGTTCGGGCTCATGTTCCGCCAGTACCTCACGACGGCGAACGCCAGCCGGGCCGGCGCCCGGGTCGGCAGTTCGGCCGGCACGGCGACCACGGCCGACTACGACATCCTCCAGGCCATCGCCGGCGCTGCCGCATCGCTGCCGAACGGAGCGCTCCAGTACGTGGTGGTCTTCAAATCGACGGGCCCCAACAGCGCCGTGCCCCCCCTGTGCATCGACGGGACCCCCGTATCCGGCGTGTGCAACGTGTACCCGGCCGCCGACCTGGCGCTCGATTCGACGGCCCTGCAGGCATCTGGACGCTCGCTCACCTGGCTGCCGGCCACGCGTCAGACCCGCCAGAGCCTCGGAACCGACTGGCTGGGCGTGTACGTGCGGTCCGACTACGACTACCTCACGAACATGTTCAGCGGGTCCCGCCCGCTCAACGACACGACGATCATGCGACTCGAACCGGAGAGCAACTGATGGGGATCCGACTGCGAGCCCGTGGAGCAGCGCGCACGCCCGAGCGGCCCACGCGGGCCCGGAGTCGAGCACGGGGGCTTCGCGGCCGACGCCAAGGCTCCGAGCGCGGCTTCGTGCTGCCCCTCACAGCCCTGTCGATCGTCGTGCTCACGGCCATGGCCGGCTACGGCGCCGACCTCGGATCGTGGTACGCCCGTACGGCCCAACTCCAGAAGGCCGCCGACGCCGCGGCCCTCGCCGGGGTGGTGTGGATGCCCAACGACGTGGTCTCGGCCACCAACGCCGCCACCGCCGCCGCAGCCCGCAACGACGTGACCATCGACCCGGTGAAGGGCACATCCCTCACGGTGGCGAGCGTGCCCGGCGCGGCCAACCGCCTCAAGGTGTGCGTCACCGACGCCTTGGTGGAGGCGTATTTCACCAAGATGTACGACGACTACCACTCGGTCACCAAGTGCGCCACAGCCGAATACATCCTCCCCGTGGCCCTGGGCAGCCCCGAGAACGTGTACGGGACCGGCAACCAGCTCGTTCCGGCCGAGAACATCTGGGGCGCCGTCAACGGCTACTGCACCCCGGCGGAACAGGGCGATCTCAAATTGTCGAAGTGGACCTCCACCTGGAACGGGGGGACATGGGACTGCCCCGGCTCGACAGCGAACCCGTATTACGACCCCAAGGGCTACACCTACATCTACGACATCCCCGTGGGCCACGGCAGCACGGCGCTCCAGGTGTTCGACCCCGCGTGGCAACCAGGCCTGGGCATCGACCCCGGCGGCACCGGGACGTTCGACACCATCTACACGCTCTACAGCGCTGACGCCACTCCGCTCGACAACACCGACAACCCCATGATCGGGGCCCCGCAGTCGTTCGCGACGAACGATGCCGGGTCGCGCGGCGCCTGGACCACGATCTACACGGTCACTTCAGGTGACCCCTCGGGGCGGTACCGCCTCGAGGTGAAGACCGACGCCACCGACACCGGCCAAGGCGCCAACCTGTTCGGCCTCCGCGCCCTTCGGGGCAGCGGCCCGGCCCGGTGCAGCACGATCCTCGACACCACCTGCCCGGGCGTGTACGCCGAAAGCTACATGTCGATCTTCGCCAACTTCCCGAGCGGCGTGGCCGAGCCCTATCTGGCCAGCGTGCCGGCGTCGCATGCCGGCAAGACGATGATCATCACCCTGTTCGACCCCGGCGAAGGTG
>JANLSK010000291.1:0-8047 GCA_031362415.1 Actinomycetes bacterium | reverse complement strand
GCGTCGACACCGACGAGTTCACCGTCGGCATCTTCAACAGCGACGACGCCGCCGGCGAGGCCGGGGCCAAGCTGTACGAGACCCTCTGGTCACCTGAGAACCTCCTGTTCAATGATTTCGCTCCGGTCGAGTCCCAGGGCGGCATCACCGACCCGTCACCGTTCGTCCAGCAAGTGCTCGACACCAACCCGGACGCGGTGATCCTGTCGGTCGATTTCGGCGGTGCCTTGGCGCTCAAGCCGGCCATCATCGCAGCTGGCTACGAGGGTCCGGTGCTCGACTACACGACGTACGTTCCGGGTCTGCCTCAGTCGAATGAGGGCCTGGCAGCTGCGCTCGAGGGCGGCTACTCCAACACCCAGTTCCCCGCCCAGGAGGAAGGGGGCGAGGGTGTCGAGCTGATCGCCGCGCAGCTCGAAGCGATCGGCGAGCCTGCCTTTGTGACCCAGGGTGGTTCGATCGGCTGGTGGTCGGCCGACGTGTTCATCCAGATGGTGAAGCAGACGTTGGCGTCGTACGGCCGCCTCGACACCGGCTCGTTCAACCAGGCGATCAACGTCGACGGCTTCACGTACCAGCCCTACGCCTCGGGGACCATCGGCCCGCTGAGCTACCCCGAGGGACACCTCGACCCCGTGCCGTGTGCAGGTGTCGTCCAGCTCGTCGACGCCGAGTACGTCCCCGTCGTGCCGTTCACGTGCTACGAGGTTCTCCCGCCGCCGGAGTAACTCCTGGCTGCCGTTCACCGTCGTAGGTCAACGTCGACCTCGACCAGCTTTTCGGTGCCCGTCCATCTCCGGGTGGACGGGCACCGCTCGCGCCGATCTCCCCGTCAGCGTGAGCCGAGCATGGCCTCGGTCGCCGCCAGCGTGGGCAGCGACGGGGTGGCGCCGGCGACGGTGGTGGCCAGCGCTCCAGCGGCGCTGGCCTGATCGAGGGCCTCGGGGAGCGCCGACCCGGCGGCCAGCGCGGCGGCGAGCGTGCCGCAGAACGCGTCGCCCGCAGCCGTGGTGTCGAGCGCCGTCACGGAGAAGGGCGGCACGTGGTGCTCGGTGGCTTTCGGTCCGCCGGTGACGAGCACCGCGCCGCGCGCACCCATGGTCACCACGACGGCCCCGACCCCGCGCCCGACCAGCACCTGGGCCGCAGCAATGGCACCGTCGACGGTGGCGGTGTCGATACCTGTGAGCAGTGCGGCCTCGTGCTCGTTGGGGACGAGCAGGTCACACAAGCCGAGGATGGCGTCGGGCAGGCCGTCCGGCGGTACGGGAGCCGGGTTGAGGATGGTGACCGCTCCGGCGCCCCGTCCGATCGCCAGGGCCGCGGCCACAGCGTCGAGCGGGCATTCCAACTGGGCCAACACGACCCCCGCCCCGGCGATCGTGGAAGCATGGCGAGCGATCATGGCGTCGTCGACACGCCCGTTGGCTTCGGGCACCACCACGATCAGGTTCTCGCCGGCGTCGCTCACCGCGATGAGCGCCACGCCGGTCGGGGAGCCGACGAGGCGAGCCACTCCGCCGGCGTCGATCGCCTCGGCCGCCAACAGCGCCAGCAGCGAGTCGCCCATGGCATCGGCGCCGACGGCGCCGATCATGGCCGTCCGGGCTCCCTGGCGAGCCGCCGCCACCGCCTGGTTGAGCCCTTTGCCGCCGGGAACGGTCACGAACGACGTCCCCAGCACGGTCTCACCCGGACCGGGCAGGCGGGGGGCCCTGGCCACGAGGTCCGTGTTGAGGCTGCCCACCACCGCCACGTCGAACGTGCTCATGCCGGCATCCTCGCACCCCACCCCGGTTCTTTGTGGCTCACGCCGCGCCTGGCGCGATTGGGGACACAAAGAACGGGGACTCGTGCCTAATCTGCCGGCCATGAACGACATCCACCCGCTGGCCATGCTGCGTGCCGACGAGATCAAAGAGGCCGTGGCGATCCTCCGGGCCGACCCCCGAATCGCGGGCAGCACAGGCATCGCCGAGACCGTGCGCTTCCCAGCGGTGCGGGTGGCCGAGCCCACCAAGGCCGAGCTGGCCGAGATGGAGGCTGGAATTCGACCCGTCGAGCGGCGGGTACGGGTGATGGTCGTTCCGAGCGCCGGGCCCGGCGTGGTCGATGCCGTGGTGTCATTGACGGCGCGCGATGTCGTCGAGTGGGTCGAGACGCCCGATGCCCATCCGACGCTGTTGTTCATGGAGGCGATGAGCGCGATCAACGCCACACGCGCGAACCCGCAGTGGCAGGCGGCGGTTCGTCTCCGGGGTATCGAGGATTTCGAGCAGGTGCAGATCGACCCATGGCCACCCGGTCGTTTCGGCCTGGCCTACGAGGCCGACCGCCGCATCGTGCGCTGCATCTCGTTCTGGCGCGAGACACCCACGGCCAACGGCTACGCCCGTCCGATCGAGGGGCTGATGACGATCGTCGACGCGGCCCGGGGCGAGGTGCTCGAGGTGATCGACTCCGGGGTCGTAGCCCTCGCCCCCGAGCTCGGGAACTACTTCCCGGCCGACCAGCTCGGGCTGCGCAGCGACCTGAAGCCCATCGAGATCACCCAGCCCGATGGCCCGAGCTTCACGGTCGACGGGAACCTCGTGCGCTGGCAGGGCTGGCAGCTCCGGGTGGGCTGGGATCCCTTCGAGGGGCTGGTGCTGCACCAGGTGGGCTACGAGCAACTCGGCAGCGACGGCATCCGGCCCATCCTGCACCGGGCGTCGATCTCGGAGATGGTCGTCCCCTACGCCGAGACCGATCCGATGCACGCCTGGAAGAACGCCTTCGACGCCGGTGAGTGGGGCCTGGGGCGCATGACCACGCCGCTGGCGCTGGGCTGCGACTGCGTCGGCCACATCCACTACTTCGACGTGCTCAACACGCTCGACGCCGGCGAGCCCTATGTGGTGGCCAACGCCATCTGCATGCACGAGGAGGACTACGGGATCCTCTGGAAGCATGTCGACATGCACCACGGCTCGAGCGAGGTGCGCCGCTCCCGGCGGCTCGTGGTGAGCTTCATCGCCACCGTCGGCAACTACGAGTACGGGTTCTTCTGGTACTTCTATCTCGACGGCACGATCCAGCTCGAGGTCAAGCTCACCGGGATCATGTCCACCATGGGGATGCCGCTCGACGCCCCGGCGTCGGCCGCACTCCCCTACTCCCGTCAGATCGCTCCGGGTCTGGCGGCCCCGCTGCACCAGCACCTGTTCAACGTGCGCCTCGACATGACGGTCGACGGCCCGTCGAACAGCGTGCACGAGGTGAACGTGCGGCCGGTGCCACCGGGGCCCGAGAACCCGTGGGCCAACGCGTTCGTGGCCGAGGCCACGCCACTCGAGACCGAGCTCGCGGCGCGGCGCGACGTCGACCCGGCCCGCGCTCGCACCTGGCGGATCGCCAATCCCAGCAAGGTGAACCGGCTCGGCGAGCCCGTCGCCTACAAGCTCGTCCCCGGTTCGACGCCCACGTTGCACGCCGATCCGTCCTCGAACGTCGGCATGCGTGCCGGCTTCGCCCGCCACAACCTCTGGGTCACACCGTGGCGGGCCGACGAGCGGCGAGCGGCCGGCGAGTACCCCAACCAGAGCCTGGGCGGCGACGGGCTCCCTCGCTGGACGGCTGCCGATCGGCCCATCGTCGACACCGATCTGGTGGTGTGGTACAGCTTCGGCGTCACCCACATTCCGCGCCCGGAGGACTGGCCGGTGATGCCCGTGGAGTACGCCGGGTTCTCGCTCGTGCCCTTCGGCTTCTTCGACCGCAACCCGTCACTTGACGTGCCACCGTCGACGGTCGCGGGCGGCGGGCACTGCCATGGCAACGTTTCCACGTCTCAGGACGGGGCGCCGTGAGCGTGGCCAGTGCCGTCCCGGGCGCGGCCCCGATCGAGGTGTTCGACTGCGACGGTCACGTGGCCGAGCCCCGATCGTTGTTCGACGACTACGCCGACGCGGCGTGGCGCGACGCCGCCAACGCCGCGCTGCACGTGCAGAACTTCGCTGGCGGCGGCTCGGGGCTGATGCTCGAGGGCCGCTGCATCGTGCGGGGCATCGAAGCTGTGACCTTCGCCGGCCAGAGCCCGTCGGCGTTCCTGGGCAAGCACTGGGACGATGGCTACCCGGGAGCGTTCGATCCCGTGCACCGCTTGGGCGACATGGACGCCGAAGGCATCGACCGGGCCATGGTCTTCCCGTCGCTCCTCGGCGCCATCGGCGGTGTGAGCGATGTCGCGCTCGCGGCGGCCATGTGCCGGGCCTACAACCGGTGGATGCTCGACTACTGCTCGACCGACCCGGCCCGTCTCCACGGCGTGGCCATCGTTCCGTTGCAGGACCCGGCTGCGGCAGCGGCCGAGGCCGAGTGGGCCGCGGCTCAGGGCTTCCGCTGCGTGATGGTGAGGCCGTGCCCCTACGGCGGCCGCACGATCGAGCATCCCGACTTCGAGCGGTTCTATGCGATCTGTGAATCGTCTCAATTGGTTATCGGATTGCACCCATTCCCCTTTCCCGATGTTGCGTGGAGCCAGGGCTTGGTGCGCGATCTCGCCGGCGCTCCGGGGAGTGCCATCCAGATGGCCGACATGGTGTCCCTGCCGATCGACAACATGCTCACCATGGCCTGGGCCATGTTCGGCGGCGTCACCGATCGCCATCCCCGTCTCAACTTCTCGTTCCTCGAGTCCAACGGCACCTGGGTCGCCATGTGGATCGACCGTCTCGAGTCGCGCTTTCACCGGGGCGGCCATCGGGCCATCACCACGTCGCCCCGCGAGATCCTGGCCCGGCAGTGCTACATCTCCATCGAGGGCGACGAGCGGGCCCTGCCTCTCGTGGCCGAACTGATCGGCGTCGACCGTCTCGTGTGGGCGTCCGATTTCCCCCACTTCGACGGGCACTTCCCGGGAGCCGTCACCGAAGCGCTCACCGGCCTGGCGACCCTCCCCGACCCCGTGGTGCGTCAGGTGCTCGGCGCCAACGCCGCCCGAATGTACGGGCTGTGAGCTAGCCAGGCATGGTGCCGCTCGGTGTGGTCTCGGTGGTGTACGGCTCATTCCCGATCGAAGAGATTGCGCTGGCCGCTCGGGCCGATGGATTCGACGAGTTGGTGGCTGCGGTCGATACGCCCGACGGGTTGGCACTGCCGGTGCGCTCCCGGTACACCCGTCCCCCCGAGCCGGGGCCGGGCACGTACTGCAGCCCCCGCGTCGACTGGACGTGGGAGGAGACCGTCGCCGCGTTCAGGGGCGCGCCCGGCTGCCTCTTGGAGCCGCACCCCTGGTGCTGTGTCGACAGCACCGCTGCGGTCCGGGCGATGCTCGACGAGGTGCCCGGGTTGCAGCTCGTCGTCGACGTCGGTCACGTCACCTACTGGGGCGGCGATCCGCTCGAGCTGCTCCCGTTCGCTGGAGCGGTGCAGCTCCGCCAGGCCCGCGCTGGCGTTGCGCAGTGTCGGGTCGACGAGGGGACGATCGACCTGGCCGCCGTGGTGGCTGCTGCGCTCGCGGCCGACAATCCGCCGGCGCTGTGCGTGGAGTACTTCGACCTCGCCGTGCGCCCCGAGTACCGCCTGGCCGATCCCCGAGGCCATGCCGTCGAGCTGGCCGCCTATCTCCGGCCACTCCTGCGCTGACCGTACCTGCGCCCGCTCCTGCCCGACCCGAGCATTGTTCACAACGACGTCACCTACCGTGTCCTCCTGACCAATGCTCAGCCGCCGATGACGGTGAGCTCGGCGATGCCGCCGCAGTCGGGGCTTTCGTGGCCGGTGAGCGTGAGGGCCACACTGCGGCCGCTCACGCCGGGGAAGACCACGACGTCGGGGTCGGGAGAGCCCGCCAGATCGTGGATCTGCTCGAAGACGGTGGTGCCGGCACCGTCGATCACCCGGATGGTCACCGAGTCGAAGCCGAAGCCTTGGCGGAACTCGGGCGTGGCCTGTTGCGCGTTGCCGGTGATGCGGACCTCGCTGATCGGCGTGTCGGCGTCGAGCAGCCACACGTAGACCGACGACGGCCCGTCGACGTCGCCGGCCGAGAACCACGACGTGGTCGGATCACCGTCGATCGCCAGCGCGGCCGGGAACTCCCCGGTGCGGTACTCCGACGACGCCGTCGCCGTGCCCCGCGCCGTGATGTCGGACCCGGTCCCCGCCGTGGTGGTGATGGTCTGCGGTGTTGTCCCGATCGTCGTCGGTGCACTCGTCGTGGTCCCGCTCGACGTCGAGGTCGTGGTCTCGGGTACCCCGGCGCCGAGGTCGATGTCGGCGTCGCCGGATGAACCAACCGGTCGTTCGAATCGCTCGCCGGTGTCGACGTCGGTGAGGACGAGCGTGGCCAGCGGAGCCTCGGACGGCGACACGACCGCCACCGAGACCGGGTCGAATCCTTCCCATGACGGTCCGGTGTAGGACCGGTCCGCCTGGACCGGCTCAGGCTCGAGGAGCGGGTTCCCACAGCGGCACCGCACCCGAGGCACTCCCCGATCGTCGACGAGCGCCGCTGTGCCCGCCTGGAGCACCGACTGGCGAGGAGTCGCCCGTCCGTCGGCGTAGCCGTGGTTGGTGACCCGGGTGTCGGCGATGAGCACGACCGGCGTGAGTCGGGCCACATACTCGGCGATCCGCGAGGGGTCGATGCCGAGCACCTCGGCCCAGGCCCGGGCCTTGTCGGGGTTCTCGCCCAGGAACTTGACGAGCTGGGCCGGGTCGCAGGCGCCGTCGTCGCGGGTACCGCCGTACAGGCCCGGCGTTCCTCCCGGCGAGGTGGAGATGAGGATGGTCCCTTCGGCGGTGGTGGGGGCACTGGCCTCGGTCGCCGTCAATGGCGTCACCGACCGTCCACCATCCTTGGGCGGACGGGCCCGGTCGACCGATTTGGTGAACACCGCCGGCCCTGGTGACGTCGCCCGTTCGAGGAAGATCTCACCTGGAGCTCCTACGGGCGCTTCGTCGGCCGCAGTGGTGTCGTCGCCTCCACCGACCAAGACGACGCCAGCGACGAGCGCGATCACCAACACCACCGCGGCCCCGATGAGCCAGCGATTCGACGACGGCGACCCGGCCGACACCACGCCGAGCGGGCCGCCCACGGGAACGGATGCCGCTGGGGCAACGGCGCCACCAGGCGGAGCCGGCGGTGGCGGGACCCACCCGGCTCCGGGGCCGGGGCCGGCGTGGGCCTGGTCGCCCGGCACGGGCGGCGGCAACGGCGGCAACGGCGGCACGGGGACCGGGAGCGGGGCGATCGAGACCGTGCCCGAGGGGACCCCAAGCCCAGGCCCCCCGGGGAGCTGGGTGACCATCCACGCCTCGAGCTCGGCGATCCGGGCGTTCGCGGTGTTGGTCGCGGCCATCCGAGCGATGTTGGCGACCACAACCGGGGCCACCGCGCCCAGCCCCACCGCCACGGCCACCACGGTGCGAGTCGGGAACACCACGGAGAACTGTTGCAGCAGCACCAGCACGCCCAAGGCCCCGACCAAGCCCGAGAGCACGCCGATGACGGGGAACGCGAACCGATGGCGGGCCCGAGGCAGGTGCACGCCGTTCATCGGATCGACCCCGGGCCGCCGGGGCCACCGGGGCCTCCGGGGCCACCACCTGGTGTGCCGGCGAGCTGGTCGGCGAGCGCCCGGACCCCGTCGGGCCCGGCGTTCAGATAGCTCTCGATCAGACGCACCTGGTCGGCGGGCGTACGGACCTGGGCCTGGTTCTGCGCGAGGGGAGATCGAGGGTCGAAGCTCGGCGTCGGGCCCCGGCTGTGGCCTCTGACCGCTCGGCGCGCTCCCGTTGCGACACCCGCGAGCCCGAGCCCGGCCAGGACGATCCCGGCCCAGCCGGCGACCGTCCCCAGCGGATTGCCGCCCACCTTCACGAGCACCGAGCCCTCGCAGGCGCCCGGACCCGTGCTCGTGGCATGCACCTTGTAGAGCCCCACGCCGAAGCGGGAGTAGTCGCTCACCTCGACCGTGTCGCTCCAGATGGTTGACGACGGCTGCCCATCGGCCACCTGCCACCGGTAGCCGGCGAACTCGAGCTCGATCGTGTACGTCTC
>JANLSK010000286.1:0-42881 GCA_031362415.1 Actinomycetes bacterium | reverse complement strand
CGCAGTCGATCGACCATTCGGAGCCGTTGAGGTACTCGCACACGAGCAGCGCAGGGAAGGGCTCGCCGGCGACAGCCAGCGCCCGCTCGGCCTCGGCCCGGGATATCTGCACTCCCGCCGGGGTGAACAACGACGGGGGCTCGTCGGTGACGATCCGGAAGCCCGTCGCGCCCTCGGCCCTCGCCGGCTTGCAACACACGGTGTGTCCACCAGCAGCGAGCCGGTCAGCGGCTGCTCGGAACTCGGGAATCGTCGTGACCGCCTCGTACACGGGGATGCGAGCGACCTCGCCCGATCGACAGGCCTCCAACTGGGCGACCTTGTCGGCCAGGATGCGATAGGTGGCGCCATCGGGAGCCGCGCACACCACGGCCACCCCGGCGGCGCTGAAGGCACCGAGACGGTCGGCGACCGCCCCGAGGCGATGGTGCGGCCAGAACACGTCGATCCCGTACCGCTGGCACTGCTCGAGCGCCCAGGCCACGTAGTCGTCGCCCTGGAGCGCCGACTCCTCACCCCGCTCGTCGGCCGCGGCGAGCACCAGCGAAGCGGGGGAATCGTGGGTGGCCCGGATGTGGATGGCGGGGTCGCTCTCGCGCAACAGGCGCACGAGGTGCCAGCCCGACGAGAACATTCGATTGATCCACACCCTCGTCGTGACCACGGGCGACGAAGCTAGCGACTGTCGAGAGCCGATCGGTGGACCCGTCCGATCCCGCCCGCGCCGGGCTTGGCGCGCGGCACCCTTTCGGCGAGCGTACGATCATGCCCGCTCAGACATGCGGAGGGACGGCCGGTGAGAGTCGAATACAAGGTCATGACCCAGAAGGACAAGATGTGGGGCGATCGATTCGACCCCGATCAACTGGAGCAGGCGATCAACGCCTATGCGTCAGAGGGCTGGCGGGTCGTCTCCATGGCGACGGCGAGCTTGGGTGGCGATCGCGACGAAGTGATCATCGTCTTCGGCCGGGAGGTGTGACGTGGAGGAGCGCTTTGGCGTCTCGGGTTCGAGCATGGGCGGGATCTTCTTCGTGGAGGGGGTGATCCCCGGCGCTCGGGCGTTCGAGCACATCCGGATCGAGATCGGCAAGCAGAACGCCAATCTCATCCAGGTCAAGCAGGAGATGGCCGAGAAGGCCAACAAGAAGGGCGCCGTCGCCGTGCAGAGCTTCCGGTACGGCCAGATGAAGAAGGGCTGGTACGGCGAGGGCGACCTCGTCCACGTGTAGGCCATGCCTGAATTCGCCCGAGGTCAAAAAGCGCGTCTCAGCGACCACACGGACGCGACCGACGTCCACGTGGGTATCGACGTGTCGAGCGCCCAGAATCTGGTGTTCGACATCTGCTGCTTCGCTCTCGGAGCCAACGACCGCCTGATCGACGACGACCACCTGGTGTTCTTCAACAACCCGGTCTCGCCCGACGGCGCCATTCGGTCCGTCGGTCCGCACGGCGGCGACGAGCAGGTCTTCTCGGTGAACCTGGCGGTGCTCTCGCCGGCCGTGCAACGACTGGTGTTCACGATCAACCTCGAGGGTGGCGGCACGATGGCCGACATCGCCCGGGGGCATGTGCGCATCGTCGCCGCCGGGGTCGAGGTCCTGAAGTACCCGTACTACGGGGCCGACTTCACCAACGAGCAGTCGATCATCGCGGCCGAGCTGTACCAGCGCGACGGCTGGCGTTTCGGTGCCGTGGGTCAGGGCTTCGTTGGCGGTCTGGAGACGCTGGTGCGCACCTTCGGGGGCGAGATCGCCAGCGATGCCCCGTCCCCGACCGTGGCCCCACTCGCGCCCTCTGCGCCCGTGGCGCCGCTCGCGCCCGTGCCTTCCGCTCCGCCGCCGCCGCCCCCGCCGCCCCCCGCCGCCGCTCCGGCCCCTGCCTTATCGCTGTTCAGCTCGACGGTGTCGTTGGCCGGGCTGGGCCCCCAGCTCTCGGGGCCGCCCATGGAGTACAAAGTTCTCACCCAACGTGATCGTTTCTTCGCCGGCAAGCTCAACGCCGATCAGGTGGAGCAGGCGATCATGGCCTACGCGTCCGAGGGATGGGTGATGATCAGCTCGGCCACCGCAGCACTCGGTGGCCGGCGCGAGGAGTACTTGGCGCTGCTCGGCCGTCCGATCGGCTGAGATTCCCTAGGCTCACAGCCTCGTCGGACGATTTTCGGACTACCCTTCCATCCAATCCCCTTCACCCCAAGGAGTCCCCATGAGCGTCTCTCTCAGCAAGGGCGGGAACGTCTCGCTCTCCAAGACCGACCCCACCATGAAGAACCTCCACGTCGGACTGGGCTGGGACATCCGGGCCACCGACGGCGATGCGTACGACCTCGACGCCTCGGTGTTCCTGCTGACGCCGACGGGCAAGGTCCGATCCGACGCTGATTTCATCTTCTACAACAACCTGAAGTCAACCGACGGTTCCGTCGAGCACACCGGCGACAACAAGACGGGCGAGGGCGAGGGCGACGACGAGGTCGTCAACGTGAACCTGGCCGGCGTCCCCGAAGACGTCGACAAGATGGCATTCTGCGTCACGATCCACGATGCCGAGACCCGCAAGCAGAGCTTCGGCCAGGTGCAAGGCGCATTCATCCGGGTCGCCAACAAGGACTCGGGAACCGAGCTCGCCCGTTACGACCTCTCCGAGGATGCCTCGACCGAGACGGCCATGATCTTCGGCGAGGTCTACCGCTCGAGCGGTGAGTGGAAGTTCCGGGCCGTCGGCCAGGGCTTCGTCGGTGGCCTCGGGCCGCTGGCCCGCAACTTCGGCGTCAACGCGTAGCGGTCCCGATTCACGCTGGCACCGCCCCGGTTCGGCTTCAGCCAGCCGGGGCGTTGTCGTTGTGACGGCACGGCCTCGACGGAAGGCTCGGTCGTCACGTTCCCCCGAAAGGTGTCGTCGTGGCTGATTTCTCCCGCGGTCAAAAGAGCAAGGTGAGCGACCTCACGCCGGCCACCAGCCTCGTCGTCGGCATCGACGTCCAAGCCAGCGGCAGCCCCGACATCGACATCTCCTGCTTCGGCGTCGACGCGGCCGGCAAGCTCTCGGACGATCGCTATTTCGTGTTCTTCAACCAGACATCATCGCCCGAGAGCTCGATCGTTCTTCGCGGGGCCGCCGATGGCGATCGGCAGACGTTCGCCGTCGAGCTCGATCGGGTGCCGGCCTCGATCGACAAGCTGGTGTTCACCGCCACGATCGACGGCGCCGGGACCATGTCGCAGATCACCACGGGCCATCTCCGGATCCTCGCCGGGGGCGCCGAGGTGGTTCGCTTTCCCTTCACCGGTGCCGACTTCTCCCAGGAGAAGGCCCTGATGATCGGCGAGCTCTACCGGAAGGACGTCTGGCGTTTCGCGGCGGTGGGCGCGGGATTCAACGGCGGTTTGAGCGCGCTGCTCGCGCACTTCGGCGGCAGCGAGGCCGATGCCCCGCCGGCAGCCCCGCCAGCCCCGGCCCCTACCCCGGCTCCGGTGCCCCAGGCCGCACCGCCCCCGGCCGCTCCGGCTGCCGCTGCGCCGAGCGCGCCCCCGGCACCCGCCCCGGCCGGGCCCAAGCTGTCGTTGTCGAAGGTCACGCTCGACAAGCGGGGATCGACGGCCAGAGTCTCCTTGGCCAAGGGGGGCTCGGGATTCCAGAAGATCCACGTGAACCTCAACTGGGACAACCCCAACGCTGGTGGCGGGCCCAAGCCGGCCAAGAAGAGCCTGTTCGGCCGCAACCAGGGCTCGGGCGCTCCCGACCTCGACCTGGGCTGCATGTGGCGCCTGCTCGACGGCACGGCCGGGGTGATCCAACCCCTCGGTGGGAAGTTCGGCTCCCGCACCCAGCCGCCGTACATCCTGCTCGACAAGGACGACCGATCGGGCTTCGATGCCGATGGTGAGAACCTGTACATCGAGCGCACCGACCTCATCGACCTCGTCGTCGTCTTCGCCATGATCTACCAGGGCGCCACCGACTTCACCGCCGTGGGAGGTCGTCTCTCGATCGTCGACGAGGACCAAGAGGTGGCGATGCGCCTGGCCTCGCCGGAGCGTGGTCTCGGCTTCGTCGCTGCCTGCAGCATCCGTCGAATCGGTGACGAGGTCGTGGTCACGAACGAAGAGCGCTACTTTCCCGGGCACAAGCAGTGCGACGAGCATTTCGGTTTCGGCTTCAAATGGGTTGCCGGATCGAAGTAGTCGTCCATACGGAAAAGGCGCGTCACGTTGCGACACTTCGGTTTCATGGCTCCCGAGCGATTGGACGAGGTGTTCGCGGTCGCGCCCAGCGAAATCGATGGTGCCTCCTCGATCTCACTTGTGGGCGTCGGCCTCGGAGCCACGCTCTACACCCCGGCCACACACGGCGGACTGGCGAAGAAGCTGACCCGGTTGGCGTCCGAGGTCGGCCTGACCACCTCGGTCCTGTGCCTTGAAGATGCCATCGCCGACGCCGACGTTCACCGAGCCGAAGCCAACGTGCTCGAGGCGCTCGACGAGGCCATGGCCGACGGATTGGTCCTGCCCCGGGTGTTTCTGCGGGTCCGCGCGCCCGAGCAGATCGCCCGTCTGGTTGCCGCACTCGGCCCGGTCTTGACGGCCGAGGCCATCAGCGGGTTCGTACTTCCCAAGTTCGGCTCCGAGAACGGGCACGAGTACCTGGAGGCCGCGCAGGAACTGGCGCCGAACGCGCTCGTCATGCCCATCCTCGAGTCGGTGGCCATCGCCCATCGCGAGTCCCGCATGGCTGAGCTGGCTGCGGTACGTATGCTCTTCGAGGCGCATCGCGACCGGATTCCGTGCCTGCGTATCGGGGGCACCGACCTGTCGGGGCTGTTCGGGTTGCGCCGCCCGCACGACAGCACCATCTGGGACATCGCGGTCGTGCGCGACGTCATCGCCGACATCGTCAACGTGTTCGGACGAGCCGGTGACGGGCTGTCGATCTCGGGCGCCGTGTGGGAGTACTACCGGACCAGTGCGCTCGACGGTCTCGTGCGCGAGGTCAAGCTCGACCATGTGAACGGGCTGTGCGGCAAGACGGTGATCCATCCGTCGCACGTCCGCATGGTCAACGCCATGCACGCCGTTGCGTTCGACGACCATCAGGACGCCACGGCCATCGTCGACGAGGGGATCGGCGCCGGGGCCTCGGCCGGCCTCGACGGGTCACGGATGAACGAGGCTCGGCCGCACCGTCCGTGGGCGCTACGAATTCAGCAACGGGCCTCGGCGTTCGGCGTCCTCGCTCCCGGTGTCACCTGGCGCGACCTGCTGCACCCGTGAACGTCGTCGCCTCCCGTCGGTTCTCGATCACCGACGACCCGCTGGGCCTCGGTGTCGGGCGCCTGTTCACCATGGCCGAACGCCGCAACGCCAAGCGTGGGCATCTGTTCGTGAGCACCGTGCTGGGTAAGCACCTCCCCGTGGATCCTCGCGAGGCTCTCGCATTCGGGGCCCGGTTGGCTCGGCACTGGTTCGACGGCGCTACCGGCTCAGCCGGCGCGACCGGCTCAGCCGGTTCGATGCACCGGGCATCAACGGGCGCCGGCCCGGCACCGCTCGTGCTGGGCTTCGCCGAGACCGCCACGGCGTTGGGTCATGCCGTGGCCGATGAGCTCGATCGGGTGTGGCCCGGGGTCACGTATGTGCACAGCACCCGTCTCGTCGATGACGAGCGCCCGCTGGCCTTCGGTTTCGAGGAGGAGCACTCCCACGCCACGTCGCACCGGGTCATCGCCGATTCCTCGTGGTTCGACCACGATCGGCTGGTTCTGCTGGTCGATGACGAGCTCACGACCGGGCGCACGGCGCTCAACACCATTCGGGCGATGCACGCTGCGTTCGCTCGCAAGCGCTACGGGCTGGCCACGTACCTTGACTGGCGCGGGCCCGACGATCGGGCCGCCTTCGCCGCTGTCGAGGCGGAGCTCGGGGTGAGCATCGACGTGGCCGCCCTCCAGAGCGGGACGGTCGACGTCGACCGGGCCGACGAGGCGGATCGACCACGGGCGATCGACGACCTCCCGCAGCGCGATCGGCCTTCGCTCGGGCTCGGGCGCCCGATTTCCGTTGTGCGCCATGAGTTTCCTGACGCACCGCGTTTGCACGCCCGTCACGGGTGGTCGGCCGTCGACAGCTCGGAGCTCACGGCGTTCGCCGATCAGGTTGCCGAGTCTCTCGGCTCGTCACTCGGGTCTGGACCGGTGTCGTGCCTGGGTACCGAGGAGTTCATGTACGCACCCTTGCGCATTGCCGCGGCGATGGCCGACCGTCTCGCCGGCGGGTTCGGAGTGAACTACCACAGCACGAGTCGCAGCCCCATCGTGGCCCGCGACGAGCCCGGCTACGCGGTACGCAACGCGATCTCGTTCGACGAGCCCGCCGAGCCCGGACGCGAGAGCTTCGCCTACAACCTCGACCCGTCGGCGTGCGACGATCTCGTGGTGTTCTTCGACGGATCCCGTTCGGTCGAGGCGACCGCCTCGTTCGTCGAAGCCGTCGACGCCTGTGGAACGACCGAGCGTCTGCACCTGGTCTTCCTGGGGTGCAGCCGATGACGGGCGACCCGGACCCGGCCTCAGCGCCGAGCGGCGGCGAGCCTGGACGCAACTCGCGCGGGGAACCGCGGCCGCCGAAGCCATTCGGGAGCTATCCGGCCGCCGACGTCACCTGGTTGCTGAAGGATCTGGGAGACGCCGCGCTCGAACGACCCCTGGACGAGCGGGAGGAGGCCGTCCAGGGCGGTCGTCACTACTCCGAGATGCTCCCGGTCGAGTACCGCCCCTCGGCCGAGTACCACGCCTTGTTCCTCGAGGCGCTGCAGTCCTCGGCGCTGCGGGTGGCGGCCGCCGTGGCGTCGGTCGGCGACCAGATCCTCGAACGGCGCGGACCCCATGTGGTGCTGGCTTCCCTGGCCCGAGCCGGGACCCCGATCGGGGTCCTGATCCGGCGTTGGCTGCGCTTTCGTCACGGCCTTGACACCCCGCACTACACGCTGTCGATCATTCGGGGCCGCGGCATCGATCTCGTTGCGGTGCGCTGGCTCCTCGCCCGCCACCGGGCCGAGACGGTCCAATTCGTCGACGGGTGGACGGGCAAGGGCGCGATCCTGAGTGAGCTGATCGCCGCCTGCGACGGGCTCGACGTCCCGGGTCTGCATGCCGATCTTGCGGTCCTCGCCGACCCCGGACACTGCACCGACCTCTTCGGCACCAGGGACGACTTCCTGATCCCGTCGGCCTGCCTCAACGCCACGGTGTCGGGCCTGGTGAGTCGAACGGTGTTGAACGAGCGCTTCGTGGGTCCTGGCGAGTTCCACGGGGCCAAGTGGTATCAGGACCTCGCCACAGAGGACGTGTCGAACCTGTTCGTCGACACGGTGACCGCGGCGTTCGGTTCGAGCGGCGAAACTGCTGCTAAACCGCCATTTCCCACCGAATCTGCGGGCGAATCGGCGCGGAACGAGCGTTGCGCCCCCACCTGGGCCGGTCTGGCCTCGGTCCGGATGATCCAGGATCGCTTCGGAATCGCCGATAGCAACCTCGTGAAGCCCGGAGTCGGGGAAACGACACGCGTGCTGCTGCGACGGGTGCCGTGGAAGGTGCTGATCAACCCGGAGCGGGCCCGTGACCTGGGGCCGGTGCTGCACCTCGCGCGTGAGCGCGGGGTCGAGATCGTCGAGGACCAGACCATGGTGTACTCCGCATGCGGCATCATCCGTCCGCTCGGGCCCGACTCGGCGGTCGACGGGCGGGGCCCGGCGTGAGCGTGCTCTTCGCCTCCGACCTCGATCGCACGCTCATCTACTCCGCCCGAGCGGCCGGGATGCCCCTCGATCGGCTGGAGCCTGTCGAGTTCCGCAACGGCCTCCCGCTCAGCTACATGACCCCGGGCGCGCTTGCGACCCTGATCGAGCTCTCGGCCCGGCTGTGGTTCGTGCCCACGACATCTCGGAGCATGCGCCAGTACGCCAGGATCGGTCCGCTGGCCCCGAGTCGCTTCGCCATCGTCGCCAATGGCGGGCGGATCCTCGAGGAGGGCCGTCCCGATGACGTGTGGTCGCAGCGCGTCGACCGTCTGCTCGCGTCGACCAGCGAACCGCTCGCTACCGTCGCCGGGATCATCGAGCAGGCAGCCGAGCAACCGTGGTGCCATTCGGTCGGGCGCTGCGACGACCTGTACCTGGTCGTGACCGTCGAACGGGCGGAGGTACCGGTCGACTGGTTGGCGTCCCTGGTCGATCGGCTCACGCTCCGAGGGTGGCGGGCCGACCTGCAACACGGGAAGCTCTACGTGCTCCCCGACGCGCTCGACAAGTGGCTGGCCGTGTCGCATTTGGCCGATCGGACCGGCGCCGAGACCGTGGTCGCGGCCGGCGATTCGTACCTCGACGTGCAGATGCTCGAACGCGCCGACGTGGGGCTCCGCCCCGCGCACGCCGAGATCAGCGCCGGGATCGTCGCCACGCCCGGCACCCATGGTGCCGGAGCTGCCGAGGAGATCCTCGGCGCGCTCGAGGTCCTCATCGGTGTGGTCGAATCCGGCTCTAGACTGTAACGACCAGATTGTCGGGTTTCGTCGTCGACGTGTCAGCGACGTGATCGGCAGCTCGTGCGCCTGTCGTACACTTTCACCCTGTCCTGTGATTCATGAACTTCACTTCCAAGGAGGAAGCGGTGCCCATCTCGCTCAGCAAAGGCGGCAACATCTCGCTCAGCAAGGCAGCCCCGGGCCTGACCAAGGTCACCGTGGGTCTCGGCTGGGACGTGCGCCAGACCGACGGTGCCGCCTTCGACCTCGACGGCAGCGTCTACCTGTGCGGTGCGAGCGGCACCGTGCGCGGCGACGGCGACTTCGTGTTCTACAACCAGTTGAAGTCGGGCGACGGCTCGGTCGAGCACCTCGGCGACAACAAGACCGGTGCTGGTGAGGGCGACGACGAGAACGTCCGTATCAACCTGGCCGCGGTTCCCGCCGATGTCGACAAGATCGCCGTCGGGGTCACCATCCACGAGGCCGCACAGCGGGGCCAGAACTTCGGCATGGTGCGCAACGCCTTCATCCGGGTCGTCAACGACGACAGTGGCGAGGAGCTCGCCCGCTACGACCTCTCCGAGGACGCCTCGGTCGAGACGTCGATGGTGTTCGGCGAGGTCTACCGCAACGGAGGCGAGTGGAAGTTCCGCGCCGTCGGGCAAGGTTTCCAGGGCGGCCTTGACGCCATGGCCAAGAGCTTCGGTGTCACCCTGTGAGTGTCGATCTGCCGACGACCGACGTTGTCCGGGGGCTCACGAGCACCGAGGTCGAGGAGAGCCGTCTCGCCAATGGCGCCAACTCGTTCAGCGAGTTGCCCACCAAGACGATCTGGGACTTCCTGAAGGAAGCGGCCAGCGATCCGGTGCTGCGGATCCTGATTCTCTGCGCCGTGGCCTCGATCGCCCTCGGCGCGTACACCGGCCACTACATCGAGGGGATCGCGATCACCGCGGCGGTGATCATCGTGACGCTCGTGGGCACGCTCAACCAGATGCGGGCCCAATCTGAGTACACGGCCCTCGACGCCGTGGCCCAGCGCGAGCGGGTGCGAGTGATCCGCGGGGGCGAGGTCGAGGAGGTCGACAGCGAGGAGTTGGTCGTCGGCGATGTCGTCGAGATCAACACCGGCGACATCGTGGCCGCCGACATGCTCTTCGCTCGCGGCAACGACCTCCTCGTCAACGAGGCCCACATCACCGGCGAGCCCGATACGACCAAGGAACTCGGCGAGCATCTGTACGGCTCGTCGCGCATTCTCGACGGGTCGGGACGCGGCATCATCCTCACGGTCGGCGACAACACCACCTTCGGCAAGATCCGTCAGGAGATCGCCCAGAAGGACAAGACGACGCCGCTGCAGGAACGCCTGGCCAAGCTGGCCGTCACCATCGGCACCGGTGGCAAGTGGGCGGCCATCGTCACGTTCTTGGCCCTGATCATCTCGGGCTTCGCCCGCAACGAGGTCGACCTCGAGCTGTCGGAAGACTTCGTCACGTTCCTCATCGACGCGGTCACCATCGCCATCACCATCGTCGTGGTGGCCGTCCCCGAGGGCCTGCCGCTCGCTGTCACCATCTCGCTGGCGTTCACCACCCGGAGGATGGCCATCGACAAGGCCTTGGTCCGTGAGCTCGAAGCCTGCGAGACGATGGGCGCAGCCACGATCGTGTGCACCGACAAGACGGGCACGCTCACCGCCGGGCACATGACCTTGCACTCCGCCGAGTTCATCGGCCTGGCCTGGAGCTCCGACGAGCTTGAGACCATCGGTCGACACCAGCAGGCAGGCGAGCCGTTCCGCGACTTCGCCGAGGCCATCGCGATCAACAGCTCGGCCGACCTCATCGAGCGAGAGGGCCAGACCGTCGTCGCTGGTAACAGCACCGAGGGGGCGCTCCTGCGTTGGATCGTGGGTCAGGGCATCGATTACCGCCCGATTCGCGATAGCGCCGACGTCGCCATCCGTCGCGAGTTCAACAGCACCCGCAAGCACATGCTCACGGCCGTCCGGCGCGGCGGCGACTCGTTGACCGTCTACATGAAGGGTGCACCAGAGATCGTCCTCGGGTACTGCACCTCGCTCCTTGCTGCTCACGGTGAGGTGCACGCCATCAGCGACGAGGGCAAGGAGCGCATCATCGAGACCGTGCGCGACGCCGCCCGGCGTGGCTACCGCACCCTGGGACTGGCTTCGGCCTCCAAGCCCGAAGCGACGGCTCCCGACGACATCGACCAGGGGCTGCGCTTCGACGGGCTTCTGATCATCTCCGACCCGTTGCGCCCCGAGGTTCCCGACGCCGTGGCCCGCTGCCGCAAGGCTGGGGTGCGGGTGATGATGATCACCGGCGACATCCGGGAGACAGCCACCGAGATCGGCCGGCGGTCGGCCATCGTCAGCGACGGCGATCTCGTGCTCGAGGGCGACGAGTTCCGCTCGATGCCCGATGCCGACGTGATCGAGCGTCTGCCCCGGATCACCGCATTGGCCAGGGCCCTGCCCGACGACAAGAAGCGCATGGTCGAGCTGCTGCAGAGCCAAGGCGACGTGGTGGCCGTCACCGGTGACGGCGTGAACGACGCTCCAGCCCTCGTCACGGCCGACGTGGGGTTCTCGATGGGCTCGGGCTCCAAGGTCGCCCGCGAGGCCAGCGACATCGTCATCGTCGACGACAACTTCGTCACGCTGGTTCGGGCCATCCGGTGGGGTCGCAGCGTTTTCGAGAACATCCGCAAGTTCCTGCAGTTCCAGCTCACGATCAACGTGGTGGCGCTGACGACCGCGTTCGTGGCGGCCGTACTGGGCTACGGCACGCCGCTCACGGCCGTGCAGCTCCTGTGGGTCAACCTGATCATGGACTCGCTCGCTGCCTTGTCATTGGCTCTCGAGCCCCCCACCGACGAGCTCTTCGACCAACCCCCGCATGGCCGCAACGAGCCGCTCATCTCGAAGTCGATGTGGACGAACATCATCGTGATGGGCGTGTTCATGTTCGGGGTGCTGGCCGTCGTGCTCACCACAGGTCTCGTCATCGACAAGAACGTCTTCGCCGACGATGACGCCAATGACCTCTACCGCAACACGTTCGTGTTCAACACCTTCGTGTGGTTGCAGATCTTCAACTGGTTCAACTGCCGATCGGTGCGCTTTCACCGCAACCCGCTCAAGGGCTTGTTCAAGAGCACCACGTTCCTCTCGGTGGTGGCCGTGGTGATCGTGCTGCAGATCCTCATCGTGGAGTTCGGCGGCGACGTGTTCTCGACCGACGGGCTCACCGCCCGCGACTTTTTCAAGTGCATCCTCGTCGGGGCCACCGCCCTGCCGGTGTCGTGGGCGATCCGATCCTGGGGCCGAGCGAAGAACCCCGACAACCACGCCGCGTAGCCCTCGAAACCCCGCTTCTTTGTGTCCAGGTCCGCGCCGGGCGCGGACCTGGACACAAAGTCGTGATGGATCAGGGGGCCACGACCGTCCGGGCGTCTTCGGGGCAGGCGAGGTTCCACAGCAGCGTCGAGCCGTCGCGGCGACCCGAGAACACGGCCACGTGGAGCGGGCCGTCACGACCGGGCAGTCGCCATCCGCCTGCGGTGTCGTAGAGCCCGTTCGTGACCTTCTTGCGCTCGGCCTGCGGATCGTCGGGGCCGACTGGCGGCCCGTCGGCCCGCCAGCAGACGAGTGCCTCGGTGACCCCGACGGGCCACCGCCAGGTGAGCACCCGGGCGCTATCGGCGCTGACGCCCGTCACCGGCGGGCCAACCAGGGCGCCCGAGGCCGTGGGTGCCGGTGTCGGTCCGGGAGGTGTCGGGTGCTCTGGGGTTGATGACGGAGCCGGTGCGGCGGCGGGGCTGGCCGGGGCAGGCGGGGGAGCCGGCGTGGGGACGGGGGGATCAGCGGATCGGGCGGGGGTCGAGGACGACCCTCCACGGCGGGCGACGACCACGTAGACCGTTCCCGGGGCGGGGAGGCCGTCGACGATCTGGCAGGCCGTGGTCCGGCCGAGCGTACGGGCCGTCCCGCTCGGCGACTCGGCGACGATCCGGTACTCGACATCCGACGTGGGCGAAGCCACCCACGTGACGAGCGCGCCGTCGCCATCGGGCCTGACGGCGACCTGGCTGGGGGGCTCGGGCGGCGGACCGGCCGAGAGCTCGTCGATGAGCGTGCCCGCGCGCCGCTCGTCGAGACCGAAGTCGTCGACAGCCCGGGCGAGCAGTCGACGACGAGCGCTGTCGGTCAGGCGGTCGTCGAGCAGGACCGCAGCCGCGACCTCGGGCCGCATGCGGTCGCGCACCTCGTCAGCGACGGCATCCATGTATCGCTCCCTGTCGCCCCGGAGCACCAGTGCATCGACGAGCGCGAGCAGATCGTCGATCGTGGCCCGCGAGCGATCGGCCCGGCGTTCCCGGTTGCGACCCTTGAGCTGGGCGACGGCCTCCTCGACTGCGGCCGCCGGCGCATCGACACGCAGACCCAGCAGCTCGAACAGCGTTGAGAACGCGTCCTCGTTGGGCAGGAGCTGGTGGAGCTCCTCGAGCAGCGCCCGCACCTGACGGGCCCCGGCGACGGGATCGATGGTGACCGGTGGGGCGACGACCGGGGGTGTCGGGCTCTCCGTGTCCGGCGCCAGGGACCCCGGCCCAGTACCGGTCCCTCCCCCGGCACCGGCTCCGGCCAACTCGGTGATGCGCTCGTCGAGCTCGGCGTCACTCAGGTCGTACTGCGCGGCGACCTCGCGGAGCTTGGCGAGCTTGTCGGAGGGGATGGCCCGGCCGTGGCGCTCCAGGAGTCCGCTGATGACCGGGTCGAGAATCTCGAACCGCCGCTCGCGACGCCGCTTGCGTTGCGCCGCCACCTCGGCCCGCAGACGGCCGCGGGCTCCCGGATCGAGAAGCTGGCTGCGCCACTGGTCACGTTGCTTCAAGAGCGCAATGACCAGGGCCCGGTACTTGGGGTTGTCACGATCCTTCTGCCACAGACCAGAGATCTCGTCGATCCGGGTAGCGATCACCGGCTCCGACTCGACCTCCGCGGGAAGTGCGAACGCCTCCCAGGGGTCGGTGGCGTCGATGCCCCCACGGGCCAGCACAGCGGCAAGAACCTCGCGGCGATACCGATCGAGATCGATGGCCGGTAAGGGCGTGAAGGGTGTGGGGGAGTGGGCCATGGGTCTCGGTCTCAGCCCATCTCAGGACGGCTGCCGGCGCATGCGGCCGATCTCGGCTCGCTCGATCGCAGCGATGCGGTCGTCGCGTGCGGTCGCCGTCTCCACCTGGAGCCGCATGGGCTCGTCGACGCCCACGTGGCTCGCCGTGACCTGGAGGATCCCGTCGTAGTCCATGTACAAGGTGACGGTGACGTTGGTACCGGCCGGATACCCCGACGGGATTCCGTCGATGAACCCCTCGGCCAGCAGGTTGTTGTCGTCGAGCAACCGCGACTCGAGACCGCCACCCTGTTCGACCACCGCCAGGCGGATCTGGGTCTGGTCGTCGATCACCGTCCCGAAGCTCTCGGTGATCTTCACCGGCAGGCGTTCGTTGCGGTGGGTGAGGAAATGGGCGTAGCGCTCGCCGGTCTCGTCGAGGGCCACCACCCCGAAGGCTCGGGACAGCACGTTGTTGACCCGCACCGAGACCAGCCGGGCCACCTGGTGGGAGGTCATGTTGTGGCGGGGCGCCACAACGGCGACCGCGGCATCGAAGTCGCGGGGCGCGGCATCGGATATCTGGTCGAACTCATCGATGCGTCGTTGCGTCAACAACTCGTGACGGACTTCGCGCTCGAGACCCTTCTTCTGTCCGTACAGCGCAGCGCCTTTGGCCACGATGAGATCGGGATCGGCGAGTTGGGCATCGAACCCGAATTCGGACCGTAAATGCTGGGCCACCTGGGGCATGCGCGACGATCCCCCGACCAGCAGCACGCGGTCGATCGAGTACACACCCCGAGTCCGGGCGTGGTGCAGCGCCGAGTGTGTGAGGTCGATCGTCCGGGCCAGCAGGGTCTCGGTGAGCCGGTCGAGGTCTGAGCGGGTGATGGTCGTCGTCGTGCGCCGGCCCGCGTGCTCGACGGTCACGGAGGTGCTCTGCGCACTCGTCAGCTCGCGCTTGGCGGCCTCGGCGGCGAGGAAGAACGCCTGGGTCGCCGACGAGTCGTCGAACGGCTCCTCGACACCCGGGTGCTCGGCGACGAATCGGCGGGCCAGCTCGACGGCCAACTTCTCGTCCCAGTCGGCGCCACCGAGCTCGTGATCGCCGTCGGTGGCGAGCACGTTGATCGCTCCGCCCGCCAGCTCGATGATCGTGATGTCGAACGTCCCACCGCCGAGGTCGTACACCAGCACGGTCTCTCGGGAGCCGCCGCGTACCACGGCGTCGGAGTCGAGCAGGCCATGGGCGATGGCTGCGGCCGTCGGCTCGTTGATGATGTCGACCACGGTGAGCCCGGCGAACTCGCCGGCCCGCTGGGTGGCGCGCCGTTCCTCGTCGCCGAAGTACGCCGGTACGGTGATCACCACCTCCTGCACGGTCTCGCCGGCGCTGAAGGAGGCGTCGGTGGCCAGCGAGCGCAGGATGAGCGAGGAGACCTGTGGGGCGGTCCAGCCTCGGCCGTGGGCCACGAAGCGCCACTCGGGCTCGCCCATGCGCCGCTTCACGAGCGAGCACACGTTCTGAGGGTCGGACCGCTGCTCACGCCACGCCGAGGAGCCGAACACGTAGTCGTCGGGCCCGGTGAAGCGCACCACCGACGGGATGGTGGTCTCTCCGTCGAGGTTGGCCAGCACCTCGGGGGTCCCGTCGGGTCCGACGCGGGCGATGCAGGAGTAGGTGGTTCCGAGGTCGATGCCAAAGACGGTGGGCACGCCCTGATGCTAGATGAGTGGACCGGGCTCTCGGTCCTGCCGGCGTTGGGGCCGCTGTGACAACTTCGTCGGCCCGGTAGGTCGCGGCGCCTCGTCCAACGCCGGGGAGCCTCATGCTCGCGTGGCGTCGCTCCGGTCGATGGCTCGGTCCGGTTCGTCGGTGCTGTTCACAACCGGCGACCCGTCTCGACGGTCGTCGCCACCGACGCTGCGACGGTTGATGGCCGACGACAGCAAGCCCAGCCCCAGCACCACGATCGCGAAGGGTGCGAGCCAGCCGTTGTCGGCATCGCGCACGTCGAACCAGGTGCCCAAGACCGCCATACCGGTGATCATGAACAACGCTCCGAACACGAACGAGACCGGGTCGAACGGATGGCGTGACATCAGCGGCCTCCACGGGGCGGAATCGGTGCAACGGGCGGGATGGGATCGGCGGGCAGCGGGATGGGGGCCGTGGTAGCCAACGGCGGGATGGGATCGGCGGGCAACGGGATCGGGGGGATGGGCGGCGAGTCGACGTGGACCTGGACCTCCCCCATGCCGGTCGCGAGGTACAGCTCGAGGCGGCCGGCGCCCGGTGCCGCGGTCTGGATGGTGCCGCTCGCCGACCGGTCGAGACCGTCCTCGACGATGGTGCGCTCGCCGTGAAGGTCGATCTCACCCGCGGCCACCTGAGCGTCCACGTAGACCTCGACGCCCGGCGGAAGATGCACAACCAGCGATCCGATGGCCAGCTCGGCGTAGACGGGCACGGTCAGGCCATCGAGATCGAGGCCGGTCAGGTCGATGCTGAGCGTGCCGATGCCATGCTCGTACGTCAGGCCCTCTTCGGCGACCGAGCTCGATGACGGGGCGTACCGCCGCTCCCCAACGCCGGCGCCGACGTCGAGCCCGCGATGGTCGAGCGTGCCGAACGCCGCGACGACCGGCGTGAGTGCCAGCGCCGGGACGATGAGCCAGCGGGCCCGTCCGAAGAACGTGCCCACCAGCAACCCTCCGCCGATGACCGCCAGACTGAGCCCGAGCGCCTGGGCCAGGCTCACGGAGCCCACGTCGGCCCGTTCAAGCGACGTGGCGACCCCGCCGGCGATGAGCGCGACGCCGATCGTGAGTCGCCCCAGGTACGAACGCGGGCGTGCCCGCCGCGCCTCGATCTCGAGCTCTCTGAGGGCGAGCTTCTCGTGCACCCGTTGCCTGGCCTGGTTCACCGCTCCCGCTGCGACCCCGGCCGCGACCTCGGCCTTGACCGCCGATCGGACCTGCGCGCCGGGGCCTCGGGGACGACGCCTCGGACCAACGCTGGCGCTCCCAGCGCGCGGGCTCGGACGAGGGCCCAGACGACCCGAGCCGGGGAGCGCCGGCTTCCACAGAGCGACTCCGATGCCGATGAGCAGGAGGGCCAAGAGCCAGCCCGAGCTCGGAAGGTCGGAGCCGTCGACGACGATGGCGGCCACGCCGCCGAGCACGAGCATCCCGACCCAGAACCGGACCGTACGGCGGCGGTCGGTCGTCGGGAGGGGATCGGTGTCGGCGAGGTCGGGCATCAACAGCCAGAGCGCCACGTACACCAACACGCCGATGCCGCCCATGACGGCCAGCACCACGAACGCGATGCGCACGATGGTGGGGTCGAGGCCATAGCGCTCGGCGATGCCCGAGGCGACCCCGGCGACGACACGGTCGTCCCGACGCCTCCGCAGGCCGTCCCAGGCAGTGCTCTCGGTCTCCTCGAGCGGGGGCTCGTCCCGCTCGGTCCCGTCCAGCGGGCGCTCGTCTACGGGGTGCTCGTCTACGGGGTGCTCGTCCAGCGGGTGTTCGTTCATGGCTCCAGCATGCGCCTTCGGCCCCGGCCGTCACCATCGGGGACGTCCCCAGTTCGACCCTGAGACCTCGGGGTGGGTCTCGGGGTCATACCCGATGGTCGACCGCTCGTTCGCGCGCGACGCTTGTCGACGATGAACCGTCATGGCCTCCGCTCCCGAGTCGACCGTGGCGTCGCCGCCCTGCGGATACCGCGGCGCGCCGACGACCGTCTCGTCGCCGGCGTGGCTGGAGGAGTGGGCGCCCGCCTGGGCCTCGACCCGTTCCTCGTGCGGATGTTCGTCGTGCTGCTGAGCCTCACCGGCGGCGTGGGGATCGCCGTGTACGCCGCGCTGTGGTTTCTCTCGGTCCCTCCGGACGATGCAGGGGCGGGCGCAGCTTCGGGCGACGGCGGCTCTGCCGCAACGCCGCCCCCGCGCCCGTCCCCTCGAGAACCGGAACCGCGGCGGGCGTTGGCCGCGGCGTGCATCGTGGGAGGAGCCGTGCTGATCCTGCGCGGGCTGGGGCTCTGGCTGGGTGACGGGTTCATGTTCCCCGTGCTGGCGTTGGCGATCGGGGCCGGGGTCATGGGGGCCCGCAGCTCCACCTTCGACACCGTGTTCTCGGGTCGGCCGTCCTTCGCTCGGGTCGGCCTCGGGGTCGCGCTCGTGCTCGGGGGAACGATCTCGCTGGCCGGCCGGGGCGGCTCGTTCGACGACCTCAGGCGCGCTGCGGTGGCCGCTTCGCTGGGCCTGGCCGGGGCGCTGATCGTCTTCGGGCCCTGGATCGGCCGGCTCGTGCGCCAGCTCGGCGACGAGCGCCGCGAGCGGATCCGCACCGAGGAGCGCAGTGACATGGCCGCCCACCTGCACGACTCGGTGCTCCAGACCCTGGCGCTCATCCAACGCAACGCTGACGATCCGCGTCGCATGGCCAGCTTGGCCCGTCGGCAGGAGCGCGAGCTGCGCTCGTGGCTCTACGGACGCTCAGGGCTGACCGATCCGACGGCCGAGCCGGTCACGGTGGTCTCGGCCGTGGAGGCCCTGGCCCAGGAGGTCGAAGCCGACCACGACATCAGGGTCGAGACAGTCGTCGTCGGTGACCATGCGCTCGACGACTCGCTGCGGGCGTTGCTCGGCGCCCTTCGGGAGTCGCTCGTGAACGCAGCCCGCCATGCCGGCGTCGACACCGTCGATCTGTTCGTCGAGATCGAGCCCAGCGCGGCCACTGGGTACGTTCACGATCGGGGATGCGGCTTCGACCCGTCGAGCGTTGGCGTCGAGCGGCGGGGGATCGCCGACTCGATCAGGGGACGCATCCAGCGTGTCGGCGGTTCGGCCGACATCTGGTCGGAGCTCGCCCGGGGCACCGAGATCCGGCTCGAGGTTCCGCTGCGGATCATGGAGGCGAGCGCATGACAGGCGATCGTCCCTCGGGGCCCGTCCCGTCCGAGGGCGCACCCGACGCCGCGCTCGTGCGGGTCTTCATCGTCGACGACCATCGGCTGTTCCGATCCGGTGTGCGAGCGGAGATCGGGGGACGGGTGGCCGTGGTCGGTGAGGCCGAGGACGTGGCCGGTGCCGTCGACGGGATCCGTTCGAGCGGCCCTGAGGTCGTGCTGCTCGACGTGCACCTGCCGGGGGGCGGCGGGATAGCGGTCATCGACGCGCTACGCGACTCCCACCCCGATGTGCGCTTCCTTGCCCTGTCGGTGTCGGACGCGGCCGAGGACGTGATCGCAACCGTCCGTTCCGGCGCTCGCGGCTACGTGACCAAGACGATCGCGCCCGACGAACTGGTCGACGCCATCCG
The DNA here is from genome assembly GCA_031362415.1 of Actinomycetes bacterium. GTDB lineage: Bacteria > Actinomycetota > Acidimicrobiia > IMCC26256 > VFJJ01 > VFJJ01. Next base: position 23,878 of record JANLSK010000286.1, on the reverse strand, counting down.
CCGGGTTCGTGACGGTGATGCCGTGTTCTCGCCCCGCCTGGCCGGCTTCGTCCTCGACGCCTTCTCGGGCATCCTTCCCGTGTTTCCCGACCCCGAGCTCGACCAGCTCACACCTCGCGAGAAGGACGTCCTGCGCCACATCGCCCGGGGCTACACGTACAAGGAGGTGGCCGGGCGCCTCCACGTCTCGGTCAAGACCATCGAGACCCACGTGTCGGCCGTGCTGCGCAAGCTCCAGCTCTCGTCGCGTCACGAGCTGACGATCTGGGCCACGGAACGACGCATCGTCTGAGCCTGAGATCAGTACAATTATTCAACTCATGCAACTGGTCCCATTGGTTGCACCTACGACTGCTGGCGGGCTTTCCAGGATTCCATGAGCGATCCGGCGATGCTCATGCCAGCGGGGGGATGCGGCGGCAGATCGTCGATGGTGTACCAGGCGGCCTCGACGATCTCCACCGGGTCGATCTCGAGCTCACCGCTGGCCCACGTGGCCGTGAAGCCGATCATGAGCTGGTGGGGGAAGGGCCAGGGCTGCGAGCCGAAGTAGGTGACCTGGTCGAGCTCGATGCCGACCTCCTCCTTGACCTCCCGGCGCACGCATTCCTCGAGCGACTCGCCCGGCTCCACGAAGCCAGCCAGGCACGAGAACATGCGCATGGGAAACTGGCGGCCCCAGGCCAACAGGCACTCTTCACCCCGCTCGCCCCGCTCGACGAGCATGATCGTGGCCGGGGCCAAGCGGGGGAAGCACAACAGCGAGCACCGGGGGCACTTCCGGGCCCGCTCGGGCGTCGCCAGCAGCGTCGGTTCACCGCAGCGACCGCAGAACCGATGGGTACGGTCCCACTCCACGATCTGCACGGCCCGACCGGCCAAGCCGAAGAGCGCCTCGGGCACCCGTCCCCACAGGCCCCGGAGGTTCTCGTACGAGTGCCCGGTGTCGACGGCGGCCGGATGATCGTGGGCCACGCCTGCAGCCCAGACCGGTCGACCGGCCAGCATTCCCAGGAAGTGCGGCTCGTCGTGGTCGACGGCTCCGCGCACGCCGCCCGTCGCCGGAACCTCGACGTCGCGACGCCCGTCCTCCACGACGACGAGCACCTCGTTGTTGCGGACGACGAACCAGATCGCGTCGTCGTGGTCGGCATCGTCGGGAGGAACCACCATCGAGATGAACATGGCCGTCATTCGAGCACACGTGCGCCCGTCGCCGCCGGGTCCGGCTCGATACCGGCGGCGACCGGCGGGTCCGGCGTGGCGGGCCTTCCGCCGGCGCGCACGACGAGCACGACGCCGGCGAAGATGAGGACGGCCGCCGCCCAGAACCCGCGTGACGGGGCTTCGGCGAACCAGATCCAGGCCAGCACCGTGCCTCCGATGGCCTCGCCCAGGATCGACACCGACACCACCGTGGCCGAGGTCGTCGCCAGCACCCGGTTGAACACCGAGTGGCCGAGGAGCTGCGCCCCCACGGTGAGGGCCACGATGCACCACCAGGTGCGGGCCGGGTACCCGGCGAGCGACACCCCACCCACCAGGCAGGCCCCCAGGAGCCCGACGGCGGCCACGCTGTAGCAGACCGCCGTGTAGGTCGTGGTGCTGAGCGTCTGTCGGGCCTCGGCGCCGACGGTCACGTACGCCGCGGCGCAGATCGCGCCCAGCAGGGCCAAGAGATCGCCAGCAAGGGCCCGGCTCGACAACGACAGGTCGAGTCCGGAGAGCACGAACGCTCCGGTCACCGCCACCAGGATGCCCGTCCACGCCGCCCGGCTCACGTGCTCCCCGCGGAGGCGGGCGATCAGGGCCGACCAGACGGGCTGTGTGGCGACGAGCGCGACAGATGACGCGACCGACGTGTACGACAGCGACGGGATCCACAGCGCGAAGTGCAGTCCCAGCAAGGTTCCGGCGACGATCGCCAGACGGGCATCGCGGCGCGTCATCGTGCGGAGCGCCTGCCGTCGTGGACGGGAACCGAGCGCGATCGGTACGACGACGGCAGCGCCGAGAAGGTTGCGCCACGCTGCCAACGCCAACGCCGGTGCCGCAGCCTCTCGGATCACGGGCGCCGACGTCGAGACGCCCGTCACCGCGATCACCAGCAGCACCATGTCGATCGGGCGCGGACGATGCAGGACGGTCACCGGCTTTGCCTTCCGGGTGGGTTCCTGGTGGGTTCCTGGTGGCGCTGCGCGCCTCCCCAACAGAGTGACAGAGTGTCAGAGAGCACCCTTCCGACACGGTCCCGAGGAGCAGACAACCATGGAGTTCGGCGTCTTCAACAGCCTGTACCTGCCCAAGCACCTGCGTGAGCTTCACGGCCAGCAGGCCGAGCATCTCCGTCTGATGGACGAGCTTGAGTACACGATCGCCGCCGACCGCAACGGCTTCAAGTACACCTGGGCCACCGAGCACCACTTCCTTGACGAGTACTCGCACCTGTCGGCCAACGAGTCGTTCCTCGGCTATCTCGCAGCCAAGACGGAGCGCATGCACCTGGGGACGGGCATCTTCAACATCACCCCTCCGGTGAACCATCCGGCTCGGATCGCCGAGCGGGTCGCCATGCTCGACCACCTCTCCAACGGCCGCTTCGAGCTCGGGATGGGCCGCGGATCATCGACGCTCGAACAACGGGGCTTCGGCATCGAGGATCCCGAGGAAACCCGCGACATGTTCGACGAGGTCGTATACCAGTTCAAGGACATGTGGGGAACCACCGACTACAGCTTTGACGGGAAATACTTCTCGATGCCGCCCCGCAACGTGCTCCCCAAGCCCTACACCAACCCTCACCCTCCCCTGTGGGTGGCGGCGGGCTCGCCGGGCACGTTCAAGAAGGCTGCGCAGCTGGGGATCGGCATTCTCTGCTTCACGATGGGCACGCCCGAGTCGCTCAAGCCTCTGATCGAGACCTACAAGACCGAGATCGAGAAATGCGACAACCCGGCCGGTGCATTCATCAACAACAACATCATGGTCACCAGCCAGATGCTGTGTTTGGAGGACGGTCAGAAGGCCCGCGACATTGCATGCGACATGACCTCGGGATACCAGAACAGCCTTGTGTTCCGCTACCTTGACACGTTCCCCAAGCCCGAAGGTGCCCCGGTGTGGCCCGACCTCATTCCCGAGCCCACTCCGGCCGAGATGGAGGCTCGGATCGCGGCCGGGCACGTGATCGTGGGCACCCCGGAGGAGTGCGACAAGGCCACCCAGGGTTACGCCGATGCCGGGGCCGACCAGCTCGTCTTCGGGATGCTGTCGACCACGATGCCCGTCGAGATCGCCATCGAGGCCGTCGAGACCTACGGCAAGCACGTGATCCCCAAGTACGACACCGACCCCGTCGTGTCGACCGTCCGCCAGCGTGAGGCCTGGCTGGCGCAACAGGCCCGGCGGTGAGTTCCCGCCGATGATCATCGGGCGGCTGTTCGGCCATCGAGCGCCCGGCAGCCGCCCTTGGCGCGACCGGCAGCGCGATCGGCAGCGAACTGGGGCGCCGTGTCACCCGCGGGGGGCCGCAGGTTCGTCTGTCTGCACGATGACCACGCTCGGGCCGTGGGTGTTCACGGCCGACCTCCCGCTCGGCGCCGCCGTCGGCGCCCACCGAGAACCCGACGTCGCGGTCTTCGACGAAGCCCGGGTCAACCGTCTCGTCACCGATCTCTTCACCCAGCACGCCCGTTCCCTCGTCCGCATGGCTCGCCTGTTCGTCGACGACAAGAACGCGGCCGAGGACCTGGTGCAGGAGGCGTTCATCCGCCTGGCTCGTGCGGCGCACCGGATCGACGATCAGGCCAAGGCCGCGCCCTACCTCCGTTCGATCGTGCTGAACCTGGCCCGCGACCACAACCGGCGAGGGTTGGTGTCGCTCCGGCACCGGCCCACGGCCGTCCCCGATCTTGACTCGGTCGAGGACGAGCTGGTGGTGCGCGAGGACCAGCGCGAAGTGCTCGACGCCGTGCGGGCGTTGCCCGTCCGCCAGCGCGACTGCGTGGTGCTCCGGTACTACCTCGACCTCGGGATCCCCGAGATCGCCGACACCCTCGGGATCTCGGCCAACTCGGTGAAGACCCATCTCAAGCGGGGGTTGGCGGCGCTGGAGCGAGCCCTGGGGACGGTCCGGGGAACCGACGGGGAGGGGGCGCCATGACACTCCTCGAACAGCGCCTGCGCGACGCGCTGCAGGAGCCCGCCGAGCATGTCTACGAGTCTCGCGACCTGTTCGAACGGGTCGAGCTGAGCATCGAGGGCGACCGTACCCGCCGTCGCCAACGACGCCGCGGAACTGGCATCGCCGCCTGTGTCATGGGCGCCGTCGCCGCCGTCGTCGCTGCCGTATCCGAACTACGCAATGGGGAGCTGATCATGGACTGGTGGATTCTCGAGCTCTTGGTCTCGATGGGACTGGTTGGGCTGGCGGCCTGGCTGGGGCCATTCATCAAACGCTTCGGCAAGGGGTACGCAGCCGACGTGTTCCGGGCCAACCCCAACACGGGCAAGAGCTTCATCGTGCTCACGGACTTCGCGTACTACCTGATCTTCTTGGCGTACATCATGTTCACCGTGAAGATCGAGCGGCCCGTCGGGTGGGACGTGACGGTGTCACCCGATCAGGTGCAGCACGAGATCCAGCGTGCGGGCGGCATCGTGCTCATCATCGGGATACTGCACTCAGCCAACCTCGTGCTCTTGCCGGTAATCGGCCGCCTGCTCACGCTCAACCGTCGCCTCGATCAGGCGACACCGCCACCGCCGCCGGAGTCGGAAGCGTCATGATCATCATGTCCGCCGTTGCCGCGGGCTCCCACCAGCGAGAGGTCGACCGTGAGCACTGAACCCGTCATCGAGGTGACCGGACTGCGCAAGGAGTACCGGCGCTTCCGAAAGGGCCGCGCGATCGCCGTCGACGGGCTCGACCTCGTCGTGCCCCGGGGTGGGGTGTTCGGCTTCTTGGGCCCCAACGGCTCGGGCAAGACCACCACGATCCGCTGTCTGCTCGGCCTGGTGCGGCCCTCAGCGGGGAGCTGCCGCATCCTCGGGGCCGACGCGGCCAACGAGATGGAGCTGGCCCGGGTGATCGGCCGCATCGGCTCGATCGTCGAGACGCCGTCGTTCTTCCCGAACTTCTCGGGCCAGCGCAACTTGGAGCTGCTGGCCCGGATCCAGGGGATCGGCCCGGCCGCGGTTGCGGCGGCCATCGAACGGGTGGGCCTCGCCGACCGTGCCGACGACCCGGTGAAGGGCTACTCGCTGGGCATGAAGCAGCGCCTGGGTATCGCCGGGGCGCTGGTGCGTGATCCCGAGTTGCTGATCCTCGATGAGCCGGCCAACGGGCTCGACCCGGCCGGCATCCGCGAGATCCGCGAGCTCGTGCGCTCCTTGGGCTCGGAGGGCCGGACGGTGTTCGTGTCGAGCCATCTGCTGCACGAGATCGAGCAGACGTGCGACACGGTGGCGATCCTGCGCCGGGGCCGGCTGGTCACGGCCGGCTCGGTCAAGGACGTGCTGGCGTCGAAGCGTTCGGGCGCCATGCTGGTGCGGGTCGAGCATCTCGACGCGGGCGCTGATGCGCTGCGCGCCGCCGGGGCACCGGTCGAGCGGCTCGACGGCCGACTCCGGGTGGGGGTGACGCCCGAGCACGGGGCGTGGATCACCGCCACCCTGGCAGGGGCTGGCCAGTGGGTCACCGAGCTCCGCCCCGACGAGGTGAGCTTCGAGGATCTCTTCATCGAGCTCACGAGCGACGATCCCGGCGAGGCTGGTACTGCCCCAACTGCGTGGAACCAGGAGGTGCCGGCATGAACGGCGTGCGGGATGTACAGGGTGTGCAGGGTTTGCCGGGAGTGCCCCGATCGGCGGCGAGGATCGACGGGCCGTCGGCCGGGTTCGGAGCGCTGCTCGGCTCGGAGATCCGTCGGGCCCTCGCCCGGAGGGTCACCAAGATGCTGGTGCTTCTGGCCCTGGGCGGCGTGGTCCTGATGGGGATCATCCTGTTCGTGCATGCTGGCAACGTCGACAACCCCGCGTTCCTGGGGAGCGACGACCCCTATTACCTCACCGCGCTCTGGCCCGACTTCGGCACTGACGGACTGCTCCTCGTCACGGGTGTCTATCTGGTCTTCGGGGCCGTGTTGGGCGCGGCCTCGGTGGCCGGTGGCGAGTGGAAGTTCGGCACCATGACCACGCTGCTCACCTGGGAGCCCCGGCGACTCCGCGCCGTCGCGGCGCGCTTCTTGGCCGTCGGGCTGTGTGCTGCGATGATCGCCATCGTGTTGCAGGCCTTGGTGGTTGGTGTCGCGCTCCTGGTGGCGATCACCCGCGGCTCGACCGAAGGAGCCGACGGAGCCTGGGTCGTCGACCTCGTCGGCGGGGCGAGTCGCGGGATCGCCGTGATCGCCATCGCGGCGGTCGCCGGGGCGGCTGTGGCCTTCATCGGTCGATCGACGACGGCGGCCATCGGCTCGGCGTTCCTCTACCTGGCGGTGATCGAGAACCTGATCCGAGGACTGCGCCCCGGTTGGCGAGGTTGGCTGCTGGCCGAGAACGCCGGAGCGTTCCTCTCGGGCGAAGCGACCGGGCTCGAGAACGGTATCCGTACGGCCACCGACGGCACGCTCATCGTGATCGCCTACATGGCCATCGTCGTGACGGTCGCCGTGCAGATGTTCCGCCGCCGCGACATCGCCGCGGTGTCGTGACATGGGGCTGCGCCGGGTGGGGCTGGCACTTGGGGCCGTGGTGGCCCTGGTCTTCCTCATCGGCGCGGTCGGGGCCCTGATCGGGGTTGGCGGGGTCTCCGATGAGAACACCGTCGACGACACGCCGAACCCGGGACCCGCGTCGCCGACGGTCGTCACTCGGGACCCCGAACCACCGCCGGACGATTTCGTGGTCACGATCGAACGTCGTGGGTCGACGTTCCGATCCTTCCCCGTGATCACCGGCGTCGCCGACCGAGACGTGATCACCGTGCATGCCAAGGGTTTCCCGCCCGGTGACGGTGTGGTCGACCAGTGTGTGCTGTCGTCCGAAGGTGTCTGGCCGTGCACCAATGAGTTGCCGGTCCACTTCGACGACGCCGGGGAAGCGACCGTCCTGGCCCGGGTCACCGCCGAGATACCGGGGCTCGACGGCCGACCGGTCGACTGCACGGCACCGGCTGCGCCCTGTGTACTGGCCGTTGGCTATCTCGGTGACTTCGGGATGGCCGATCTCGTGTTCGGATCGGCCCAACCCGTCGACGGCCGTCTCGTGATCGGCTCGGCTGAAAGCGACGGCTCGGCTGAGGGCCACGGCCGCGTGAGCGACGGCGAGTCGATCACGCTGCAACTCAGCGGATTCCCGCCGAGATCGTCGGCGGCGATCGTACGGTGCGCCGCGCCCGACCGCCGCAGCGTCCACACGTGCGAGCCATCGGGCGCCGGGGTAGCCGTCACGTTCGACGACACGGGCGCCACCCGGGTCGAGATCGTCGTGCGCGAGGGACGCGTGGGTCTCGACGACCGCCCGTGCGATCGAGATTCGCCGTGCAGTTTGTCGGTGGTGTCGGACGAGTTCCTGTGGTCTGCCCGGCCGACGCCGTTGCGCTTCGCCCAGCCGCCCGGCGCAGCGTACGACCCGACCCGGCTCGCCCTGGGCCTGGCCGCCGCCGGCGTCCTGGTGGCCATCGGTGCGCTGTTCGTGCGGCGCACCGACTGGTCGATCCCCGAACGCGCCCCATCCTGACCTGACCTGACCTCTTCGCAAACCCTCGACCAGGAGTGAGTTGTCCTGGACATGCGGGGCGGTACTCACGCCTGGTCGGGTCCGGGGGTCCGGGGGCCCGCGCTCAGCCGGCTGCCTTCAGCAACGGCGCGAGGTCGGTGCAGATCGACGTGAGCGCCTTGGCGACCATGGGCTCGGGCATCCCAGCGAGGGATGCCCACAGAAACACCGTGTCGACGTCGAGGTCTCCGACGTAGTCGCGGATCCCCTGGGCGACCAGATCGGCCGTGCCGTACATGAACGAGCCCAGCACCTTGCCGGGATCCTTGCCGATCAGGCGGTCGGGGTCGACGGGGCGGGGGATGGGCTGATCGGTCCCCTCCACCATGTAGCGCCGGTACGTGTCGAGCTGATACGCGAGATGCTTCTTGACAACCGGCCAGTCGCGCTCGGGATCGTCGGTGACCCAGGCCTGCACCGAGCCGCTGCGACGGGCCCGGCTCGGGGCGTGCCCGGCCTCGGCCAGCGCCGCCTCGTAGGGCTCGGTGAGGGTCGGGTTCACCGATAGCAGTCCCTCACCGAGCAGCCCGGCCCGCCGAGCCCCCTGCGGCCCTTGGTATCCCAGGAAGATCGGGATCTCGGCCTGCACCGGCGCCGGCACCAGACGGCCGCTGGCCCACAGCGCTCGGATGTCGCGCACCCGTTGGTCGGTGGTGGTGTACCGGCGGCTGAGGTCGGCGTCGAACAGCTCGAACTCGGGCACCCGATAACCGGCGCCAAGCCCCAGATCGACCCGTCCGCCACTGATGATGTCGGCCAGCGTCGCCTGCTCGGCGATCTCGGCTGCGGCGTGCAGTGGCGCCAGCAGAACGGCCGTCCCGATCCGCGCCCGCTTCGTTCGGGCGGCGACGGCCGACGCGAACACCAAGGGCTGATTGAGGTAGCCGTCCTCGAACAGGTGGTGCTCGGAAAGCCAGATGGCGTCGGCCCCGAGGCGCTCGGCCTCCTCGCACATCTCGAGGGTGAAGCCGTAGAGCCGGGTCGGGTCCTGGTACCAGCCCGGCGGGTTGCGCATGTCGAAGTACACGCCGACCTTCATGTGACCGTCCTCGTCTCCGAAATACCCGAAATACCCGGGGTGTGCGGGGTGTGCGGGGTGTGCTGGGCGCCCAACACTACGAGCACCTGTCGCTGGACGGGGATAGTCGCCGTTGAGCGACAGGTGCTCGGTGGGGGTGGGGCCGCGGCCGGTAGGGCTAGGGCTAGGGTCGCCGGCCTTGGTCGTCTCGCCTCGCGCCGTCGTGGTGTGCGCGCTCGCCCCGTCGGCTGCGCTCGTCGCCGACCCGTCGGGCTGGTCGCCGTTCGGGCCGGCCAAGTGGCTGGCGATCGGGCTCGTCGTCTGGATTGGTGCAGCGCTGGCGCTCGTCGATCGTGACCGGGTGGGCACGCCAAGGGGCCCAACCGTGGCGTGGAGGGCGTTCCTGAGCGCAGTCGCCCTGGCGGCCGTCCTCGGGCTCGACGGCCGGTACGCGTGGATCGGCACGCCGGAGCGGCACTTCGGTGTCGTCGCCTGGCTGGTGTGCTTCATGGCCTTCGTGGCGGGAAGGTCACTCGCAACCGAGGCCGACAGTCGCTTCGTCGGGGGCGGTGCTGCCGCCACGGCTGGCCTGATCGGCTCGTGGTCGGTGGCCGAAGCGCTCGGGTTCGCGCCGATCGACGTGGGTGGTGGTACCGATCGCCTCGGAGGGCCGTTCGGCAGTCCGGCCTACCTCGGTGCCGCCACCGTGCTCCTGGTCCCGATGGCGTTGGCCTTCGCCGCCGATCGGGACCAGCCCCTGCGATACCGAGGGACGGCGGCGTGCTGCGCGACCCTCGGACTGGTGGCCCTGGTGGGCTCGGGCACCCGGGGGGCCTGGGTGGGCGCCGTCGTTGCCGGGGTCGTGGCCCTGTGGGCGAGCCGTTCCTGGGTGGGGACGTTGTCGACGCGACGGGTGTTGAGCGCGACGGCTGCGCTGGCCATCTCGCTGGGACTGGTGATGGCGCTCACGCCGGCCGGCGGGCGGATCGCCGAGCTGTTCGACGGGACGGGCGGTGCGGGCAGGGCGAGCGCCGAGGCCGGCGCGGGGCGGGGTGGCGGGGTGTCGCGGGTCGACGAGTGGCGGGTCGCGCTCCGGGTCGCGGGGGAGCATCCCCTTGTGGGCGTTGGGCCCGAGGGCTATCGGATCGCTTTCGCCGACGGGGTCGATGCGGTCTACGAGCGGGCCCACGGCCGAAGCGTGCTGCCCGATCGGGCCCACAACGGGCTCCTCGACATCACGGTCACGACCGGGATGCTCGGGCTGACGGCCTACCTGGCGCTCATCGGCATCGTCGGCCGGTTCGTGGTGCGGGCACTCCGCACCGGCCCGGGTTGGGTCTTCGGGACGGCCGTCGGCCTCGTCGGCTACCTGGCTCAGCAGCAGTTCCTGTTCCCTCTGGCCGAGCTCGACCCGCTGGCCTGGATGCTGACCGGGCTGGTCGTTGCGCAGACGGGCGGACCGCAGACGGGCGGAGCGCGGACGGGCGGACCGCAGTCGTCCGAGAACGTGACGGGCGGAGCGCAGACGGGCGGAGCGGCATCGGCCATCGAGAGTGCGCCGGCCGGTGAAGCTGCGGGGCAGGCCGGTATCGCAGCGGCCGCGGTGCTCCCCCGGTCCGACCCGCCGACGGTGAACGGCGGGGCTGGGCCGGGCGTCGAGGGGGTTGTTCAAACGACCGTTTGGTCAGCAGCCCGCCCGCCGATCAAGATCGTGGCTGCGATCGCCTGCGCCGCGCTGGCCACTGCCACCGCCGTGCTCGGGGTCCGTGAGGTGCTGGCCGACCGGGCGGCCCGACGGTCGGTCGATGCCGGCGCAGCGGGCAACCGTCAGACGGCCATCGACGAGGCTGAACGTGCCGTCGATCTGCGCGCTGATGCCCTGCGGTACCGGCTCGTCGCCGCCGAAGCCTGGTCGGCGACGCAGACGGTGCCGGCACTGCGTCGCGCCCTGGCCCACGTCGACGCGGCCCTCGACACGTCGCCCCGTGATCCGATCGTGCTCGACCGCCGGGCCGAGCTGCTGCTGCAGATGGCCCAGCTCACCAGCGCCCCGACCGACCGGACCGCAGCCCTGGCTGCGTACGCCGACCTGGTCGATCACGATCCGCTCCATGCCGAGCGTCAGCTGCGCTACGGGATCGCCGCGACCGAGGCCGGTGAACCCGAAACCGCCGAAGCGGCATGGCTGGCCGCCGAGGACCTGGCGCCCCGGAGCGCTGCAGCCTCGGTGAACCTGGCCCGCCTGTATTTGGCTGACGGCCGCCTCATCGAGGCCCGCGCCGCGGCCGAGCGAGCCCTGGCCCGCGAGCCCGAGAGCGAGACCGCCCGGGCGGCCTTCGTGGCCGTCATCGAAGCGTCCGTCGTCGAAGCGACCTCCGCGGTCCGTTCGGCGGCTGAGATCGATGGAACCTGACCCGCCGCTCGAGCGTGTATCGGGCATGAACCAAGCGATGGCCGCCCGAGCCCGGTCCCGGTCGACGGGTGAGTCGCCCGACGATCTCGCGGCGATCGTCCCGCTGCGGCCGGTCGCCGCCGGCGGGTTCACCGAGTTCTATCGCGAGTCGCGAACCCAGGTGGCTCGCGCTCTGGCCCTCACACTGGGCGATGTCGACCTGGCCGCCGAGGCCACCGATGAGGCGATGACTCGGGCCTACCAGCGCTGGGATCATGTGCAGCGGCTGGCCAATCCCGGGGGATGGGTCTACCGGGTCGGGCTCAACTGGGCCCGCTCGGTGCTGCGGCGGCGGCGCCTGAACCGCCAACTGCTGTACGAGCCCTCAGCCGGTGCTGCCGACATCGGTGAGCCCGCGGTACACCGGGCCCTGGCCGAGCTGTCGGTCGATCATCGGGCGGTCGTGGTGTGCCGGCACCTCCTGGGCTGGTCGCTGGAGCAGACGGCCGAGGCACTGGGGGCACCACCGGGCACGGTGAAGAGCCGCCTCAACCGAGCCAACCAACAACTCGCAGCCCGCCTCTCGCACCTGGCGCCGAACGCGCCGATATCGCCCAAGGAGTCGTCATGACCGAGCTCGACGATCGTCTCAGCCAGCACCTCCAGTCTGCTGCCGCCGGTCTCCGGGTGGCCGAGGCAGGCGCCGAAACCGTCTCTCGTCAGGGTCGCCGCCGCCGGGTCCGCTCCCGTATCGCCGTGGCCGGCGTCACCGTCAGCGTCGTGGTCGTGGCGGCTGTGGGGGCGTTCGCCCTCGTCGATCGCGACGACGAGACCATCGTGCAGGTGGGCTCGCCCGCCGGCGACGGTGTCGGTGAAGGCCTCGACTCGACTGCGGTCGAGTCGGCGCTCGAGTGGCGTGAAGCGGCACCCGACAGTGCCGCCAGCGCCATCGGCTACGTCAACGGCGTCGAGGGCTCCGACGGCGCGCTCTACGCCGTCTCCACCGAGCCCGGCCGCTTCGACTACTCCGAGGCCAACCCCCAGGGGCCCGGCCAGGCCCTGTACCGCTCCACCGACGGCGGCGTGAACTGGGAGCCAGTCTCGTCGAATGCCGACCTCTGGATCGCCGACCTCGACGCCTCGGCCGACCGCATCTACGCCGTCGGCACCGCCCCCGCCCAGGCTGGCACCACCCCCACCGCCCGCACCGGCGACCTCGTCGTCGCCTCTTCCACCGACGGCGGCACCACCTGGACCAACGCCTTGCTGCCGCTTGACGTCGTCCCCGACCACTCGGTGAGCGGGGTGTACGGCGCCCAGGTGGTGGTGGGCCCGGCCGGAGTGGTGACCGCTGTACCCACGACCGTCCAGCGTGACATGGAAGCACTCGTTCCCGGGGTCGACCTCCGGTGGGGCTGGCAGCCGACCGACACCGGCCTCGCCGTGTATGGGGAGCCCGAAGACTTCGACGCGAGCTCGAGACTGGATTGGTGTCCGCAGGAATGGGTGCTCGAGGGACCATCTGACGAGCCCAACGGCACCGGTGGCTACTTCCGGTGTGTCCACCCGGAAACCGACGATGCCTCGTTCGAATTCGGAGCCGGTCTGGTGATCGGGTCGATTGTCGCCGCCGAGTACACGTGGGCCGATCTCGGCCTCGAGAGCTACGCCGACCTCGTCTCGACGACGGTGCAGATGTTCTTCTCCGCCGACGGGTCGACCTTCGAGGCAGTGGCGATCCCCGCTGGCGTCGGCATCAACGGGTCGATCGAGCTCGTCACGACCGAGACCGGGTTCCTCGCAGCGGTCAACTCCTATGCCACTCCCGAGTCGACGGTCGCTGACTCCGCCCTCCTTCGCAGCGGCGACGGACGTTCGTGGACCGCAACTGCGCCGCCCGCCAGCGGTGGTGGATACCCGGCTGCGTTCGGCGTGATCGGTGACCGGATCGTCTGGGTGTCGACCGACTTCGCTGGACGGTCGGTCATCGAGTCGACGGCCGATGGCACCACCTGGGACGCCATCGAACTGTCGTCGGACATAGCGGGCCTGATCGAATCGCAGCTCGAATCGACCTCGATCCAGGTTTGGATCGAGCGGGCCGCCGTCGGCTCCGGCGGCGCCGCAGTGGTGCTCAGCGTCGTCGAGACGACACAGGAAGGCGCAAGCGCGACGACGATCGTCCCGCAGGACAGCAGCGACTTGGTCGTGACCGGTCCCGCCGGCCAGCAGCTACCCGTGGCCCCTCCGATCATCGAGGCGACGATCCCCACCGTCGTCGACGGGCCACCCGTCCCTTCGACGACCGACACGACCGTGGCATTCGCTGCGGGCTACGCGCCGCCCGGCATCCGCCGGATCGTGTTGCACAGCGTCGACGGGGTGTCGTGGTCGGTGACGCCGATGGAGGACATCACCGACACGCCCATCCTCCAGGTGAACAGCCTGTTCGTGACCGGCGCGTCCGTGCGGATGATCGTCCAGCCCGCGCAGGTCTCCGGCGATCCGGCGTTGCCCACCCAGCTCACCCTCATCGGCGAGCCCAAGGCCTGAGGCCGTTCTCGCAACTGTCAGCGTGGGTACCCGTATCCCGGTACCGACGCTGACAGTTGGGTGGGTTCGTAGCCCACCAGCGGCAGGGGCGCTCGAACGCTGCGACGGGCTCGACGGTCTTGCGGCGCCCGACCCGGAACGGCGGGTGCAGGCGCAAGCACTCCTCGATCGCGGCCCGCAGCAGGGTCCGGTCGGCTCGTGGTCGGTCGGCCTGGGCCGGGTGGCGCACGAGCGCCAGCACCGAGTTGACGATCGCCGCCCGGCTCGATCCGACCGCTCCGCCGATCAGGTTGACCACGAGCGCCAGCCGCTCCTCGGCATCGATCGCCCCGCCCGCCGCCCCTGCCGCAGAGCCGGCCGTAGTGCCGTCGGCGGCCAGCATCGAGATCACGTCGTCGCGCGGGTCGGCTGCCCGCTTCACCAGCAGCGCCTTCACATAGGCGTGCAGGGCCACGATCGACGACTCGGCCCGCTGGCGCGACCGCGCAGTCATGGGCTCGGTGAAGCCCTCCTCGGTCCCAGCCAAGAACCCTGCGATCTCGTGGTGGTCGGCGTCGTCGATCCCGAGGAAACGTCAGATCGCCACCAAGGGCAGGTCGTCGGCGAAGTCGGCGACCAGGTCGAACGTGACGCCGCCTGCCCTGGGCGCTACTCCGCCCTCACGGGCGACGATCCGGCCGAGCAGCAGGCCGGCGTGCTCGGCCACGATCGGGCGCATCCGCTCGACCTGGCGGGGCGTGAACACCCGTCCGATGTACGAGCGGAGCCGGGTGTGATCGTCGCCATTGCGGACGTTCAGCGTGCGGCCGCGCCACTCGTGAAACGGTCCGTCGCGAATCCCCAGTCGTTCCAAGGCTTCCAGGCCCAACGTGACGAACCGGGGGTCGGCCAGCACGGTCTCGATGTCGTCGGCCGAGAGCAGCACGACCTCACCGGTGTGGGTGACGGCCGTCCGCCCCGCGGCCCGAGCGGCCTGCAGCACCGCGTGCGGATCGACCCACACCCGGGGGTCGCGCAGGTCGATCACGACCGGAACGCGACCGAAGCCCGGGCCGTCCACACCGACGCTCGACCGACGTCCACGCCGCTCACGATCGCCAGGCGGCGATCAGGGCGTCGGTGGTCGTGAGGGTGGCCAGAGGCTTGTAGGTGTGCTGGAGCATGTCGTCGGCGTAGTCGAGCGGTACCCCGGCGACGGCGTCGGTGGGAACCACCACCTCGTACCCGCGGTCGACGGCGCCGAGCACCATCCCGAGGAGGCCGATGTTCACCGACACGCCGGTGGCGACCACGGTCGTGATCCCGAGGTTGCGGATGATCTGGTCGAGGGCCGTGGAGGTGAACGCGGTCATGCCGTGCAGGCGGGGCACCACGATGTCGTGCTCGGTGTCGAGGCCCAGCTCGGGGATCAGCTCGGCCTCGAGAGAACCGATGCCCAGGTGATCGGAACCGGGCTTGGCCCCGGCGAGCATGCGGCAGTTGGCTTTCGAGCCCGCCCGGTCGAGGCGGAACTCGGCGGTGCAGTGCACCACGCGCACGCCTGCGGCCCGGGCCGCACTGCACAGGTGGCCCAGGTTCACGAACGTGTCGCGCGACACGGCTGCGTCGCGTAGGTGGCCGATGGTCGAGAGGTCGCCCACGACGCCCCGCTGGCACTCCATGGTGAGCACCGCCGTGTGGGCCGGATGAACGAGCGGAGCGAGATCGAGCGCCATGGGGTTCTCCAGCGATTCTCCGAACACCTGCCAGAAGACATCCGTACACGCGCGACTACTGGCAGTTGCTCGATGGGGTGGGGTTCGGTGCGGTGGGGTTCGGTGGGGTGCGGCGGGTGGACGGGGGGCGGGACGGGGACGGCTACAGGCCGAGGAAACCGCCGCCGTCGGTCATGATCGTCTGGCCGGTCACATAGCGCGACAGGTCGGATGCGAGGAACACCGCCACCGGGCCGATGTCGGTGTCGGGGGTGCCCACCCGGCCGAGCGGCGTGCGGCCGACGAGGCGCTCCTCCAGCACGGGGTTCTTCACGTACATGGCTTCCATCGACGGGGTGAGGGCCACGGGGCCGATGCTGTTGACCCTGATGCCGAGCGGTCCCCACTCACGGGCCAGCGACTTGGCGAATCCCCGCTGGGCGCCCTTGACCACCGAGTACACCGGGAGGTATGAGCTGCCCTCCACGCCTGCGGCCGAGGTGATGATGATGTACGTGCCCTGGCTGGCGAGCAGGTGCGGGTACGCCGCCTGGGCGCACGAGAACGAGGCTCGCACCGCCGTGGCCATCATGCCGTCGATGGTGTCGTCGGCCAGGTCCTGCAACTCGCTCGGTATGCCCGTGCTCGAGAGCGCGTTGTGCACCATGCAGTCGAGACGGCCGTATCGCTCCACGGTTGCCGCTACGACAGCGTCGACGTCGGCCCGCGACGCCACGTCGCAGCGCAGACACAGCGCGTCGCCGCCCTCGGCTCGGATGGCGGCGGCCACGGGCTCACCGGTCTCGATACGCCTGGCGGCGATCACGACCGACGCTCCGTGACGGGCCATGGCCTGTGCGATGCCCTCGCCCACGCCGGCCCCGGCCCCGGTGACGATCGCCACCTTGCCCGGTAACAGTTCCCCGCCCATCAGACTCGCCTCCATCGCACACTCGACACCTGACCGGATGGCCGAAGGTCAGGGGCCCGGCAGTGACAACACAGCATCACTGGGCCATCCAGATTCCGCCGTCGAGGGTGAGGGTGGCGCCCGTGGCGAAGTGGGCGTCGGCCGATGCGAGCAACGCGACCACCGGCGCCAGGTCCGCGGCCGGATCGCCCGACGATCCCAGGGCGGGCACGGCCAGCGAGATGGCCGCCGAGAGACGTTCGCCGGCGGCACCCGTCAACACGTTCTGCGGGGCGACCTGGATCATGTTCACCGTGATGCCGTACTTGCCCCACTGCTTGGCCTGCGCCTTGCCCAACTGGCGTACCCCTTCGGCCACCGAGGCCAGCGGTGCGTACCCGGCGCCGCCTGCGGAACCGATGGTGGGCATGGTGAGCACGATGCGTCCGTGGCCGCTGTCACGCAGGCTCTCGAACGCCGCCTGGCACGTGTAGATGGCCGCGTACAACGACGTCTCGACGGCCGACGCCCAGTGCTGCTCGCTCATCGCCGCCAGCACCGTCTCCTCGAAGGCCGACGGATGCACCCACGAGTGCACCAGAAGATCAAGCCCACCGAGCCCGCCGCCAAGCCCGCCGCTGCGACCGTCGGCGCCGTCTCCTCTGATGGCCCCGGTGACCGCTGCAGCCACCTGGGCCCGGGTGGCGAACGCCGCCGGATCGGGGCGCAGATGCACGAGCGCGTCGGATCGGGCGCGGAGCCCGTCGGCCAGGCCGGATGAGAGGGGGTCGTCGCCGCCAACGATCAGGGTCTTCACGAGCCGGAACCTATCGGGACGAGAGCGCGGCCGCACCTGGCGACCGGTAACGTGGCGGGCGCCCGCTCGCGATCGCCGCCCGGGTCTGTCACCGAAGTCGAAGGAGCGCACCATGTTCGACGTCTTGATCACCGGCGGAGATGTCATCGACGGTACCGGCGCTGCACGAGTGCGGGCCGACGTTGGTATCCGCGACGGCCGCATCGCCGCCATCGGAGCGCCCGGCGAGTTCGACGCCGAGGGGGCCACCGAGGTAATCGACGCCACAGGCCTCATCGTGGCCCCGGGTTTCGTCGACGTGCACACGCACTACGACGCTCAGGTGTTCTGGGACCCGGCGCTCACGCCGAGCCCGCTGCACGGTGTCACCACGGCCATCGCCGGTAACTGCGGCTTCTCCATCGCCCCGCTCGAGCCCAGCGAGGCCGACTACCTCCTGCACATGCTGGCCCGGGTCGAGGGAATGCCGGTGGCGTCGCTCCAGCAGGGTGTGCCGTGGAGTTGGCGCAGCTTCGGCGAGTACCTCGACCTCATCGACGGAACCACGGCCGTCAACCTGGGCTTCATGGTGGGGCACTCGGCCATCAGGCGGGTGGTGATGGGCGAGCGGGCCGTCGGCAACGAGGCCACGCCCGACGACCTCGAGCGCATGAAGACGTTGCTGCGCGAGGGCCTGGCGTCAGGCGGGCTCGGGTTCTCGTCGTCACAGGCCACGACCCACAGCGACGCCGACGGCGATCCCGTGCCGTCGCGTCACGCCACCCCCGAGGAGATCCTCGCCCTGTGCGAGGTGGTGAGCGAGTACCCCGGCACCCAACTGGAGTTCATTCCCACCATCGGCGCGTTCGACGACTCGCACATCGAGCTCATGACCCAGATGTCGCTGAGAGCCAATCGGCCCTTGAACTGGAACGTGATCGGGACCAACGCGCAGATGCGTGCCGCGACCGACGCCAAGCTGGCGGCGTCCGACTACGCAGCCGAGCGGGGCGCCACCGTCTTGGCTCTCACCGTGCCCGACCTCATGCGCATCTACGTCTCGTTCGACAGCGGCTTCCTGCTCGACGCCCTGCCCGGATGGGCGAAGGCCATGACCGCCCCGGCGGCCGAGAAGCTGCGGATCCTGGCCGACCCCGACGAGCGTCAGACACTCGACGATCTCGCCCAGGGCCCCGAGAACAAGGGGCTGCGGTCCATCGCCAACTGGGCGATGACGACGATCCTCGAGACCGTCCACCCGAGCCACGCCGGCTATGCCGGACGGACCGTCGGCGACATCGCGGCGGAGCGGGGCGAGAAGCCGTTCGACTGCCTGTGCGGCATCGCGGTGCGCGACGAGCTCAAGACGGTCTTCCGACCGATGACGATGGGCGACGACGACGAGTCGTGGGAGGCCCGCCGTGATCTCTGGCGCGACCCCCGGGTGATCCTCGGCGCCTCCGATGCCGGAGCCCATCTCGACTTCATCGCCACGTTCAACTTCACCACGTCGTTCCTCGGCCAGCACGTACGTAACAAGGGCCTCATGCCGCTCGAAGAGGCCGTGCACCGCCTCACCGACGTGCAGGCCCGCATCTACGGGATCACGGAGCGGGGGCGTCTCACCGAGGGCTGGCACGCTGATGTCGTCATCTTCGACGAGCACACCATCGACGCCGGACCGGTCGCCATGCGCTACGACCTGCCGGGCGGAGCGGGCCGGCTCTACGGCAGCGCCGAGGGTATCGTCCACGTGTTCGTCAACGGCACCGAGATCGTGCGGGGCACGGAGCTCACCGGGAAGAACCCGGGAACGCTGCTGCGATCGGGCCGCGACACCGAGACGGTCACGGCCAACGGGGTGACGGCGCTGGCCGTGACCGCGGCTGCCGCCGCTCGGGGGTAGGCGATGGCGCGCTCCCGGGCGCTCGAGAACCTCCGGATCTGCGATTTCACCGGCCAGCTCGCCGGTGCCGGCGCGACCCGTTTTCTCGCCGCGTTCGGGGCCGAGGTCATTCGTGTCGAAGACCCTGTGCGGCAAGGGATGTGGGACATCCTGCGCGGGGTGCAGCCCTTCGTCGACGATCGTCGCGGCATCGAGATGGGCGGCGGTTTCAACAACCACAACGTCGAGAAATATGGAATCACGCTCAACCTCCGTATGGACAAAGCCCGCGAGATCCTGCGTGAGCTGATAGCCATCTCCGACGTCGTCACCGAGAACTTTGCCGCCGGAGTCTTGGCCCGCATGGGGTTTTCGTACGATGAGCTGCGCCGCATCAAGCCTGATATCCTGTATGTGTCCAATTGCGGGTTCGGCCACACGGGGCCCTACCAGACGTACAAGACATGGGGTCCGATCGTGCAGGCCATGTGCGGCCTCACGTTCTCGTCAGGGCTCCCCGACCTGCCATCGGCCGGATGGGGCTTCAGCTACATGGACCACCACGGCGGCAACTTCATGGCCATCGCCATCATGTGCGGGCTCATCCACCGCAACCGCACGGGTGAGGGCCAGTGGATCGACATGGCCTGCACCGAGGCCGGCGCCACGCTCAACGGCCCGGCGCTGCTCGACTTCACCGTGAACGGCCGCCGGATGCGCCGTCCGGGCATGCCCCACAGCAACCACAACCAGTTTCCGGTCATGGCTCCGCACAACATCTACGCCACCGAAGGCTCCGACAACTGGGTTGCGATCTCATGTCGCGACGATGCCGACTGGGTGGCGTTGGCCAAGATGGTCGGCGAGCCCTGGACCGCCGACGAGCGCTACTCCACGCTGCATGGTCGGCAGGCCCAGGAGGCCGAGCTCGACGGTCAGCTCGGGGCCTGGTGCCGCACCCGTGACCGGCACGCCATCGCAGCCGACCTGCAGGCGCTGGGCGTTCCGGCTGCGGCCGTCGCCCGTCCCCAGGAACGCGTCGATCTCGACCCCAACACCTCGGCCTGGGGTCTCTGGCCGACCGTCGCGCACAGAGAGATGGGCAACGTGAGGGTCGACGGCCTCCCCGTGCACTTGAGCGAGACCGACTGGATCCTCGAACGGGGCGCGCCCTGCCTGGGCCAGCACAACGAGGAGATCCTCGGGCGGCTCCTGGGTCGCACACCGGCCGAGGTGGCCGCGCTTCGGGCCGAGGGCGTGCTGTGACCGGCAACCCGGTTGCCACGCAGACCGGCACACCGGGGCCGCTCGTGGGACTGAAGGTGATCGAGCTGGCTTCCGAGTACGGGGCCTTCGCGGGGAAGATGCTCGCCGACCTGGGCGCCGAGGTGGTGCTCGTGGAGCCGCTCGGCGGCCACCACACCCGGGCCTTCGAGCCCTTCCTCGATGATGAGCCCGGACCCGAACGCAGCCTCTGGTGGTGGCACTACAACACCTCGAAGCGTGGTGTCGTGCTCGATCTCCAGTCGCCCCAAGGGGCTGCGTCGTTCGCCGGGCTCGTGGCCGGCGCAGACATCGTGCTGGAGGCCGAGCATCCCGACCGGCTCCACGGGCTGGGACTCGACCACACCCAGCTCCGAGCCACCCGGCCCGAGCTGATATGGGTTTCGGTCACGCCGTTCGGACGGGCGTCCGATCTCCCCCGTCGCCACGAGCTGACCACCGACCTCACCGTGCTTGCCGGCGGCGGCCCGGTGTGGAACTGCGGCTACGACGACCACACGCTGCCCCCGGTGCGAGGGGGTGGGAACCAGGGGTATCAGACCGCGTGCCTGTGGGCGGTGTCGTCGGCCCTCGCCGCCGTTTTGCATCGGGAGATCTCGGGCCGGGGTCAGCACTGCGACGTGAGCATGCACGCGGCAGCCAACGTCACCACCGAAGCGGGCTCGTACGAATGGCTCGTGGCCAACGCCACCGTGCAACGCCAGACCGGCCGTCACGCGGCTGTCAACGTCACCCAGTTCACCCGCACCACGGGCACAGACGGAATCGACATCCACACCGGGTTCCCGCCTCGTTCGGTGGCCGAGTACCAGGCGGTCGTCGACTGGATCGAC
This sequence comes from Actinomycetes bacterium, assembly GCA_031362415.1. Lineage (GTDB taxonomy): Bacteria > Actinomycetota > Acidimicrobiia > IMCC26256 > VFJJ01 > VFJJ01. The sequence continues at coordinate 2,737 of JANLSK010000286.1, read as the reverse complement.
GAGATCGGTGCCCGCGACGACTTCGCCGACATCGTGCTGTTGGAGATGGCCGTCGAGCGGGGCGGAGTGCAACTCTGGGAGCTCGGCTCCGATCCGTTGGCCATGGAGATGTTCGGCGCCGGCCGCGATGCCTTCATCTTCGTGGCTCAGCGCCTCGGGGCCTACGAGTTCTTCCACGGGGCTCAACAGCGGGGCTTGGCCTGCGCCGTGATCCTCGCCCCCGAGGAGGTGTTCGAGGACGAGCACTATGTGGCTCGCGGCTTCCGGGTCGAGGTCGAGCATCCCGAGCTTGGCCGTTCTGTCACGTATCCCGGCGCCCCTTTTCTCATGCCGGCCTCGCCGTGGAAGATCAGCTCCCGATCCCCGCAGCTGGGCGAGCACCAACACCTCGTCGATGCCGTCATCGAAAAAGGATAGATATGGGGGTATCGCTCGGAACGGGTGACGAGGGTGCTCATGCCGCTGGCACCGAGATCAACTGGAACGAGAGCCGATACGTCGACTTCTGGGATCCGGCCTCCCGCATCGGCGGCTGGTTCCGCATCGGTAATCGTCCCAACGCCGGCTGGGCCGAGATGTCCGCCTGCGTGAACCTGCCCGACGGGAGCATTGCCTTCATGTTCGGGCGGCCGTCGATCGAGACCAACACGCTCACCGCGGGCGACCAGTCATGGGAGGTCGTCGACGAGTGGCGGCTGAGCCACATGCGCTACGCCGGACCGCTGCTGGTCCTCACCGATCCCTGGTTGCTCACGAACCCCAAGCGGGTCTTCACCGAGAGCCCTCGCACGACCGGCGAGATCCACCTGGAGTGTCGCTCAACCGGGCTGGAGACGGTTCTCGGCTCCGACCAGGATCACATCGACCGGATCTTCCTCCCCGGCCAGGCCGATTTCCACTACCAGCACCTCGTGCATGTCACAGGTACCGTGCGCGTGGGCGACACCGTGCACCATGTCGACGGTCGAGGCGGCAAGGACCACTCGTGGGGTCCGAGGAACTGGCACGCCAAGCGCTGGTTCCGCTGGCTCATCGCCGGAGTCGACGACGATCACGGGTTCATGCTCTCGCGCGGTGTCGGCCCCACCAAGCAGACCCGGGGTGGCTTCGTGCTCGACGGCGGACGGTTCCACGAGGTCGACGACTTCGAGATGCGCAACGTGTACGCCGGAGCGCCCAACTTCGAGGTGACCAGCGTCGAGGTCACCATCAGCGCCGGCGGGGGAGCCGTCATCGTGACCGCCACGGGTACACCGCGCGGCTGGCTCCCCCTGCGGCACCGCCAAACCAACGCGGCCGGCGAGGAAGCGATTCTCCGAATCGTGAAGTCGCCCACCGACTGGACCGTCGACGGGCGCCCGGCGGCAGGGATGCTCGAGTATCACGACCTGATCGAGGACGGCCGGCCCATCGGCCTGCACGAATGACCGCCGAGATCGGGTGATCGTCAGCGACTGGTGGTGAGCCCCTCGTGCACACGATCGATGAGCTCCACGGCCAACGCCTTGTCGAGCAGCCACGACAAACGGCCGCTGTGGGCCGAGCCGATGGTGACCTCGAACCACACCGTCACCGTGGGGTCGATCTCGTCGTCCTCGGGAATGGCGATGTCGTCGCGCATCTCGATCGTGGGCGGGGTGATGTCGACGAGCCCACCGAGGGCCGAAGCGAGCCCGCGTACGGCACCGGCCATGAGCTGGTTCATGGCTTCGGAGATGGCCGACATGCCGAGCTCGCCGAGGAGCTCGTCCTCGGGTACCTCGATGCCCATCGCCGACATCATGATGCCGACGATCTCCTTGACCTGCTCGGCGGGGAGGATGAACACCGATCGTCCGTCGGCTGCGCCGAAGAAGCCGATCCTGACCACGGCGAACGGCCCGGTGCCCCGGTCCCAGGTGCCGGTGGCTACCCGAGGGGTGGTGATCTCGACGGGCGCACCGAGAAGGCCGGCAAGGTTGGTGGCCGCCGAGCCCATCATGATGTTGCCGATCTCACCGACTGCGTCTTCGAAATCGACCTCGTTCATCGGGTGTACTACGGCGTCGTGAGGGTGCGGCTTGAGCCCCATTGAGGCGCGCTGCCGGGCGCCGATGGCACAATCCCTCTCCGTGAACGAGATCGTCGATTCCCCGTCCCCCCGGTCCGGCGTGAACGGCCCGCTCACCGGGGTCACCGTTGTGGAGTTGGCCGGGATCGGCGCCTTGCCGTTCGGGGCAATGATGCTCGCCGACATGGGCGCCGACGTGATCCGAGTCGATCGCGTCGCCGACGTCCCTCACGAGCCACTGGCCCTGCCCGCGCGTAGCGCTCTCGACCGGGGTCGCCGCTCGATCGGTGTCGATCTCAAGACCGCGGCCGGCGTCGAGACCGTGCTGCGCCTCGTCGAGCAGGTGGACGTCCTCGTGGAGTCGAATCGGCCCGGCGTGGCCGAACGCCTCGGCGTCGGGCCCGACATCTGCCTCGCCCGTAACCCCCGTCTCGTGTACGGACGGCTCACTGGCTGGGGCCAGAACGGGCCGCTCGCCCAAGCGGCCGGGCACGATCTCAACTACGTGTCGCTCACCGGTGCCGTGCACTCGATCGGCCCGTCGGGCGGGGCGCCCGTCCCGCCGCTGCAGATCCTTGGCGACTTCGCTGGCGGCGGGATGCTGCTCGCCTATGGCGTGGCCTGCGCGCTCGTCGAGGTGGCCCGCAGCGGTCGGGGCCAGGTCGTCGACGCGGCCATGGTCGACGG
>JANLSK010000194.1:0-12740 GCA_031362415.1 Actinomycetes bacterium | reverse complement strand
GCCGGCCCGGCGCGCCGGTTCGCCTCTCGCGGCGGCGAGAAGCTCGAGGCCGCGCTCGACCGGTTCGCCGTCGACGTCTCGGGCGCCCGGGCTGTCGACGCCGGCGCTTCCACCGGAGGCTTCACCGACTGCCTCCTCCAGCGGGGCGCGGCCTCGGTGCACGCCATCGACGTCGGTCGGGCCCAGCTCGCCTGGGGTTTGCGCACCGACCCCCGGGTCGTGCTGCACGAGGAGACGAACCTGCGCACCGTGTTGCTTGAGACGCTCGGCGGTGAGCGGTTCGACGTCACCGTCGCCGATCTCTCGTTCATCTCGCTGGTGCTCGTCGGACCCGTCCTGCGCGACATCACGGCCTTCGGCAAACCCATGGTGTTGTTGGTGAAGCCGCAGTTCGAGGCCGGTCGCGAACGGGTCGGGCGGGGTGGCGTCGTACGCGACCGCCTGGTCCATCTCGACACCCTCGCAGCCGTCGTCGAGGGGCTTGCCGGCCACGGGGTCGTCGTTGAGGCGTTGATCCCCTCGCCCATTCGAGGCGCGTCGGGCAACATCGAGTTCCTCGCGCTGGCCCGTCACGACGCGATTACGGCCGGAATCTCCCGTGCCGCCATGGAGGCCGCGGTCGACGAAGCCCATGCCGAGCCCCTGGCCGTCAGCGAGCCGTCATGACCATCGTCGGCATCGTCGTGCACCCGCAACGGCCGGTTTCGCTCGGCCTGGGTGAGTGGGTCGCCGAATGGCTCGAAGCCCACGGCTCCGAGGTGCGGGTGCCCAAGCACGCCGACCTCCCCGCTGGTCTCGCTCGTCGGAGCTGCGACGTCGAGGCGTTCCCGATCGGCCTCGACCTGGCCGTCTCGCTCGGCGGCGACGGCACCATGCTGCGGGCCATCGACCTCGTGGCCGCCAGCGGGGCCCCGGTCCTGGGCGTGAACGTCGGGCACCTGGGCTACCTCACCGAGGTCGAGCCCGAAGACATCGAGGACGCCCTGCAGCGGCTCCTCGCGGGCGACTACGCGGTCGACGAGCGTCTGATGCTCGAGCTGCAGGCGAGCTCGACCGGCCCCGCCGCAGGGACGTGGTGGGCGCTCAACGACGCGGTTCTTGAGAAGGGCCCCGGCGGGCACATGGTGGGCCTGCACGTCGAGATCAACCAGGCCGCCTTCACCACGTACGTGGCCGACGGGGTCATCATGGCCACCCCCACGGGCTCCACCGCCTACTCGTTCTCCGCCCGGGGACCCATCGTGTCGCCCCGCGTGCGGTGCATGGTGCTCACCCCGGTGTCGCCGCACATGCTCTTCGACCGGCCGCTCGTGCTCGCCGGCGACGAGGTGGTGCGCTTCACCGTGCAGGAAGACCGCACGGTCCGGCTGATCGTCGACGGGCGGGCCGTCGGCGACCTCGTCGAGGGCGATTGGGTGAGCTGCCGGGTCGCCGACCGGCGAGCGCGACTCGTCTCCCTCACGCGCCGCGATTTCCACCAGGTGCTCAAGGCCAAATTCGGCCTCCCCGACCGGTAGGCGGGCACCCGTCATGCTCGAAGAGCTCAGGGTCGAGAACCTCGGGGTCATTGCCGACCTGCATCTCGTGGTCGCGAGCGGGATGACCGTCATCACCGGCGAAACCGGCGCGGGCAAGACCTTGCTGGTCGAGGCCATCGAGTTGCTGGTGGGGGGACGGGCCGACGCCGCGCTGGTCCGTCCGGGTGCCGATGCCGCTCGGGTCGAGGCCCGGTTCTCGTTCGCCGCGGGTGCACTCGACGGGCTCGAGATCGAGGCCCTCGACGACGCCGACGGCGAGGTCGTGCTCAGCCGGGTGGTACCCGTCACCGGGCGTAGCCGGGCCGCCGTGAACGGCCGCATGGTCCCGGTTGGCGTCCTCGCCGAGCTGGGTTCCCGGCTCGTCGATCTCCACGGCCAGCACGATCACCAGTCGCTGCTCGCGCCGGCCGTGCAACGCGCCGCCCTCGATCGCTATTCGGGTCCGGACGCCGGAGATGCCCTCGTTGTCTACCGTGCTGCTCGGGCCACCCGGAGGAGCATCGTCGAGCACCTGGGCGCGCTGGGCGGCGACAACCGGGCCCGAGCCCGTGAGATCGACCTGCTCCGGTTCCAGGCCGCCGAGATCGACGCGGTCGCTCCGGCCGGCGTCGACGAGGACCAGCGACTCGCCATCGAGGTCGAGGTGCTGGCCGACGCCGAGGCGCTGCGCGATGCCGCCGGGCGTTCGGGCTCGGCTCTCGTTGATCCCGATGGTGCTCGCGATGCCATCGGCACGGCCATCGCGGCGCTCAGCGGCCGCAGCACCTTCGCCGATCTGGCCGAGCGGCTGCATGCACTCCAAGACGAGGCTGCCGACATCGCCGGCGAGTTGCGCCATCGGGCCGATGCGATCAGCGACGATCCCGAGCGCCTGGCCCAGGCCCAGGAGCGGCGTCGAGCCCTGGCCGAGCTTCGGCGCAAGTACGGCGACGACCTGGCGTCGGTATTGGTGTACCGCCACGAGATCGGCGCCCGGCTCGACGAGCTCGAGGGCTGGGAGCAGCGAGCAGCCGCGCTCGAACAGGAACTGGTCGAGAGCGCTCGGGCGATCGAAGCCGCCGCCGCGACCCTGTCGGCCCTTCGTCGCGAGTCGGCCGTCCGGCTCGGCCCGGCCGTCAGCGCCCATCTGCGAGAGCTGGCCATGCCCCGGGCCACGTTCGAGGTCATCGTCGAGCCCGGCGCGCCGGGCGACGACGGCGCCGACGCGGTCACCTTCCTCCTCAGCGCGAACGCCGGCGAGCCGGCGCTGCCGCTGGCCAAGGTGGCTTCGGGCGGGGAGCTCGCCCGCTGCATGCTCGCCGCCCGACGGGTGCTTTCGGAAGCGCCGCCGACCCTGGTCTTCGACGAGGTCGACGCCGGTATCGGCGGTGAGGCCGGCGTGGCCATCGGGCGCACCCTGGCGGCGCTCGGGACCGATCACCAGGTGCTGTGCGTCACCCATCTGGCCCAGGTGGCGGTGTGGGCCGACCAGCAGGTCGTGGCGACCAAGCTCGAGGTCGCCGGCCGCACGATCTCGCAGGCCTCCCCGGTCACCGGCAACGACCGGGTCGCCGAGGTGGCCCGGATGCTCTCGGGCACACCCAGCGACTCCGCCCGCAAGCACGCCCGTGAGCTCCTCCAGACCGCATCGCGAGAGCGCACCAGCAACCGGGCCGGCTGACCGCGCCGCCCGGTCCCGGGGGCCCGCGAGTCCCCGGGGTGGGCGAGGGTGTGTGGTACCGTCCGTTGACCGCCACGGTGCGGTCGCCTGTTGGGTCGGCAGCCGGATCGACAAGGAGACCGTGGATCCATGGCGAAGCACATCTTCGTGACCGGTGGTGTGGCATCGAGCCTGGGCAAGGGCCTCACGGCGTCCTCGCTCGGCCGCCTCCTCAAGTGCCGGGGCCTGCGGGTCACCATGCAGAAGCTCGATCCGTACATCAACGTCGACCCGGGCACCATGAACCCGTTCCAGCACGGTGAGGTGTTCGTCACCGTCGACGGGGGCGAGACCGACCTCGACATCGGCCACTACGAGCGCTTCGTCGACGTGCCGCTGTACCGCGAGTCCAATGCCACCACGGGTTCCATCTACCAGACCGTGCTGGCCAAGGAGCGCAAGGGGGCCTACCTCGGCCAGACCGTCCAGGTGATTCCCCACATCACCGACGAGATCAAGGACCGCATCAACCGGCTGGCCACCGACGACATCGACGTGGTCATCACCGAGGTGGGCGGCACCGTCGGCGACATCGAGATCCTCCCGTTCCTGGAGGCCATCCGGCAGTTCCGCAAGGACGTCGGGCGCGACAACGTCTTCTACATCCATGTCACGTTGGTGCCGTTCATCGGGCCTTCGGGCGAGCAGAAGACCAAGCCCACACAGCACTCGGTGACCGAGCTGCGAAGCCGCGGCATCCAGCCCGACGCCATCGTCTGCCGGAGCGACCGGCCCATCTCCACGCACCTCAAGGAGAAGATCTCCAAGCTCTGCGACGTGCCCGAGGAAGGCATCCACTCGGCGATCGATGCGTCGAACCTGTACCAGATCCCCTTGGTCCTGCACGACGAAGGCCTCGACAGCTACGTGTGCCGGGTATTGAACCTCGCCGACACCGAGCCCGACCTCGAGTCGTGGAAGGCCCTCGTGCGCCGGGTCGAATCGGCCACGCAGATCGTCAAGATCGGGCTCATCGGCAAGTACGTGAACCTCCCCGACGCCTACCTGTCGGTCGTCGAAGCCTGCAAGCACGGCGGCTACGACCACGGTGTGAAGGTCCAGATCGAGTGGATCTCGGCCGACGACCTCGAGGGGATGCTGGCCGACGGCCTCCTCGCCGATCTCGACGGGATCGTCGTGCCCGGCGGCTTCGGTGTACGAGGTGTCGAGGGCAAGATCGCCTCGATCACCTACGCCCGTGAGCACCAGGTGCCGTTCCTGGGGCTGTGCCTGGGGTTGCAGTGCGCCGTGATCGAGTACGCCCGCAACGTGTGCGGCCTCACCGGGGCCAACTCGTCGGAATTCGACTCGCTCAGCCCGCACCCGGTCATCGACATCATGGCCCACCAACGGGAGATCGTCGATCTCGGCGGCACCATGCGCCTGGGCGCCTATCCGGCCAAGCTCGCCGAAGGCACGATCGTCCGTGAGGCCTACGGCACCGAGGTGGTGTTCGAACGTCACCGCCACCGTTTCGAGGTGAACCCGCGCTACCGGCACCGGCTCGAGGGCTCGGGGCTGGTGTGCTCGGGCGTCTCTCCCGACGACCGTCTCGTGGAGTTCATCGAGCTGCCCCGCGAGGTGCACCCCTACTTCGTGGCCACGCAGGCCCATCCCGAGTTCCAGAGCCGACCCGATCGGGCCCATCCCCTGTTCCGTGAGTTCATCCGAGCGGCCACCGCCCGGGCCATGTTGCAGAACCTGCAGGAGATCACCCCCGGTCGGCTTGAGTCGATCATCCCGTGATGGCACCCCCTGGCGGGGCTCCCGGCGATCCTGGTGGTCGGGGTGAGGTCTTCACGCTGGTGTCGTCGACCGTGGTCGGCGAGCACGGGTTCCTCAGCGTGGCCGACGATCGTTTCCTCGGGCCCGATGGTGAGATCGCCCGTTGGACGGTCCGCCATCCCGGTGCCGTGGTCGCGGTTCCCGTCGAGCACACACCCGACGGGCCGGTCGCGGTGATGGTCCGCCAGTTCCGAAGCGCCGTGCGGGTCTCGATGCTCGAGGTGCCCGCCGGGAAGCGTGACGTCGACGGCGAGCCTCCCGAAGTGACCGCGGTGAGAGAGTGCGAGGAGGAGATCGCCTTGCGCCCCTTGACGATCGTGAAGCTGGCCGAGTTCTACAACTCGCCCGGATTCACCGACGAGCACACCCACGTGTTCCTCGCCACCGACCTCGAACCGGTCGAGGAGATCCACGAGCTCAAGGCTGAGGAGCAGCACATGACCATCGAACGTGTGCCCCTGTCGGCGATCGACGGCCTCATCGCCAGCGGCTCGCTCACCGACGGCAAGTCGATCATCGGCCTGCTGCTCGCGCAGCGGTACCTGGCCCGCCAGCCCCTGGTACCGAGCGCGCCGAGGCCGGGCCGGGCCGATGTCGAAGGAGGTCGTCGATGACCCTCGTCGTGGGCGTCCCGACCGAGACCAAGTCGAGCGAGTACAGGGTGGCGGTGACGCCCGACGGGGTGGGGGAGCTGCACCACCACGGGGTCCGGGTGCTCGTGCAGTCCGGCGCCGGGCTGGGCTCGTCGATCTCCGATCACGAGTACCGGGCGGCGGGAGCCGAGATCGTGGCCCGGGCCGAGGACGCCTGGGGCGCCGAGCTGGTCTGCAAGGTGAAAGAACCTCAAGGGCCCGAGCTGAGTTACCTGCGCGACGATCTCGTGTTGTTCACGTACCTCCATCTGGCCGCCTACCCCGAGGTCGGCGCAGCGTTGCTCGCGACCGGTACCACCGCCATCGGCTACGAGACGGTCCAGCTCTCCTCGGGCGCCCTGCCGCTGCTCGCCCCGATGTCGGAGGTGGCCGGGCGCATGGCCCCCCAGATCGGGGCCCATTGGCTCGAACGGGCCCACGGTGGCCGGGGGATCCTGCTCGGCGGGGCGCCGGGCGTACGTCCGGCCCGGGTCGTGGTCATCGGGGCCGGCAACGTGGGCTGGAACTCGGCCTGGATCGCCCAGGGCATGGAGGCCGAGGTGGTGCTGCTCGACCGGAACCTCGACCGGCTGCGCTGGGTCGACCAGATCCACAAGGGCCGCATCATGACGCTGGCCTCGAACCGGGGGTCGGTCACCCGAGCCGTCGCCGATGCCGACCTCGTGATCGGCGCGGTGCTCGTTCCCGGTGCCGCTGCGCCCATGGTCGTGAGCCGGGCCATGGTCGAGGGGATGAAGCCGGGTGCGGTGATCGTCGACGTCGCCGTCGACCAGGGGGGCTGCGTCGAGACCACCCGCGAGACCTCCCATGCCGATCCCGTCTACGAGGTGGCGGGCGTGCTGCATTACTGCGTGGGCAACATGCCCGGCGCGGTGCCGCACACCTCCACGTACGCCTTGACCAACGCCACTTTGCCCTACCTCTCCGATCTCGCGATCAACGGCCCCCGGGCCGCGGCCGCGGCCGACCCGGCGCTGGCGCTGGGCGTCAACACCGTCGGCGGTCGGGTCGTGAACGCGGCTGTGGCCGAGGCGTTGGGACGGGTGCACGTGCCGGTCGCGCAGGCGTGGTCGTAGCGCCCCCGACGACCGGGGGACCGCCCGCCGGTGGGCCCGCCGGTCGGTCCGCCGTGCTCGACGACGGGTCGACGGTCGACGCTCTGGCGCAGCTGCTCGACGAGCACCGCACGTGGCTCCGGGTCGAACGGGGCCTGGCCGTGAATTCGCTCGACGCGTACCGGCGCGATCTCGTTCGGTACAGCGTGTTCCTGCGAGCGCGGGGCATCGTCGATGCGCACGACGTGACCGAGGAGCTGGTGTTCGAGTTCGTGCGTTCGCTCTCGAGCGGAGGCCTGGCGGCATCGTCGGTCGCCCGGGCGGTGGCCGCGGTGCGCTCGCTGCACCGCTTCGCATCGATCGAGGGCTTCGTTGCCCGCGATCCGACCTCGTCGGTCGAGGCGCCCCGGGTACCCGACGCCATCCCCCGAGCGCTCCACGAGCCCGAGGTCGTACGCCTGCTCGATTCCCCCGAGGGAGAGGAGCCGGTGGCGTTGCGCGACCGGGCCATGCTCGAGCTCCTCTACGGGACGGGCATGCGCATCTCCGAGCTCACCGGCCTCGATGTCGGCGCCTGCACGCTGGAGGCCGGGTTGGTGCGGGTGATGGGCAAAGGATCCAAAGAACGCGTCGTACCCATGGGGCGCTTGGCGATTCGCGCTCTGGAGGCCTGGCTGGCCGACGGTCGTCCGGCTCTTGCTCCCGAGCGGGTGGCTCGTCGCGGCGACGCCGAGGCGGTCTTTCTGAACCAGCGCGGGGGCCGTCTCACTCGGCAGGGTGCGTGGCTCGTAGTCGAAGGTCACGCCCGACGGGTGGGCCTGGCCGAGAAGGTCTGGCCGCACGTGCTGCGCCATTCGTGCGCCACCCACATGCTCGAACGCGGGGCCGACCTACGCGTGGTGCAGGAGTTGCTGGGCCACGCCCGCATCTCGACGACCCAGCGGTACACCCGGATCACCGTCGAGCATCTGCGCCAGGTGGTCGACCGGGCCCATCCCCGATCTGCGGGGTAGACGGCCGCCAGCCCGGACGGCTGGGCGCGGCCCCGGATGATCTGGACGCACGGACGACCGTCGGTCGATTCGGGCGAACCTCGGGTGGCGTCGGCGGCCGGGCGATCTACACTCACGGTCATGGCTGCTGTCTCGCATCAGACCGTTCGCGCCCAACTCGTTGCCGACCTGGCGCGTCTCGACGAGCAACTCGTCGCGCTCGGTCACGGGCACGGCAAGGCCAGCACCGATCTCGAGTTCGACGAGAACTTCGCCGATCACGGCCAGGTCACCGCCGAACGGGGTGAGGTCGAGGCGCTGGCGTCCACGCTCGAAGAGCACCGGGGCGACGTGGAGCGGGCGCTGGCCAAGCTCGACGGCGGCACCTACGGCACCTGCGAGAAGTGCTCCCAGCCCATCGCCGAGGCCCGTCTGGAAGCGAACCCCGTCGCCAGCATGTGCATCACGTGCGCGTCGAAGCGCCGATGAGGCTGACGATAGCGGTGGTACGAGCTCGCTCGTGACCGAAGACAAGATCATCTTCTTCGCCTGCCTGGTCGTTGCGGTAATCCTGCACGAGATCAGTCACGGCGTCGTGGCCCTGATGTTCGGCGACGACACGGCCAAGCGGGCCGGGCGGCTCACGCTCAATCCCATCCCGCACGTCGATCCGTTCGGCTCGATCCTGCTTCCCGCCATGGCCGCCATCGGCGGCTTCCCCGGTTTCGGTTACGCCAAGCCGGTGCCGGTCAACCCGGGACGTCTCCGCAAGCCCCGTCACCACATGCTCTTCGTGAGCCTGGCCGGCCCGGGGTGCAACTTCTTCCTGATGGCCCTCGGGGTGATCGGCGCGCTGCTCGTTCGGCCCGACCCGCTCTCGGACCTGAGCGGCGCTCTGGTGTTCAAGACCTTCTATTTTTTCGCGGTGGTCAACTGCTACCTGGGGCTGTTCAACCTGCTGCCCATTCCGCCGCTCGACGGGGCGTCGCTCATCGAGCGGTTCATCCCGGCCAAGCATCTCCAGGCGTGGTGGAAGTTCCGGCCCTACGGCTTCGTCGTGCTGTTCCTGCTCTTGTTCGCGACCGACATCCTGCGCACCGTCACCGACCCGTTCCTCGAACCGCTCGTCGACCTGATGCTCGGGCGGTGATGGCGGCTCGTTTCGGCCATTTGGCCAAGCGGGGACTGGGATCGCTGTGGCCCGGTCCGCCTCGGCGAGCCGACGTGGCCTGGATCGAGACCGTGCTCGAACCCGAGGAGCTCACGCTCTGGCGGCGCCTCCCTCGCTACGACCGTCGGCACGCCGCGATGGTGGCCCGACGGGTGGAGGCCACGCTGGCCGGGGGCGAGCACGCCCACGATCGCCAGTGGATCGCCGCCGCGCTGCTGCACGACATCGGCAAGCTCGACGCCGGCCTGGGCGTGCCCCTGCGCGTCCTCGCCACCATCGTGGCCCGGATCGGCGGCTACGACCGGGTCGCCGGCTGGACCCGGGCTCGGGGGCTGCGTCGCCGGTTCGGCCTGTACGTCCGCCATCCCGAGCTCGGCGCCACCCGGCTGGAGCTTGCCGGCTCGGCCCCCGAGGTCGTCACCTGGACCCGCATGCACCAGAACCCCGTCGTGACCAACGCCGGCGCTCCCGTCCCCGGCATCCCGTCGGCCGTGGTCGACGCCCTCATCACCGCCGACGACGACTGACCCCGACCCCGTCCGGACCAAGAGTGAGTTCCGCCCCCCATGACCCGGTGTACTCACTCTTGGTCGGCTTGGGGCGCCCGGAGGTCAGCCGGCGAGCAGGCCTGTCGCGGTCTTGACCCGGGCGAGGACGGGACGGGCGACAGCGCGGGCCTTGTCGGCACCCTGGGCCAGGAGCGCCCGGAGCTGAGCGGGATCGGCGACCAGCGCCGCGTACCGGGCCTGGATGGGGGCGAGATGCTCGACGACGGCCTCGGCCACGGCGGTCTTGAACGTGCCGTAGCCCGAGGTGTGGTACTCGGTCGCCAGCTCGGCGATCGGCCGTCCCGTCACCGCCGACAGGATCGACAGGAGGTTCGAGACGCCGGCCTTGGTGTCGAGGTCGTATTCGACCTCGCGCCCCGAGTCGGTGACGGCCGACTTGAACTTCTTGGTGATCGTGCGGGCATCGTCGAGGAGCAGCACACACCCGGCCGACGTGTCGGCCGACTTCGACATCTTGGCCAGCGGGTTCTGGAGGTCCATCACCCGGGCGCCGGTGGGCGGGATCACGTGCTCGGGCACCACCAGCGTGTCGCCGTAACGGCTGTTGAAGCGCTGCGCGATGTCGCGGGTGAGCTCGATGTGCTGGCGTTGGTCGTCGCCCACGGGCACCTGATCGGTGTCGTACAAGAGGATGTCGGCGGCCTGGAGGACGGGATACGTAAACAGGGCCGTGGAGACCGACTCCTGGCCCCGGCCCTTGTCCTTGAACTGGGTCATCCGGTTGAGCTCGCCCATGGTGGCCGTGCACTGGAGGATCCACGACAGCTCACAGTGCTCGGGCACATGGCTCTGCACGAACAGCGTGCACCGATCAGGATCGAGGCCCGCCGCGATCAACAGCGCAGCCGTGCGCACCGTGCGGTCGGCCAGCTCGGCGGCGTCGTAGGGCATGCTCATGGCGTGGAGGTCGACCACGCAGAACACGGCGCCGTCGTGCTGCATGGCCACCCAGTTGCTCACTGCGCCGAGGTAGTTGCCCAGATGCATCTCACCCGACGGCTGGATCCCCGAGAACACGCGCATGGCGCAGGAGGCTACCGGCGCAGCCTGCGAGCGCCGACAACTGATTCGTGGTCGGGTCCGTGCAGTCCACCAAGCGCACTCGTCAACGACACCGCAACCGACCGAGCGCCCCGACCGAGCGCCCGTGCCAGCTGGCTCCCGTCCCCGCCGGCGCCCGAAGGTATGCTTTTCGGTATGGCCAAAGAGAAGACCACCATTACGGTCGACCGTACCAAGCTTGATGCGGTGCGCGAGATCACCGGCAGCCGGAGCGCATCCCTGGCGATCGACACGGCGCTCACGACGCTTCTCGCCACCGAACGGCTCCGTCGTGACGTCGAGGCGTACACCGGCACACGGCCGACCGACGACGACCAGATCGCGCTGAGCGTGACCGTTCCCGATTGGTCGGATCTGGCCGACAGCACCGACTGGGACGCGTTGTATGCCGATGTCGACGACGCCTGAGCCCCGCCGGGGCGAGGTGTGGCTGGCCGATCTCGACAAGCGCCGTCCCGTGATCGTGCTCACTCGGGATCCGTTGGGCCGTTACCTCAGGAACGTGATCGCCGCACCGGTGACCACCACGGTCCGGGGCCTCTCCACCGAGGTGCCCGTCGGACCCGATGACGGGATCAGGGCCGCGTCAGTCGCGAACCTCGACAACGTGCAGCTCGTCGACCGGCAACGACTGGTGCGTCGAGTCGGACGGGCCCGCCCCGAGACGATGGCGGCGGTGTGTCGAGCCATGGCCATCGCCTCCGGCTGCGCCTGACACCGAAGCGGCGTCGAGCGCCCGACCGGGCCTGGAGTTACTGCTGGCCGCCGGGGATGAGAGACTGGACCATCCGGCCATTCCCTGCGGGCTGCGGGTCTGGATCCACAAGATGCCCGGGCCGGTGAAATCACACACCAGGCCCTCGCCGCCGAGCAGGGTCGACTTCCAATTGCCGACCTTGCGCACGGCGTACGAGACCCCGCCGCTGAAGCCCACCATGTGGCTCGTGTCGACGGTGACCACTTCGCCGACCGCGAGCTCGACGGTGTGGATCGCGCCGACGCTCGAGAAGATCAGGTCGCCCGTCCCCGAGATCTTCAGCAGGAACAGGCCTTCCCCGCTGAAGAACGACCGGGCGCCCCCGAACTTGGTGTCGACCTCCAGTGCCGGCGAGGAGGCGACGAACGCGCCCGACTGGCTCCGGACTCGGACTTGATGCGTTCGCCCGGGTCGAGGGTGACGGTGGCCAAGGAATAGGTGGGGTCGTACTGGATCGCCACGTTCATCCCGGCAGCGTACCCACGGGACGTGGTGCGGGTGCACGACGTGGAATCGGTGCAACTCGGGTTCGCGGGGTGGTTCGAGCCCGCGAAGCGTGGCAGATCGACCAGGTGGACGGTCGGAACTCGGGTGGGGCCCACGTTCGCACCGGTGTGCTCGCCCGGAGGCGGCTGGGAAGCGGCCGCGGTTCTGGTCGGCCCCCGGGTCGGCCCCCGGCTGGCGCACGTGGCCGACCCGGGGGCCGAGGTGGCGATCCTCGCTGCGCAGCCGACCGTGCTGGGCCTTCTCGTCGAGCGGATCCTCGACCGTCTCGGTCCCGGCCGTGCCGCGGCGTGCACCCAGCTCGCGCATCTCCCGCTCCTGTCACCCGAGATCGCGTCGATGGCCGGAACCACGGGGGAGCCGATCTCTTCGCCGGAGCGCTCGACGCCGGTCTGCCGTTCGCAGCCACGCGCGACGGGTGGTGGCCTCGCCGAGATCCTCATCGCCGACGGCGCTGCCGGCGAGCGCGCCGTCGCCCAGGTCATGTCGATCGGAGGTCACCTCAGCATGTCGCCGGCGCACCTCCACGGCGTCATCCCGCAGACCTCTCACCGGGTTCGTCCCGGCTGAGCGCAGGAAATGTCGACCTGGTCGAGCCAGCCAGCACGACCACTGCCCGGAGCCCGTACACCAGACGTTGCGTGGCATGATCGGTCCCAGGAACAGACGGGGTCGATCCTGCTGCGAGATCGCGCTGTGAGATCCCGTGGTGCGGCACTGGTCGTGCGCTCCGGACTCAGGTAGAGTTACAGCGATGGCATTCGAGGCACCAGCTCCGCCGTTCGAGGTGAGTACCCCGGTGTTCGAGGGGCCGTTCGACCTGCTCTACCTCCTGATCGTCCAGGAGCATTTCCAGCCGATGTTCGAATCGCAGCTGACGGATGCCAAGGGGCGGGCCGCGGAGAGCGGGGTGGAGCTGCGGCCCGAGGACACGCAGATCCTGATGGTGTCGTCG
>JANLSK010000261.1:0-4294 GCA_031362415.1 Actinomycetes bacterium | reverse complement strand
TCGGTGTCGTAGTCACCGACCAACAGCTCGCGACCGTGCCCCTTACCGGCCACTCCTGGCACCCCGACTGGAACTACGAGATCGCCGCCAAGCCCTCCCCAGCACCCCAAACTACACGCAAGTAGTTTTCACGCAGGCCCTTAGTAGTGCCATTGTCCGGTCGGGCGGGTTCTTTGCCGACCGATGGTCGGATCGGCTCCACTGGTGGTAGGGGCCGTGGCGTCGGGGTGGGTCGGCTTGGCAGCGGCAGCTCGGCTTGCCGCAAGAGGTCTCGTGGGCCACGAGGCTGCCGGTACTGATGAAGCCGACCTCGGTCAGCTCGGCAGCCAATGCCCGGTAGCGGCGGCCTCTCCCCGATCACCCTCTTCATCACCGCAGAACGGCCTCTCGACGCAGCGCAGCTCACCGCCGTCGACTCCTTCGCGCGAGACGTGAGCAACGACGCCGAGGTCGCATCCATCACCTACCTTCCCGCCCTGCTACGAGTACAACCCCTGCACCTCGACGCCGCCGGAGTCGCCATCCTCACCGCCACCGACCCCGCGGCAACCGAGATCGTCGGCCGTGACCGCGACGCCACCATCGTGTCGATCGCACCCCACCACCGTGTCGACAGCACGGAAGCCCGAGCGCTCTTCAAACGGATCCAGCTCGACGGCAGAGCCACGCTCGCCGTCCTACGTGCTCGTCGTGTCATTCCTTCTCCTGCTGTTCGTGTCGTGGAGTTCGGTACGACGCGATCTGTACCCAGGTTCGGCCGCGGATCGCGTAGCTGGCCGGCCCCGCAGATCGGGCGCTGTGCTCGACCGACGCGTGCCGAGATCGCCGACCAGTCGATGCTGGGCGACCCACACGATGCCCTGTCGCTGCGATCCGAGCCGTGGATTACGATCTGCACCTGGGGCCAGAACAGGGAGGGCGACTGTGAACCACGCCATGACAATGCGGAGCGCCTACGAGCGGATCAGTGCCGGCGACATCGCCGGGTTCGGCGAGTTGGTCGCAGATGACTTCATCGAGCACGACGACGCGCCGGGTCTGTTGCCTCCCACCAAGGAGGGGACGCTCGAGTTCTTTCGGGTCCTGCTGGCCGCGTTTCCCGACATGCGGATGGACGTCGAGGATCTGATCGCCAGCGAGGACAAGACCGTGGCTCGAGTGAAGCTCACTGCAACGCACCAAGGCGAGTTCATGGGCGTGCCGCCGACGGGTGTGCGTGTCGAGATACAGCTGATCGACATCATGAGGTTTGATGACGCGGGCCTCGTCTGCGAGCACTGGGGCGTCGCGGACATGCTGTCGCTCATGCAGCAGCTCGGCGTCGTGCCTGCCGGCCCTGCCGCATAGTCAGCTCACCTGCTCGGGAACCACCCTCAAGAGGGGCTGTGGGCAGAGTCGTTCGACTGACGGGAGCGGGTGCGGACGAGCGTCGCAAGCGTGCATGGGGGATGATGGAGAGGACGACATGGCCATCAAGGTGATCGTTGAGCTGCAGGCCAAACCTGGTCGGCGGGCCGAGCTCAGCAGTCTGCTCGAGCGAATCATCGCGAACGAGGGACCAAGCCAGCCCGGCTTCCGTGGAAGCACGCGCTACGAGGTGCTCGAAAACCCCGACGTCCTGGTCGAGATCGCCGATTGGGAGTCGGCCGAGGCGCGCGACGTGCACATGCAGCAAGCCGCAGCAACGGGCGCATTATGCACCGCTGGTCGATCTGCTGGCTGCTCCGGCCCGGCCACGGTCATCAGCCGCCTCCCGTAACCGAGCTCGGCGTCGCAACAGATCCAATCCAGAGCGACGGCCCTGGCCACTGCCTCCTACCGCCGGGAGGACGACATTGGCCTCGGCGGTCACCGACCACTCACCGTGATGGCCGCAAGTGGGAAGCCAGTGGCCGCAAGCCGGCAGGTCGCGATGGAACCGCCGACAGTCGAGCACCTCGCCGACGCGACGAGATCGCGCCAGATTGGTTCGTTCTGCTGTCGCGTATGAGGCCCACTCCGGTCGCTGGTCGCGTAACCAGCGTGACCGCCCGGTTCTTCGTCGGCGGGCACGAGATAGGACGTCCACCCGGGGCCCTTCGCCGTGCAGGTGTACGTTGCAGGCACCATGACCTCAGCGGTTGGCGGAGCGGAGCAGAGGACGTGCTGAGCGGGTGGTCACGCCGACGGTTCGGTGAGCGCGGCGATCAGCTGTGTCGTCCGGTAGCGGTCGCCAGGGTTGCAGCGCGCGACTTGTCGTTCGACATCGTCGAGGTGGACGACAAACCGGTATCGGTCGCGGACCACGGCGAGCCACCGGGCCGGTTCGACCGGTTGGGTGAGGAGGCCTATCTCTTCGTCGGGGAGCAGGCTCACGTCGACCTCGTCGACGATCACGTTCGGATCGAACGGTCCCATACCGAGTCCGTCGACAACGACGTCATACCAGACCTTGAGTACGAGCAGCCGCCGAACGAGAAGCTCGTCGAGAACGCCTTGACCGAACCAGAAAGGTCGTACAGGTCGCGCATCTTGCGGCGCCTACGCCACGCGGCGAGCTTCTCCGCGAGGGCCTCGCTCAACGCCGGCACCGGTACCTCGGGGACAGGGAACTCGTAGCCACGGTGCACCGGCAGCGGCACCGGTCCCCGGAGTTCGACTGGAAGCCACAGGGCCCGCGGCGAGATCTCAACTCGAGCAGGAACATCGGGTCGACCCAACGGTGTATCGATCTCGAGGCGGCCACGAAGCGCTGAGCGTTGCACAACACGGAAACGCACGCCGTGGATCTCGGCACCATCGAGACTGTCGAGCAGGAACTCCCCGGTATCGGCGTCCGGCGCAGCGAAGTCCAAATCGGTGGAGAACCGTCCGGCATTACCGGCCCGGAACTTGCGCAGCGACGTGCCGCCCTTGAGCACCACGCCAAGCCCGAACAGGCCCTGCGCGTGCAGGTACGCGAGCGCGTAATCCTGGCGACGTCGAGCAGAGCAGGGCCCTTCATCCCTCGCTGGCCTGTGGCGTGGCGGGCCAGGAAACCTTCGGTAATCATCGCAGCGCAAGCATCGAGTCGTAGAGCCGCCACCGCTTCACCCACCGGCCACGGCGGCGCCGCGACCCGAAATAGGTGACCGGAAGCCGTTCGGGGAGCATCCCCTCGATCCGTGCCGCGATGTCGTGACATCCAGACCACTCGGCCAGATACCCGAGCCGGACCAACGCCGCGGTCGGCCGGCCCTCGGCTTCGGCACACACCGCCTCGGGCGTAGCGACACGCATCGTCTCGGGGAGCCACTCATCCGCGTTGGACCAGTCACCGTGAACGTCGGGACGGTCAGCAGCCGCGACGACCACTGTCGCCGCAGTCCACGTCGGCAGCCCATCGTGGTCCCAAGTCGGCAGCCGCCAGTCGTAGGTGACCGACCGGAGATCACCGAGCGATTCGGGCGGCCGCCATCCACGCCGGTGAGCAACGACCTCGGTCGTGGGCTGATGGGTGCTGTAGCCCAACGCCCACACCGCCGAGTTGAACGCCACCGCCACCGGCGCGTCACCACGGTGAGCCAACAAGGCCCGCAACTCGATCAACCGGTCGCCCGAACCGAAGCGTCCAGCACGCGATGCCGGCACGAACTCCCAGCTGCGCCGCGTCCGTAACGGCAACAACCAACCCTCGCGCACCAACCGCTCCGCCGCGCGGGTAACGCTCAACGACGAACCGGCCTCCTCGATCACCCGCGCCAACGTCGCGTCGGTGACCACCGTCGGCTGCTCCAGCTCGAGCATCTCGACGATCGCCGCGACCGAACCATGCACACGTCGCGGGGTTGTCGAATGGACGGGTTCCACGACGCAACCATACGTGTTGCCCGTGGCATTGACAACCCGTGTACTCGAAGCAAACAGTGCCTTGGATCGATGAGATCCTTCTACCGATCCTTCTACCGGGGTCTCGATCGGCGGGACCCCGAGAAGGAGGAAGATCATGAAGGGCTACGTCGCCAGAAGGGCAACCGGTTCTACGCCGTGATCTACGACGGGCTCGATCCCGTCACCGGACGCGAACGACGAATCTGGCACCCAGCCGGCACCGACCGTGCCGAAGCGGAACTGCTCGCAACCGAGCTTGCCGCCGACGTCAACGGCCGCAACGACGACGTCCGGGCTCTCAGCTTCGGCGCCTACCTCACCACACGATGGCTACCCGGCAAACGACTGGTCGTAGCGGCGAGCACCTGGGACGGCTACCGCCGCAAGATCGACCACCACATCCTCCCGTCGCTCGGACGGACCGCGCGATCCGCCGCCTCCGACC
>JANLSK010000233.1:0-24006 GCA_031362415.1 Actinomycetes bacterium | reverse complement strand
TCCCTGGCGGGCCTGCAGCTCCTGCAGCAGATCGAGGATCTGGGCCTGCACGGTGACGTCGAGGGCAGTCGTGGGCTCGTCGGCGATGATCAGCTTCGGCTCGCAGGCCAGGGCGATGGCGATGGTGACGCGCTGGCGCATCCCCCCCGAGAGCTCGTGGGGATAGTCGTCCATGCGCAAGCCCGGAGCGGGAATGCCGACCATGTCGAGCAGCTCGGTCCCCCAGGCCCGGGCGGCCTTGGCCGACATGCCGAGATGGTGACGCACCGACTCGGTGATCTGACGGCCGACGCGCAGCACGGGGTTGAGCGACGTCATCGGGTCCTGGAAGATCATGGCGATCTCGCGCCCGCGCACATCGGCCAGGTCCTTGTCGCTCATGGCCGTGAGGTCGCGCCCGGCGAAGCGAACGGCGCCGGTCCGGGTCACGTTGCGCGGCGGCAACAACCCCATGATCGAGCGAGCCAGGATGGTCTTGCCCGAGCCCGACTCGCCGACCACGCCCAGGGTCTGTCCCGGCCGCAGCGAGAACGACACGCCGTCGACGGCCCTGACCACACCCCGCTCGGTGAGGAAGTGCGTCGCGAGGTTGTCGACCTCGAGCAACGGGAGGGCTGGGTCGGGCGGATCGAGACCCACCGATGCCGCCGTCCTACTCGCCCGGAGACCGGTCACAAGATGCCCCGTCCAACGTCGAACCGCTGGCGCAGCGTGTCACCGATGGTGTTGAGCGAGTACACCGTGAGGAACAGCGCTGCGGCAGGAAACAGACAGATATGGGCGGCACCCTTGTCGAGTTGACCCTGTCCGAGCTTCATGAGGCTCCCCCACGACGGCGTGTCAGCCGGCACACCCGCCCCGAGGAAGGCCAGGCCCGATTCGGCGACCATGACCACAGCCACGGCAACCAGCGATACGGCAGCCATGGGTATCACGACGTTGGGAAGCACCTCGCGAAAGATCACCCGTTTGTGGCTGGCACCCAGCGTGCGAGCTGCCAGCACGAACTCGCGCGAGGCGTACTGCAGCGTCGCGGCGCGGGCTACCCGAGCCACCGCTGGTATCGCCAGTATTCCCAAGGTGATGGTGACGACCGTGAGGCTCGGCCCCTTGAACGACACGATCGCCAAGGCCAGTACCAGGGCCGGGAAGGCGAGCAGGATGTCGATGACCGCCGAGATCACCGTGTCGAACCAGCCCCGGAAGTAACCAGCCACGAGCCCCAGCAACCCTCCAAAGAAGAATCCGAGGGCCACCGCGAACAGCCCGACCGTGAGCGACGTCCGGGCGCCCTGTACGACGATCGACAACACGTCGTTGCCGTTCGAGGTGGTGCCGAAGAGATGATCGCCCGAAGGCCCCGCAGCCAGGGCCGTGGGGTCGTAGTCCTCGACATTGTCAACAAACGGCAACCAGTCGGCGGTGATCGCTGCGAGGATGACGAGCGCGAGAAACACGGCCGAGATCCAGAAGCTCAAGGGGAGGCGACGACGCAGCACCGGACCATCGGAGCCCGCATCAGGTGCGAGCGCGTCCGACACCACCCCGGCCGGGAGCTCGCGTTCGGTGACCGGCGCGGCGTCGGCGGTGAGGTCAGGCTGCGGAGGCACGGGCATGGCGCACTCTCGGGTCGAGGACGGCGTAGAGGACGTCGACGCTGAAGTTGACGAGCACGTACACGATGGCCACGAAGGCGACCAGGCCCTGCAACACGATGTAGTCGCGCGCCTGGATGGCGCCGATGAGGCCCAAGCCCACGCCGGGGATCTGGAAGACCTGCTCGACCACGACGGCCCCGCCGATCAGCGAGCCCACGTTCACGCCGACGACCGTCAGCAGCCCCAGGCTCGACGGGCGCAGCGCGTGACGCCACAGCACCCGTCGAATGGGCAGGCCCTTGGCCTTGGCCATCGTCACGTAGTCCTCCTGCAGCGTGGCGATCATGTCGACGCGCAGCAGACGGGAGTACACGGCGACCTGGCCGAGGCCGAGGCTGAGCGCCGGAAGCACCAGGCCCTTCAGGTTCCCGACGATGCTGTCGCTCAAGGGCTGGTAGTCGGAGGCCGGGAGCAGGTTCCACTTCACCGCGAACAGGTAGATGAGCAGGAACCCCAGCACGAAGTTCGGCAAGCTCAAGAAGGCGAAGGTGATGCCGTTGGCCGTGCGATCGAAGCGGGTGCCTGCCTTGTACGCCGTGAACACCCCAAGGGGCACGGCAATCAACAGGGTGATGATCTGGGCGTAGAGCATGAGCTGGAACGAGACCGGAGCCCGCTCGGAGATGGTGTCGCGCACCTCCAGCTTGGAGATGTACGAGCGGCCCAGGTCGAGCTGGACGGCGTCGCCCAGCCAGCCCACGTACTGCACGGGGAGCGGATCGTCGAGCCCCAGGTCGGTGCGCACCTGGTCGAGCTCCTCCTCGGTGGCCCCGCTGGCCCCGGCGATCACCGTGGCCGGATCGCCCGGGAGCAGGCGGATGAGCGCCGCCGCGAGGAACGTGACGGCGATGAGCACGATGAGCAGGAAGCCGATCTTGCGGGCGAAGTAGGCCATTCGCGTTGACCCTTCAGAACGGTTGGGCCGATCAGGCGTCGGGGTTGACCCAGAGCTGCGACACCTGATGACGACCGATCTCGAGCGGCAGGTTGAAGCCCCCGTCTGGCAGCTCGTATTTCACGAGGTCGGCCACGTCGTTCTTGGCGATGATCGCCCAGCGGGTGTAGAAGAAATACACGTTGGGAACCTCACGGGCGTGCACCCGGTTGGCCTCCTCGTAGATCTCCTTTCGCTCGGCGCGGTCGCCCGTGGCTCGACCCCGGGTCATGAGATCGTCCCACTCGGCGTTCTTCCAGCGCCCGAAGTTCAGGGCGATGGCTCCGATCTCGCCGGCGTTGGCCCCGATGAGGAAGTGGTAGTAGTTGTCGGGGTCGAGACCGCCGTAGAGCCGGAAGTAGTAGGCCTCGAAATCGCCGACCAGCGCGTTGTTGATGAGCGCAGCCTGCTCGAACGTTGCCAGCTCCACCGAGAAGCCGGCTCGCTCCCACTGGGCCTTGAGCAGGTTGTTGTTCTCCACGTTGAACGTGTCGGGCACGCTGGCCAGGGTGAACGAGATGTCGCGGCCCGCCAGCAGCTCCTCGGCCTTGTCGAGGTCGAACTGCGGGTACCCGTTGTCTTCGAGGAAGCCGAGCTGACCGGGACTGAACGGCCCGTTCGATGCAGCCACGATCCCCTTGTTGCGGATGGTGTTGAACTCCTCGACGTTGGAGGCGTACGCGAGCGCCTGGCGCACCGTGACATCGTCGAACGGCGCCTTGGCCGTGTTCAGCATGACGTAGTTGGTCTCGGCGTAGGCGTCGGACTCGGCGACCTGGAAGTTGTCGTCGTCGCGGAACTCGACGATCTCGCCCGGGTTGTTCGTGTGGTACAGGTCGATGTCGCCCGCTCGCAGCGCCGCGGTGCGGGTGGCGATGTCGATGATGGGCCGGAACTCGATCTCCTCGAGGTAGGGCAGACCTTCGCGCCAGTAGTTGGGGTTCTTGGTGGCGATGAGGTGGCTGTCGAGCTGCCACTCCTTGAAGATGAACGGCCCGGTGCCCACGGGGTTGGCGCCCCCGTTCTCGGTGTCGGCCAGCATCGACGGGGCCGCGACGAACGAGAACTGCCCACTCAGGAGGCTGTCGAACACCGACCACGGCGTGTTCATCTTCACCGACGTTGTGAGGTCGTCGACGATGTCGACCGAGGCCACGGGCAGCAGGGCCTGGCGGGTGAGGAAGCTGGCCAGGTGGGCGTCGAGGTTGGCCTTGATCGCGGCCGATACGAGCGGGCTGCCGTCGTGAAACGTGATGCCGGGGCGCAGCGTGATCGTCCACTCGGTGAAGTCGGCGTTGGGCACGACCGACTCGGCCAGGAAGGGCTGGTTCTTCCCCGTGTCGTCGGGCAGCATGAGCGGGTCGAAGATGGCTCGCCCGATCATGATGCCGGCCAGACCGAAGCGGGCCGTGGTGGGGTTGAACCCTTGCGAATTCTCGCCTTCGAGGCCGTAGATGAGCCGCCCGCCAGGGATCGGATCCGGCTGGGGCGCCACCGTGGCCTCGGTGGTGACCGCGGCGGCCCCGGTGGGGTTGGTGGCCGCCACGGTGGGGCCGGTGTCGCCGCCCGTCGTGGCCGGCTCGGAAGCCCCTGTGCCCGTCGTGGTCTCGCCACCGGTGGCCGAGCCACCGTCGTCGTCGTCGCCACAGGCCACCAGGGCCACGGCGCCGACACCCAAGGCCGCTCCGGTGCCGAGGAAACGCCGTCGACTCAAGATCGCCGGGTCGGGAAGGGCTCCCACCAACCGGCCCTGACTCACGATCTCGCCGACCGGCATCTGGTTGTCGTTGCGCGTGTCCACGCGTCCCCCTCGTTGGTGCTGCTCGTCGTTGGCGTCTCCGACCGGGTACTGGCCGACAGCGCGTGCGTCGCCAGTGTGACTCCCGGCACATCTGTCGTCCAAGCTACCCGCCGGTAACCCCTCGACACCAGCACCTTCGACGCCCGCACCCTCGACCAGCTCCTTCCAAACCGGCACAGCGGCAAGAACCGCAGGAGCACGAGCCGCGCCGCCGGTCCCGGCAGGCGCCGACGGCGGTCAGGGCAGCTCCACGAGGTCGTCGCGGTGCACGACCTCGTGCGGGGCGCCCTCGGGGAGCTCGGAAGTCCGTTGGCCAGCCACACCACGAAGTGCAGCAGCCGAATAGCGCACGAGCCCCCGGGCGAAGGGGCGGCCGTCGGCCAGCGCGATGTCGACGGCATCCTCGGCCTCGAAGTCGCCCTCGACCGAGCGCACGCCCGCGGGGAGCAACGACTTCGCTCCCTCCAGCAGCGCCCGTCGGGCACCGTCGTCGACGACGATCCGTCCCGCGGTGCCTTGCGCGAAGGCGATCCACAGCTTTCTTGACGCCATGCGCCGGGAGCGAGGGAGCACCGTCGTGCCCACGGGCTCTCCGGCCAGCGCCCCGGCGATCACCCCGGGCCGGTGGGCTGCGGCGATCACGGCCCTGACCCCCGACCAGGCGGCGATCCGGGCCGCCGCGACCTTCGAGCTCATCCCGCCGCTGCCGCGCACGGTGCCCGTCCCTCCGGCCAGCGACTCGAGCTCGGCCTCGAGGTCGGTCACCTCGATCAGCCGGGCATCGTCGTGGCGGCGGGGATCGGCGGTGTACAGACCCGCCTGATCGGTGAGCAGCACGAGCACGTCGGCGCTCACGAGATGGGCCACGAGAGCAGCGATGCGATCGTTGTCGCCGAAGCGGATCTCGTCGTCGGCGATGGTGTCGTTCTCGTTGACGATCGGCAGCACGCCCAGGCCGAACAGGCGCCGCAGCGTGGCCCGGGCGTGCAGGTACTGGGACCGGTGCAGGAAGTCGTACGGGGTGAGCAGGAGCTGACCGGTGACGATGCCGTGGTGGGCGAAAGCGCCCGACCACTCGGCCATCAGCAGCGGCTGGCCGACGGCGGCGATGGCTTGCAACACCCCGACGTCGGTGGGCCGCTCGGGCAGGCCCAGCGGCGGCAGTCCGGCGGCGATGGCTCCCGAGCTCACGAGGACGATGTCGTCGCCACGTGACCGGGCATCGGCGATCTCGTCGGCCAGGACCGCCATGGCCGAACGGTCGAGGTTGCCGGCATCGTCGGTGAGTGACGACGTCCCCACCTTCACCACGGCGATCATCGGCGCCCGCTACCCTGATTCCCGGCTCACCGGTAGCGATCCCGCAGGTCCTGGTCGGTCTCGCCGTGACGACGGGCATCGCGGGCCTCGCCGATGTAGTCGGCGTCGACGTATTCCATCTCCACCGGGCCGACCCGCACGACGTCGCCCTGTTTGGCCCCGGCCTTGGCCAGGAGCTTCTCCACCCCGAGCCGCCGGAGTCGATGCTGCACGTAGGCCATGGCCTCGGGGTTGTTGAGGTCCATCATGGCCACGGTCCGCTCGGCGGCTCGTCCGTGCACCCGCCACACACCGTCCTCGTCACGTTCGACGACGAGCCCCCGCTGCTCGGGGCGCAGCACCACGAAGCCCTCGTTGGCGGGCTCGGCGGCCCGGGCCTCCTCGACGAGACGGGCGACCTCGCCCTGGAAGCGGTCGAGGTTCGACCGGGTGACGGCCGAGATCGACAGCTCGCCAGCGTACTCGTGGACGGCCACATCGGCTCGGCTCCCGACCACCAGGCGTGGGCGGTCGATCAGCTCGGGACGGTACTTGCCCAGCTCGGAGAGCAGGATCCGCTCCTGCTCCTCGGGCGTGTGCTCGAGCGAGGCCAGATCGAGGAGCACCACCATGACCCGGGCCCGCTCGATGTGGCGCAGGAACTGATGCCCGAGACCCCGACCGTCGGCCGCGCCCTCGATGAGCCCGGGAATGTCGGCCAAAACGAACTCGTGCTCGCCAAAGCGCACCACACCCAGGTTGGGGATCAGCGTCGTGAACGGATAGTCGGCGATCTTGGGCCGCGATGCGCTCAGCGCTGCGATGAGCGTCGACTTGCCGGCGTTGGGGAAACCGACAAGCGCGGCGTCGGCCAGGAGCTTGAGCTCGATGCGCAGCCACTCGTCCTCGCCGTACTCGCCCTGCTCGGCGAAGCTCGGCGCTCTCCGGGAGTTCGACAGGAAGCGGGCGTTGCCCTTGCCTCCCTGACCACCGTGCACAGCGAGGAAGCGGTCGGCGTCGTGGGTGAGATCGGCCAGAACCGAGCCCTCACGGGTCTTGACCACCGAGCCCACGGGGACGTGGACCATCAGGTCATCGCCGCCGGCACCGTGCTGGCGCTTGCCCGAGCCATGCTTGCCTGAGGTGGCCCTCCGGTGCGGATGGTCGCGAAACGACAGGAGCGACGCCGTGTTGCGGTCGGCGATCAACCACACATCGCCGCCTCGGCCTCCGTCGCCGCCGTCGGGGCCGCCATGGGGCACGTGGGGCTCTCGGCGGAACGAGACGCATCCAGCACCACCGTCACCTCCGCGGAGGTTGACCTGGACCTCGTCGACAAAGTCGGACATCAGACGCTCGATCTCAGCCTGGAACCCCGAGCAGAGCGCGACCCGGGGCAGCTACGCCCGGCGTGACCGGGGCCCGAGCCTGCGGTCACAGTCAGTTGGCGCTGGCGTCGGCCTCGACCGGGCGCACGTCGACGACACGACGACCGCCTCGACGACCGAACTTCACCGACCCCGGAGCCAGCGCGAACAGCGTGTCGTCGCGGCCGAGCCCGACGTTCTGACCCGGGTGGAACCGAGTGCCCCGCTGGCGGATGATGATCGATCCGGCCGTGATGACCGTGCCGTCGTACACCTTGACACCCAGACGCTGGGCGTTGGAATCCCGCCCGTTGCGGGACGAGGCCGCACCCTTCTTCTTCGACATGGCGCGCTCCTCAGCCCTTGGTGATCGAGGTGATCTCGATACGGGTGTACTGCTGACGGTGACCCCAACGCTTGCGCTGGTTGGTCTTGTTCTTGTAGGTGAAGCCGA
Organism: Actinomycetes bacterium; assembly: GCA_031362415.1. GTDB lineage: Bacteria > Actinomycetota > Acidimicrobiia > IMCC26256 > VFJJ01 > VFJJ01. Next base: position 16,493 of record JANLSK010000233.1, on the reverse strand, counting down.
TGATCTTGGGCCCGAGGGCGTCGCCCACGACCTTGGCCTTCACGGTCGCATTCGACAGCGCCGACGGCGTCGCCATCACGTCGGTGCCGTCGACCACGAGCACCGGGGAGAAGCTCAGCTCCTCGCCCGACAGGCGCTCCACATCGATGACGTCGCCCTGAGAGACCTTGTACTGCTTGCCGCCGGTGGCGATGACCGCGTACATGCGCGTCCAACCTCTACGAATCGGTGTGTACTGGATACCGGAGGAGTACCGGAGGACCTGCGCCGACGACGTGCTATCGCGGGGCGGGCATGGAAGTGTAGATCACGCGGACGCCGCAAGCTCGACCCGGGGAGCAGGCCGTCCCTGAGCGATGACCTGGGAGATGATCTGTGCCGTCTCGGCCACCAGTGGCTCGGTGAGGAAGCTCGCATGGTCGCCGGGAACCCGGTACAGCTCCAAGCCAGCCGCCGCGACCGACCGCCAGGCGTTCAGATCGTCTTCGGGCAGGTAGTCGGTGTGGAGCAATGTGAGCGGTTGGTGGAACGCGCGAACCGGATGACGTTCGAAGAGACGGGCATGGGCCAGGAAGATGTACTGCTTCCGTCTCATCAGCGCGATGGGCCGCCCGGCGAGGAGTTGAACTCGGAACTGCAAGCGCCGCGCCTCTTCCGACACGCGGGCCTTGAGCGTCGCCGGCAACCTCGGGTGGCCGGGAGCGGCCGCGTCGAGCATCACGACCTGGGGTCGATAACCGCGCCCGATGAGATCGAGGGCGATCTCGCACGATGCCACGCCACCGAACGACAGGCCCACGATCACGCACGGCCCTGGAGGTACCGTCCGGGCGATCTCCGCCGATGCCTGAGCGGCGAGCTCGTCGATCGAGCCGTACGGAATGCCCCGACCGTCGAGCCCGCCTGACTGAACGGCGTAGCAGACGCGGTCGACCCCGAGCCGGCGGGCGAGACTGGCGAAGCCCGTGATGTTGCCACCCAATCCGTGCACGAAGACGATGGGCCCGGAGTCGGGGGCCCGACCGTCGGGAGCGCCCTCGTGCCGGCCTGGAGACGGCTGGCTGAGGAGCACGAGAGATCGCCAGTCGGGCGGGCTGAGCTCGTCGATCACTCGGGCCAGCGTCTCGATTGTCGGCGCCCGGAAGAGCGTCGCCAGCGGGAGGTCGATCCCGAGCGCGCGCTCGATGTGGGCGAACAAGCGCAGCGACAAGATGGAGGTTCCCCCGGCCGCGAAGAACTCGACGGCAGCCCCCACCGGCCTGCCCAGGACCTCCTCGAACATCAGGGCCAGTCGTTGCTCGGTGTTCGTGACGGCCTTGGCTCGTGCCCCGCTCGCGCCTCCATCGACGATCGATTCAGCCTCGACCGATCCCAGCGGGGTTCGGAGGATCGCCGGGTCGACCTTCCCCGAAGGGGTTCGCGGCAGGCTGAGGTGGAACACGAAGGTCGCCGGGACCAACGCAGCCGGCAGCCGCGAACCCACATGGCCGGCGAGGGTCGCCGAGTCGAGGCCGCCAGCACACTCGACGTGCGCCACCAGGCAATGGGTGTCACCTGACGGGGCCAAGCCGACGACGACCGCCTTCACCGCAGGGTGCTCGAGGAGGACGGCCTCGATCTCGCCGGGCTCGATGCGATGACCGGACACTTTGAGCTGACGATCGACCCGGCCGAGGAACTCGACGCTCCCGTCGGCCAGGAACCGGGCCCGGTCGCCACTCCAGTAGGCCGTCGAGCCCGTCTCGTGGGCCGCAAGCTCGCCTGTCCTGGGACCAGCGTGGGCCCGGAAACGATCGCCCGTGAGCTCGGGACGATCGAGGTAGCCAGCGGTCACGCCGGGCCCCGAGATTACGAGCTCGCCGGGCACGCCGATCGGTGTGGGCTGGCCTACAGGGTCGAGCACCACCACCCCGTATCCGGGGATCGGTCGGCCGATGGGAATCGTCTGGCGACGGGAGTCCTCGGGTCGACATTCGTGGGTCGTCGCGAAGACGGTCGCCTCTGTTGGTCCGTACTCGTTGACGAGTCGGCAGGCGGGGAGGGTGGCGAAGTGACGCCGCACCAGCGACGGGGTACAGCTCTCCCCCCCGACCACCACCATCCGCAGTCTCGCGAGTCGGGCCGGGCTCACGTGCTCGAGCACCGCCGCCCACACGCTCGGCAACAGGTTGAAGGCCGTCACGCCATGAGCGTCGGCCAGCGTGCCCAGCAGCCGAGGATCGGCGCGCCGTTCGAGGGAGGGAACGATCAACGTCCCCCCGGTGGTCAGCGTCCACAGCAGGGGAACCAGCGCAGCGTCGAAGACCAACGAGTAGCCGAACACGATCGTCTCGGGCGAGGTGCCGTAGAGCTGCAGACGAGCTGCGTTCGACGCGGCCAGGCTGCCTCGGGTGACGCACACGCCTTTGGGCAGGCCGGTCGAGCCACTCGTGTAGATCACCGCTGCGAGGTCCGGGCGCGCGAGCCGGGGCTCGTCGGACCGGCCCGGCTCGACCGAAGAACCCGAGACCACCGCGATGGGCGCAGCCTCGGCCAGGATCATGGCGGCTCGATACTCGGCGTCCACGGGGAGGGGTACGTAGGCTCCCCCGGCCCTCCACGTGGCCAGGACGGCAACGATGGCCTCCAACGGCCGATCGACATGAACGCCAACCAGCCGGCCGGGGCCGACACCGAGGCTTTGCAACTCCTTGGCTCTGGTCGCGACGGCCGTATCGAGCTCGCGATAGGTCCAGCGCGATTCGTCGGGGCCAACCAGAGCGAGAGCTGTGGGGTGCTCGGAGGCCATACGGTCGATGAGGTCGGGCACGTCGATCGGGCGCTCGACCGACGGGGCCGGGCCCCGACCATACGATGCGACGATCTGCGCCTCGGCGGGCCGCATGAGCTCGATGCGGGCAATCGGCGAGCCGTCACCATCGGCGATCTGTTCGAGGACGTGCACACAATGCTCAGCGAATCGGTTCACGGTGCTCTGGTCGAACAGCGCAGCCTTCCCCGTGACCCGCATGATCGATTCGTCGTCCGAGCCGCGGTGGTCACGGATGTCGACATCGAGGTCGGTGAGGGCCCGACCGACGTGCTCGGAGATGCGATGCTGGGACAACCCGCCGACTGAGCTGACGCCCTCCGAGTCGGTCGCGAAGTCGAACGTGAGCTGGACGAGCGGGGGCCGGCTCGAATCCAGCGGCGGCTCGGCCGCCGTGAGCAGTTCGCCTATCGGAACCGACGCGTGCGCGAGCGCAGCCTCGATCGCTCGATCGAGCCGGGTGAGCACCTCGGACGTGTTCAGGACACCGCTCAGCTCGACCCGCACGACCGCCAGGTTCATGAAGCAACCGACCAGCGGTTCGGACACCGAATCGCGGTCGCCGACCGGTACCCCGAGCAGGAAGTCGTCCTCGCCGCTCCACCGTTGGACCACCACCGCCATCGCCGCGAGGTAGGGCACGGAACGTCGGACACCGAAGTGACTGGCAAGGTCCGTCAGTCGATCGACCAGGTCTCGGCCGATGACCACGCCGTTGGAAACGGACCCGGATTCCTCGTTTGCTGCGGGCCGACGGTCGAACGGGAGCTCGAGCACGGTCGGAGCACCACCGATCCGGGCCACAGCTTCGCCGAGCAGCGCGGCCGGGGTGCCCCCGCTGGACCCCTCTCGTATGAAGCTCGTGCGAGCGGAAGAGCTCCCCTGGCGCATCAGGTCGAGCTGCCCGAAGCGGCCCTGTCCCTGGGTGGCCGGGAGCTCGACAGCGTCGTGCCCGTCGTTGCCGTCCATCGGTGATCTGTCGGACCACGAGATCGCTGACTTGAGCCCCCGAGATGACGTTTGCGACGCAGCCGGTCGATCCGTGCTCCCTGTTTCGTTTCCATGAGTGACTGCTCGAGCGCGGACCGGCACCCGGGACAGCTTCAGCTCAGTACCGGCGGAGGAGCGGCTGAGTTCCGCAGCAGGTTCATCGACGAACCAGGTGCAGGGGGTTCCGGTCGGTTCTGAAGGGCGCCAAGTCAGGTGATGGGGGGCGTGTCGATGACCGCAGCGAGGATCCGGGCCGTCTCGGCCACGAGCGGCTCTTCGAGGAAGCTGGCGTGGTCACCGGGCACGCGTTGCACCTCGAGGCCGTTCCAGGCCAGCGAGCGCCACTGTTGCACATGCTCGTCGGACAAGAACTCCGTGCAGAGCAGCGTCATTGGGAGGTCGTAGACCTTGAGGGAATGCCGGTCGAAGAGTCGGTCGTGGGCGAGGAACAGGTAGTGACGCCGTCGCATCACGGGGATGCGACGACCCGCTCGGAGGTGCATCCGGAACTGGAGATACCGCAGAGGCCGTGAGAGGCGCGCTCTGGTCGTGACGGGACGGGTCCGGAACCCCGGGGCGGCGGCGTCGAGCATCACGACGCGCGGCTGGTAGCCGGTCGCGACCAGGCGGGTCGCGATCTCGCACGCCACCAATCCACCGAACGACAAGCCGGCAATGACACAGGAGCCCGGAGGGACGCTCCGGACGATCTCGGCCACGGCCCGATCGGCCAGCTGGTCGATCGAACGGTACGGGATCCCCCGCCCGTCGAGCCCGCCCGACTGGATCGCGTAGCACACATGGTCGAGGCCGAGCCGGCGAGCCAGGTTCGCGAAGCCGGTGATGTTGCCACCCAGTCCATGGGCGAAGATGACCGGGCCCGACGCCCCGGCCGACGCGTTCGTCGGTGAACCGCCGACGGTGCCGCTCAGGAGCACGAGCGGTCGCCACTCACCGGTGTCGAGCTCGTCGATCAGCGCGGCGAGGGTGGAGACCGTCGGAGCCCGAAAGAGCGTGGCCAGGGGGAGATCGAGCCCGAGGTCGCGTTCGATCAGCGCGAACAGCCGCAGCGACGCCAGCGAGCTCCCGCCGGCGGCGAAGAAGTCGTCGCTCGCTCCCACGGCATGCCCGAGCACTTCGGCGAACATGAGGGCGATCCGCTGCTCGGTGTTGGTCACCGCTCGAGCGGGGAGGGACTCGGCCCGACCTTCGACCTCGGTGGGCTCGAGCTCGCTCGTTGGCGCCATAGCGAGCACCCTCGGGTCGACCTTGCCCGATGGGGTACGAGGGAGCCGCTCGTGGAGCACGATCGTCGACGGCACCATCGCGGCGGGCAGACGCGCTCGCACATGATCGAGCATGGCCTGCTGGTCGAGATCGGGGGGACCCTCGACGTGGGCCACGAGACGGGCGTGTGGCGCTGCGGGATCGAGTCCGACGACGACCGCGTGCACGCCGGGGTGCTCGGCCAGCACCGACTCGATCTCACCAGGCTCGATCCGGTGACCCGACACCTTGAGCTGTCGGTCGATCCGCCCGAGGAACTCGACCGTGCCGTCGTCGAGCAGGCGAGCTCGGTCACCGGTCCGGTAGGCCAGCGAGCCCGACCCGGCCGGTGCGCCACCCGCGGGATCGGGATCGGCCACGAAGCGGTCGCTCGTGAGCTCGGGGCGATCGAGGTAGCCGGCGGTCACGCCAGGCCCGGCGATGACGAGCTCGCCGGGTACGCCGATGGGTGTCGGCCGTCCCACCGGGTCGAGCACCGAGATCCGATAGCCCGGGATCGCCCGACCGACCGGAACGCTCGGGCGGAGCTCATCGTCGGGCCGGCACTCGTGGGCCGTGGCGAACACGGTGGCCTCGGTGGGGCCGTACTCGTTGAAGAGACGACACCCCGGAAGCTGGGCGAAGTGCCGACCCACCAGGACCGGCGGGCACGCCTCGGCCCCCACCACGACGAGTTTCAGCGACGCCAGTCGAGCGGGCCGGTCGTGTTCGAGGAGCGCCGACCACACGCTCGGCAGCAGGTCGAGCGCCGTTGCCCCGTGCGCCGCGACGAGCTTGCTCAGCAGCCGCGGATCGGCCCGGCGCTCCAGCTCAGGGACGATGAGCGTGCCGCCAGTGGTGAGCGTCCACAGCAGGGGTGAAAGCGCAGCGTCAAAGAGCAGGGGGTAGGTCAACAGCATGGTCTGCGGATCATTGCCGTACATCGCTCGACGGGCGGCCGTCGAGATCGCCAGATTCGCCCGCGTCACGCACACACCCTTGGGAACGCCCGTGGATCCGCTCGTGAAGATCACTGCGGCCACGTCGGAACGCTCCAGACGACGTCCCGGGAGCTCGCCGGCGGTGACGATGGCGCCCGACACGACCGCCACGGGACGGGTCTCGGCCAGGATCATCGACACTCGATGCTCGGAGTCGATCGGCAGCGGAACGTAGCCGGCGCCCGCCCGCCAGGCCGACAGGATGGAGACCACCGCCTCGACGGGCTGGTCGACCTGCACGGCGACGAGGGTGCCGGGTCCGGCGCCGAGTGCCCGGAGAGCCGCGGCTCGCGTCTCGACGGCGGCGTCAAGCTCGGCGTATGACCAGCGCGACTCGTCGGGTCCCACCAGTGCCGGCGCCGAGGGGCGCGTGGTGGCGAATCGCGAGATCAGATCGTGCACGTCGGTCGGCTGCGCTTCGGTGGCCAATGCCGGCCCTCGACCGAGGGCGAACAGGGCCCGTTCCTCGTCCGGGGAGACGAGCGCCAAGGCCCCGATCGGCGCGCCGTCATCGTCGGCGTCGGCGAGTTGGCCGACGACGAAATGGAGTTGGGCGGCGAAGCGCTCGACGGTGGACGGGTCGAAGAGTGCGGCCTTGCCCGTGATCTGAATCAGCGGCTCGTTGGTCGAGTCGAGAAACCGCCGGATGTCGACATCGATATCACCAATGGCGTGACCGGAGACTTCGGGAAGGCGGTGCAGCTCGATGCCGCCCGCCTGTTCGACGCTGGTTGATTGCGTCGTGAAGTTGAAGATGATCTGGAACAGCGGATGGCGGCTGCGGTCGACCGGAACCCCGGCCGCCGAGACCAGCACGTCGATCGGAATCGAGCGTTCTGCCAGTGCGGCCTCGACCGCAGCATCCACCCGGGTCAGCAGCTCGTGGGTGCTCGGTGCGCCGCTCAGGTCGAGGCGCACCACGGCCGTGTTCACGAAGTAGCCGATCAACTCCTCGGCGCCGGCATCGTCGCGCCCGGTCACGGGAAGCCCGATCAGGAAGATGTCCTCACCCGTCCAGCGTCGAACGAGCACCGCCGTCGCCGCGAGATACGGCACCGAGCGTCTGATGCCCAAGCGCCGCGTCAGCTCGGTGAGCTTGACAACCAGGTCGTAGCTCAGCGGCAGGTGAGACGCGACGGAGGCGAGATCCTCCACCGGCGGACGGCGTCGATCGGCGGGGAGCTCGATCGCTCGCGGAGCGTCGCTGATGCGGGTGAGGGCGTCGGTAAGCAGGGCTGGACCGGACGAGTCGTGCTGCTGTCTACGAGCCCGGGCGCCATAGCTTTCGGTGATGGCCGGGAGCTCGGCGACACCTCCCCCGAGCCGCGCCTGGTAGCAGGACATCAGCTCACGGAGGAACACCGAGGCCGAGAAGGCGTCGAAGACGGCGTGGTGCAGGTCGATCGAGAGGCAGTGTCGGCGGGGCCCGAGCACCAGTACCCGGACGCGAGCGAGCGGGCCCCGTTCCAGGTCGAACGGACGGGCACGGAGCGCAGTGATCCAGGCGAGGAGCGCTTCGTCCTCGGTGGCGCCGTCCGGCAGCGACCACTCGATGTCGAAGGGCGCGATCTGGGGCCCGTGCACAACCTGCACGACACCGGTCCCGGTCTCGGCCAAGGTCGTACGCAACGGCTCGTGCCGGAGCACCATGTCGAACCATGCGGCCCGCAGGGTGTCGAGATCGAGTGGACCGACCCAGAGGCGGTTGAACATCACCCGCGCCGACCAGCTTCCGGGGTGCATCCGGTCGAGCAGCCAGAACCGAACCTGCCCCGGGGTCGCGGGGAACTCGCGGCGATCCGTGTCCGTCGGGGTACTCACCCTGAGGTTCTCGGATGCCCAGAACGCCCACTTGAGCTTGGGGCCCAGCTGCTCGTTCGAGCTCTCAGCTCAGCTCCAGCAACGACTCGTCGAGGGTGAACCCCCGACCGTGGCATTCGGGACAACTGTGGCTGAACGACTCGAGCAGGTCCTCGGCGACGCGCTTGCGCGTCATCTCGACCAAGCCGAGCTCGGAGATCTCGAAGACCTGCGTCCGCGTCTTGTCGCGCCCGAGAGCGTTGCGGAACACCCGCATCACGTCGTCGCGGTTCTTCTTGATCTCCATGTCGATGAAGTCGATCACGATGATCCCGCCGACATCGCGCAGGCGAAGCTGTCGGGCAACCTCCTCGGCCGCTTCCAGGTTGTTCCGATACACGGTCTCTTCGAGGTTCGACGTGCCCACGTTCTTGCCCGTGTTGACGTCGATGACCGTGAGCGCCTCGGTACGCTCGATGACGAGTGAGCCCCCCGAAGGCAGCCACACCTTGCGATCGAGGGCCTTGGCCAGCTGATCGTTCACGTGGAAGCGCTCGAACAGAGGGAGGGGCTCGTCGTAGAGCTCGACACGCTCGGCCAGCTCCGGCGACACCGACTCGACGTACGAGCGGATCTCCTCGTAGATCGCCGGATCGTCGATGTAGATCCCCCGGTACTCCTTGTTGAACTCCTCGCGAATGATACGGATGGCCAGCTCGGGCTCTTTGTGGAGGAGCTTGGGCGCCTTCGATCGCCCGGCCACGTCGGAGATCTGCTTCCACTGATGGGCCAGGCGTCGGAGGTCGCGCTCGAGCTCGTCGCGGGTGCCGCCCTCGGCCGCCGTGCGCACGATGAGCCCGGCGTCGGGGGGCCTGATGTCGTCGAGGATCTTGCGCAGCCGCTTGCGCTCGTCGTCGGGCAGCCGCTTGGAGATGCCGAAGGTCTGGGGCTGGCCGGGCACCATCACGACGAAGCGACCGGCCAGGCTCACCTCTTGTGCCAGACGGGCGCCCTTGTGGGCGATCGGATTCTTCGTGACCTGGACCATCACCGACTGACCGTTACGGAGCACCTTCTCGATGGACGGGCGCTCGCCTTCGAAGTCGGCCTGGTCGTAGGCCACGTCGCCCCGGTACAGCACCCCGTTCTTGGGGGTCCCGATGTCGATGAACGCGGCCTCCATGCCGGGCAGGACGTTCTGCACACGTCCGAGATAGATGTTGCCGAAGATGTTCGACGTGTCGTCGGTGGGTCGGCTCACGTAGTGCTCGACGAGCTGGCGCCCCTCGAGGACCGCGACCTGGGTGGCATGTCCCGGCTGCACGTGGACGGCCATCGTGTAGCGCCCTGTGGGACGGCCGTTGCGGCTCCGTCCTCGTCGGCGTTCCAGCAGGTCGTCGTCGATCTCCTCGAGCACCGAGATCGGACCGTCAAGAGCGGTCGCCCGTCCATCGAGGCTCCGGGTACGTCCGCGGCCGCCCCGCTTGCGGCGACGTCGCTTGGCCGCGCCGGCCCCGGACTCGACCGAGTTGTCGGCGGTGTCGTCGTCGTAACTGGCGTCGTTGGCATTCATGGAAGAGGTGGCGCCGGCGGGAGAGGGCCCTGTTAACCCGGGAGAGCCCGACTCTCCTGGCTGAGCCGATCGCGCCGCCGGCTTCTGTGTTCCCGAGGGTGAAGCTATGGTCGAGGGTGAGGGTTGTGGGGTGCGGCGCGGCGGCGGTGGAGGCGACGGGCGTGTTTCGCCCACTCGGACCCCCGCCTGCGGTGTCGTCCGCCGGCCGGGCACCAGGGCCGCCGATGTGACCTCGGAATCCGCCGTCGCGTCGTCTTCGTCGTCGTCCTCTTGTTCGCCGGGGGCCATGGCCTCGGGCGATTCCGACGGACGCAAGCCGCTCAGTCGCCGTGCGATCGCGATCTCGTCGAGATCGTCGGCGTCGAGGACAAGTTCGGCCTCGGTGCCGCCGTCTTCGTCGCGATCGTCGTCGCCATCGTCGCCATCGTCATCGCCATCGTCGGAGGCGCCGGCATCGAGCGGTCGACGAGCGCGACTCCGGTTGCGTCCGCCCCGACTCCCCCGACGCCGCTTGCGTGGGCCCGCAGCACCGCCCATGCCACTGGCGCCGTCACCCTCAGAGCCCCCGTCACCCTCACCGTCGCCATCGTCGCCGGGCTCACCGTCGGGCTCGGCCAGATCGCCGGCCAACTGGTGATTCGTGGCGGGATCGTCAGGCGCGCTCGGGGCAGACATCTCCAAGCTCGCGCGGCCAGGCTCGAACGCCGACTCGAAGGCGGGCGCGCCGGATCTCGCCGGCAGAGACTCGGTCTCGGTCTCGTCGGCCGCGGGGGCCGGAACGTGCTCGTCGGACATCGGTGCCTTCTCTCATGACGCGCGGGCCTCCAACGAGGCCTTCGGCACCTCGGGTTCCGCGACGGTACGGCGCGCCTGGCCCACTGAACTGGGGCCGAGCCGGCGCGCGCCGGGCTCGTCGAGCGGTTCCCATCGGGCGCCATCACGCTCGATCCATTGATGGGTTCTGGTGACCCGACCCTCGACAAGACCCTGGCCGGAGCCGTCCTCGATGAGCGCCAGGATCTCCCGGGGACGGGCGCCCCGGGGACGGGTGATGACTTCGAGATGGACGAGCACTCCCATGGGGGTGTCGCCGACCACGCTCAATCGGCGCAGCGCGGGCCGCAGGTCGTCGACGACGTCCCGACCCTTGCGGCGCCGGATGCCCACGAGCGACTCCGCTCTGAGCAACGCCTCCAGGGCCTCGCCGACAGCGTCGGCCTCGACCCTGACCGTGTCGTCGAGGCTTCGGGCCTCGACCTCGTATTCAACCGCTTCAACGGCTTCCTGCAGGGACGGCGTTCGGGGCTCGAGCACGGCCGCCCCGGTGACGGCCAGCCCGTCGGGGAGCGCCTCGGCCACCGATGCGACCAGCGCACCGAGCTCGTCATCGGAGTGCGCGTCTCCGGCGAGCTCCACGTCGAGGTACTCGGCCCGACTCTCGTAGCCCGTCGACAGGGCCAGGCCGAAGCTCACCTTCGGATGCGGACTGAACCCCTCTGAGAACGACACCGGCAGCTGGGCCACACGAAAAGCCCGCTCGAAGGCCCGGGCCACGTCGCGGTGCGACACGAAGCGGATCTTGCCCAGCTTCGAGTAGGACACCCTGACCGCCGTGCCGACATCGCCGCGCATCTCAGACGGCCGAGCTCTCGGACGCAGGCACGCTCGCCACGGGCACGCTCGCCACGGGCTTGGTCGCCAAGAAGCGGACCGGGATCTCGCCACCCCGGCTCAGATCCTGGCCCGTTCCCTGCGAGCCTCCAGCAGGCGGGACTGCCGAGGCCACGACGTGCTCGAGCGCATAGTCGGTGCACACGCCGCAGTCGTAGCACGGCGTCCACCGACAGTCAGGCAGACCGTGCTCGGCCAGCGCCGCCTTCCAGTCGAGCCAGAGGAAGTCGCGGTGCAGACCAGCCGAGATGTGGTCCCAGGGCAGCACCTCGCTCTCGGTGCGGTGCCTCGTGGTGAACCATTCGGGATCGAGGCCGCTGACCGCCAGACCTTCCATCCACAGCTCGTAGACGAAGTGCTCGCTCCACTCCTGGAACACGCCGCCGTGGCGCCACACGTGCTCGATGACGGCCCCCACCCGGCGATCGCCCCGCGAGAGCACGCCCTCGACGAAGGTGGCCTTGGGATCGTGCCAGCGCATCTGCGCCTTCGATCCCCGCAACGCTCCTTTGAGCATGTCGACCTTGCGTTGCAGCTCGTCGACACCGTTCTGGCCGAACCACTGGAACGGCGTCTGGGCCTTGGGGACGAACCCGCCGACCGAGACGGTGGCCGTCGCCTGCTTGGTGTGACGCCGCCCCACCTCGACGACGGCCTTGGCCAGCTCGGCGATGCCCAGCGTGTCGACGTCCATCTCGGTGGGCAGCCCGATCAGGAAGTACAGCTTGATCCGCCGCCAACCCTGCGAGTAGGCCGAGTCGGCGGCCGCGAAGATGTCTTCCTCGCTGATGAGCTTGTTGATGACCTGGCGCATCCGCCAGGTACCGGCCTCGGGAGCGAAGGTGAGACCGGTGCGCCTGATCTTCTGGATCTGGCTGGCGACACCCACGCTGAACGCGTCGACCCGCAGCGACGGCAGCGAGAGCGCGACGTTGCCGCAGCCCTCCTGCTCGTTGACCAGATCGGCAACCACGCCGTCGAGGCCCGAGAAGTCGGCGCTCGACAACGACGTGAGCGCCACCTCGTCGTAGCCCGTCCGCCGCAGGCCCTCGCGCACCATGGTCCGCACCTGATCGGCAGGACGCTCGCGCACGGGACGGGTGATCATGCCCGCCTGGCAGAACCGGCATCCCCGGGTGCAGCCGCGGAAGATCTCGACGTTCAAGCGATCGTGGACCACCTCGATGAGCGGCACGAGCTGGCGCTTGGGATACGGCCAGTCGGCCAGGTCGGCCACGGTGCGCTTGTGCACCACGGCCGGGATGTCGGGATACCGGGGCGTGATCGAGGCCACGACCGGCCCGTCGTACTCGATCAGGTACATCGAGGGCACGTAGACGCCCTCGATCGTGGCCAGCTCGCGCAGCAGCCCCTCACGGGTGGGCTTGCCGGCCCGCTTCCACGCGCCCAGCACCTCGGTGATCTCCGAGACGACCTCCTCGCCGTCGCCGATCACGAAGGCGTCGACGAAATCGGCGAGAGGCTCGGGGTTGAACGTGCAGTGCCCGCCGGCGATCACCACCGGGTGCTCGGGGCGACGGTCGGCGCTGCGGACGGGCGCCCCGGCCAGGTCGATGGTGTTGAGGAGGTTGGTGCAGACCAGCTCGGCCGAGACGTTGAAGGCCAGCACGTCGAAGTCGCCCGCCGGCCGATGGTTCTCGAGGCTGAACAGCGGGATACCGCGGGGGCGCATGAGCGCTTCGAGGTCGGGCCACACCGAGTAGGCCCGCTCGGCCAGGGCATCGTCGCGCTCGTTGAGGATCTCGTAGAGGATCTGCAGGCCCTGATTGGGAAGACCCACCTCGTAGGCGTCGGGATAGACGAGCAGCCAGGACACGACACCCGGACGATGCACCGGCTGCTGGGCGCCCCGCTCCATCCCGATGTACCGGGCGGGCTTCTCGACCCTGGACAACAAGGGCTCGATCCGCGGCCAGAGCGATTCATTCACAGTGCGAACAGTGTACCGGCGCACCCGCCCGCCCCGGCACTCCGTGCCGCAGCGTCCCGCCCCGATCCACCGACACCAACGTGACGTTGGCGATCCCCAGGCCTCCGACGAGCAACAGACCGCGACAGAACCTGGAACTCGGTCGAGCCGAGTCGGTCGGGCAACGGGCATGGACCCGGCGGCACTCGCCGCCCTACGACATCACGCTCCGTACTTCAACCACCTGCGGGCTCAGTCGCTGCACCTGTAGGGCTCGTGCTGACAGTGTGAGTCGCCTTGAGGATCTCTTCCGCCACATCAGGCTTCAGTCGCCCTTCTGACACAAAGGCGTTTGCGATGAAACCGCTCGGTCCCAGAACCCCAATTGGGTTCCCTGATTTGTCAATCGCAATCGGCACGCTGACTTCGCCTCCAAACTGTCGACCGACATTGATGGTCGGCCGGCTAGCGTCTACCCATCCAACAATCTCGTCGCTCCCCATCACTCCGACGGCCACCCAGCCGGTGTCGCTGCGGATTACCTCGGCGTCATACCAGCCCGTACTTGGTGTTTGTCCCGAAGCCAGACAGTCGACTGTGTGCGAAGCTGGCCGTAGGAACCAGCAAGAGTGCCGCTACGATCGAAACGGTCACCCAGGCGCGGAACATCATCTTGGAGTTCCAAACCGTGCGCCTTCCGACCGATTGGTTGTGCGTGCGATCGAGTCTCGGAACTCCGTATGGTAGAGCGTCCCGGTCCAACTGGCCCTCTGGCAGAGCAGATCATTCGTCGTCACGATTGGAACCCCCCATCGCCCGGTTCGTCCACTTCGCCGGTTCCCGGAATTCCGCAACAAAATAAAGATGTCAAGGCCGTTCCGGGCACGATTCGATTCGGGCGCGGTTGGCCGGGCTCGTACGACGCCCGGGTGGCCTTGGATGGCGGGCTGCGCGTGTTGCCCGGCGGCGGACTTCCCCTCGATGCCACCGCGAGGGCGAGATCGGATGTCCAGACCCGCCGCTACGATGTCGACGACGAATGCCGATCGAGGCGTCTCGACACGATGACCGACGAGCCGCCGTAGCTCATCCAGGGAAGGCGGATGCCCGTGGTAGGGCATGATCCCCCGGCGCACGAAGGCCAACCTTGCCTTGAGAACCGGGGCCAGGGGCAGGGGGTCAGGGAGCGGCGCCCCACAGGGCTGCGATCGGGAGGGCCACGATGTGATCGTCGAACCGGATGATCTCCGGGCCCGTGTGGAACACGACGCCCCCGAGAAAGGCCGGACCGAGCTCGTCGCGCATCCAGCGCAGATGTCGAGCATCGCTGCCGTTGGGGGCTGCTGTGGCTTTGATCTCGATCCCGAACACCCTTCCCCCGTCGAGCTCGACGACGAGGTCGACCTCGTTGCGCCCGCCAGCCGTGCGGATGTGGTGCAAGGTGCTGGGCTCGTCGTCGGTGGCGGCGTGGAGGCGGAGCTCGTTGAACACCAACGTGTCGATCACCCGACCGAGGAGATCGCCGCTGTCGAGAATGTCCTGGCGACCGATCCGCGAGGCGGCACACAGCAAGGCCGTGTCGCAGAGGTAGCGCTTCGGCGCCCGGACCAGCCGCTTGAGTCGATTGCTGGTCCACGAGGGAACGATCTCAGCAATGAACAGGTAGGTGAGGAGTTGTTCGTAGGCGATGTGCGTGCGTCGATCGATACCGGCTGCCGTGTAGATGGTCGTGTCGTCGACGACCCCGGCCGAGCTCAGGCCCCACGCTTGGAGGTATCGACGCAACCTCGCAGCGTCACGCCCGTCTGCGATGCGCATCGCGTCACGGCTGACGAGTTGCTCGACATAGCTGTCGAGCCACAGGCGGAGATCCCGATGGTCGGTGAGCTCAGCGACTTCGGGGAACCCGCCGCGTAGTGCCAGGTCGACGTACCCGACCACGTCCGGGATGCCCGACGGCAACGAGACCCGACCGGAAAGGAGGCCCCGAAGGGTCGGTCGCCCATCAACGAGACCCAGCTGCTCGCGGCGCGTCATGGTCCCCATCGCGAGGCGGACCACTCGGCCGGTCCCCGGCCACACTGCGTTGTCGAGATCGGCAGAGACCGACCCCGTGAGGAGAAACTGGCCGGGGGCACGGTCGTTGTCGACGGATCGTTTGACAGCGCCGAGCACGTGGGGGACCTCCTGCCATTCGTCGAGAAGCGCAGGCTTGATTCGGCTGGCCAGCGCCCGATCCACATCCGCGATGAAGAGTGCGGCCGTCGCCGGCTCGTCCAACCGGGCGATCGACGCCGCGAGTCGGGCTGCCGAGGTCGTCTTTCCGCATGCCCTCGGTCCCATCAGTGACACGCAGGCGAACACCCCGAGAGCCCGTTCGAGGCGACGGTCGATGAGCCGAGGGCGATATTCCACATCGCCATCCTAGTGTACAGGACCGACATTGAGTACCGTTCCTGCGCGGTAGCCGATGTCGCCCCTGTACAACCCACCCCCGGTTGCGAGGAGCCGGCGAGAATCGAAGGTACGCGCTCAGCGCGACGAGCCGGTGCGGGCGAAGCGTCGGGACGCGATGTTGACGACGATCCCGATCGAGGCGAACGACACGATCACCGACGATCCGCCGTAGCTCATCCAGGGCAAGGGGATCCCGGTGATGGGCATGATCCCCATGGTCATGCCCACGTTCTGGAAGACCTGGAAGGCGATCATGGCCATCACGCCCACGCAGATGAGCGCGCCGAACAGGTCGGCGGCGACCCGTGCGGCGCGCCAGATCCGAAAGCAGAGCATCGTGTAGAGGCCCAGCAGCACGGCGCCGCCGCGGAACCCGAATTGCTCGGCGACCGCGGTGAAGATGAAGTCGGTGTGCTGTTCGGGGACGAGCGACAGGTTGGTCTGGCTGCCGTTGCCGTAACCGACGCCGTTGATGCCACCAGCGCCGATGGCGATCTTCGACTGCTTCAGGTTGTAGGAGGCCTTGGCGGCCTGAGCGTCCTTGGGCTCACCCTGGTCGACGAAGGTGGTGAGCCGAGCCACCTGATAGTCGGCGAGCAGGTCGGCCTGCACCACCACGAAGAACGAGGTGATGCCGAGCAGCGCGATCACGAAGAGGTGCTTGGTCCTGGCCCCGGCCACCAGCAACAAGAAGAAGACCATCACCGTGAGCACGATCGAGGTCCCGAGGTCGGGCTGGAGGTACAAGATGAAGATCGGCGTGGCGGCCAGGACGAAAGCGATGCCCAGGCGCCAGGCGTCGAGATGGCCCTTGTGCTCGTGGCAATAGGCGGCGAGCACCAGAACCACGCCGAGCTTGGCGAACTCCGAGGGTTGGAGCTGGAACGTCCCGATCTCGTACCAGGCCTGGATCCCCCGCTTCTGCGCGCCGAGCGGCGTGAGCACGAGACCCAGGCCCAGGAGGACGATGCCGTACAGCAGCGCCGGCCGGTCGCG
>JANLSK010000232.1:0-9781 GCA_031362415.1 Actinomycetes bacterium | reverse complement strand
GGAGTACGCGGTGCTCCGGGCGCTTCATGGCGGGCCGATCCCCACCCCGCGAGCGCTGTGGCTCGACGCCACGGGAGAGCATCTCGGGCGCCCGGCGGTGGTGATGGAGCGCTACGACGGCCTCTGCGACCTCTTTGTGCTCGAGGGCGGGCTTTCGCAGCTGTCTCCGGAACGGCGTCTGGCCCTGGCTCGCTCGGGCGTCGAGCACCTCGCTCGCCTCCACACCCACGACTGGCGGGCCACGGCGCTGGCCCAGACCCTGCCCGATCCGGGCCGCGAGGGCGCCGCGGCCGCCATCGCCGAGTGGGAGAACTACCTGGCCCGTCAGGTCGTCGAGCCACAGCCGGAACTGGCGGTGGTGCTGGGCTGGTTGAAGCGCAACGCTCCCGAGGCCCAGGCGACGGTCATCGTGCACGGCGACTGGAAGCCGGGGAACTGGCTCGTGGCGGACGGGGAGATCGTCGTGACCCTCGACTGGGAGACGGCGCATCTCGGCGATCCGCTCGAAGACATCGGCTGGGCCACCAACCCCCTGCGCCAGCGCGAGCACCTGATCCCCGGCCTCTGGGAGCGCGCCGACCTCATCGCGCACTACGAGGCCAGCACCGGGTTTGCCGTCGACGAGGCCTCGGTGCGTTTTTGGAACGTGCTCGCCAACTTCAAGCTGGCGGCCATCGTCCTCACCGGCGTGCGCTCGCTGGTCGAGGGACGGGCCGACCGGGTGTGGACGGCGTCGCGGGGCATCCAGCGTCTGCTGCTGCAGATGATCGACTGAGACGATCTCCTGAGCTGATCGACCGAGCTGATCGACCGAAGCGGAGGCCGAGGCAACCATGCGACCCACGATCACCGAGCAGCTCCACCAGGCCGTACGGGTGCTGGGCGCCGACGTGTTGCCCGAGGTCGACGGTCGGTACGCGGCCGAGCCGCTGCGATCGGTGATTGCAGCCCTGGAGTGGATCGCCGAACGCTGGGAGACCGTCGTGGCCGACCTCTACGCCGAGTGCGACGGTTGGGCGGCCCTGCTCGGACCGGCAGCGGTGTCGGTGCTCCCCGACGACCTCGGCGCGGCGATCGAGGCCCTGAGCGCCGAGGCGGCGAACGGTGCCCGTCCGCCCACGTTCCCCGCGGCCCATGCCCTGAACCTGCGTTGGCGCGCGCTGGTGGAGCAGGTCGTACCGGCGCTCGACGTTGCGGCCACCCCAGGAACGCTGCCCGGCGACGTGCGCGCCCAGTTGCTCCGACACGCCCAACGCTGGTAGCCGTCGCCCCCGTCGCCCCCACACCACGCGCCCCCACACCCGCCGCCCGCTGCCCTGACCGCCAGGAGATCCCGTGCTGAGCCCGCTCGACGAGTCGCTGTTCCACCAGATCCCGTCCACGTTCGACCATGTGGGCACGAGCGATCCGCGCTTCTTCGACCGGTGGTGGTTCGCCGCGTACGACCCGGCAGGGGGTGGGGCCATCCAGCTCACGCTCGCCGTCTACAGCAACATGAACGTGTGCGACGCCGGGCTCGTGGTCGTGCGCGAGGGAACGCAACACAACGTGCGGGCGTCGCGCAGCCTCCGGCCCCGGTTCTCCACCGCGGTCGGCCCGTTTCGGGTCGAGGTGCTCGAACCCTTGCGCCGCTTGCGTCTCGTGGCCGAGCCCGGTGACGGTCGTCCGGTGGGCGTCGACCTCGAATGGACGGCCACCATGGCTCCGGAGGAGGAGCGTCCGCACTTTCACCGGGTGCGCGGTCGCATCACCGAGGAGTACCAGCGCTATGACCAGATCGGCGAGGTGTCGGGCACGGTCACGTTCGCCGACGGTCGCCGGCTGGAGGTCGCCCGCTGGTGGGCCTGTCGCGACCACTCCTGGGGCGTGCGCCAGAACGCGGGCATCGCCGAACCCGTCACCGGACCCACCCCGCCCGGCGGAGCCGACGGCTACTGCTTCAGCTTCTTGTTCTTCTCCACCGAGCGGTTGGCGGGCCACGTGCAGATCGCCGAGCGGGGGATGAATCGCGAGTACCTCACGGGCCTGATCCGCGATGTCGACGGAGGCGGGCGCGAGCGGCGTGTCGTCGATGCCGAGCTGGACCTCGACCTCCAGCCCGGTACCCGGCGTTTCGCCAATGCCACCATGGCTCTCACACTCGACGACGGATCGCCGCTGACCCTCAGGTCCGAGGCCCTGGGGCCCTCGATCGCCATGCCCGGCCTGGGCTACAGCGGCGGCTGGAACGACGGTCACGGCCTCGGGGTGTGGCGGGGCGACGAG
Source organism: Actinomycetes bacterium (assembly GCA_031362415.1). Lineage (GTDB taxonomy): Bacteria > Actinomycetota > Acidimicrobiia > IMCC26256 > VFJJ01 > VFJJ01. Next base: position 7,516 of record JANLSK010000232.1, on the reverse strand, counting down.
TTCCTCGAGCACGAGGTGTGGGACGTGCGCCATCCCGTCGACGTGATCGACGCGTCGGGAGCCGTGATCCAGCCCGTCCACCGCATCCAGCCCGTGCGGGTCACCGTGACCGACACCCACCGCGACCCCGGTGACCCCGGCGGACCCGCGGTCGATCGGGGCACGGGCAGCCACACCCTGCTCCCCACCGGCCGCCTCCCCCAGCACGGGCTCGGGTGAGACGCCGCGCTCGGCCCCCGTCGGTGGCAGGCGGCGGCAGCCCTTCTCAGTCGGCGCCCAGGGCCAGCCAGCGTTCCAGGGGCACCGTGAGGAACAGGCCCTCGGCCTCCGCAGCCACGGTGCCTTCGGCCAGGGTGATCGTCGACGAGATCTTGTGGCGCCGACCGGACGACCGCAGCAGGCGGGCTTCCACCGTGAACGGTGCGTCGAGCATCCGCAGCGGCCGGCGGTAGCGGATCTGGAGCGAGCCGGTCACGGCCGGGCCCACATCGGAGCCGAGCAGCGTGGCCAGCCAGGCCATGGCCTCGTCGAGGGCGGTGGCGACGATCCCTCCGTGAACCAGCCCGGGCGGGCCAACGTGGATCGCCCGCGGCGTGAAGGGGGCCCGGCACCAGCCCTCCTCGATGGAGTACTCCACGTCGAGGCCGAGCCCAGCGGGGTTCTCGTCTCCGCAACCGAAGCATGTGGTCGGACGGGGGAAGGGGCCATCGGGGTCGGAGGCATGGGCCATGGTGGCAGTCTGCCAAGGGTCGCCGACCCGGGCGTCGTATCGTGCTTGGCGTGCGTGAGCCCAGGCGACGACCGAGGACGACCACCCTCACCGGACAGGGGCTCCGGGTGATCGCGGGAAGCGTCGGGGGTCTGGCGCTGAAGGGACCGCCTGGGGCGACCACCCGTCCGATCACCGATCGGGTCAAGGAGTCGGTGTTCGCCCATCTCGGGCCCATGCTCCCCGGCGCGATCGTGCTCGACCTGTTCGCAGGGAGCGGAGCGCTGGCCATCGAGGCCATGTCGCGGGGCGCGAGCCGAGCCGTGCTCGTCGAACGCGATCCGGGCGCACTGACCACGATCGAGGCGAACCTGGCCAAGACCCGGCTGACGTCCCAGGCCCGGGTCCATCGGGGCGAGGTGATCGGCTTCCTCGGCGGGCTCATGGCCCCCGAAGGGCCGTTCGATCTCGTCTTCGCCGACCCCCCCTACGATCTCCACGACGAGATCGTCACGACCGTGGTGGCCCGCATCGGCGAGCGCTGTTGGCTGGCCGACGGCGGACGGGTCGTTCTGCGCCGATCCACCGAGCGCAACCGCGGTGGGCCGGAGGCGCTGTCGCGGGCGGTGCCGCCGACGTGGTCGATCACGTGGCAGCGCTCCTACGGCGACGCCGTCGTCGCCGAGCTGGCGCCGGGCGATCCGGCACCAGGCGAGCTTGCGCCGGGCGATCCGAACGAATCGTGACCTTCGGCAGTACGCTCGGAGCTGAGGTTGCGTCCCGTCGACGGGTGCGCAGGCCGATCCGACCTGACGAAGCCCGTCCGTTTCCCGCGGGAGAACCTCGTGGCCACTGCTCTGTGTCCCGGGTCGTTCGACCCGGTCACGAACGGTCACATCGACATCATCGAGCGCACGGCGAAATACTTCGACCGTGTCATCGTCGCGGTCATCCGCAATCCACAAAAGACCACGCCGCTCTTCGACCTCGAGGAGCGCAAGGATCTGCTTCGTGAGGTGCTCGGACATCTCCCGAACATCGAGATCGACTTCTTCAAGGGTCTCCTGGTCGAGTTCGCTCGCGACAAGGGCGCTGACGCCATCGTCAAAGGGCTGCGGGCGGTCAGCGACTTCGACTACGAGCTCCAGATGGCGCAGATGAACCAGCGCCTGTCGGGGATCGACACGTTCTTCTTGACGACGAGCCCCAAGTGGTCGTACCTGTCGTCGAGCCTGGTCCGTGAGGTGGCCAAGTTCGGTGGCGACGTGTCCAGCATGGTCCCCGACCTCGTGCACCAGCGCCTCAAGGAGCGCTACCACGGCGAGGCCCGCGCTCGAGAGACCGGAGGTTCGTGATGGCGCAGAACACGGCGGCGCGCGATGTCCAGCTGTTGCTCGAACGGATCCGGTCGATCGTCGAGAGCGCCAAGGCCGTCCCCCTGTCGGCCTCCGTCCGGGTCGACCGCGACGAGCTCCTCGAGCTGCTCGACCTCACGCTCACCCGACTGCCCGAGGAGCTCAAGCGGGCCCGCTGGCTCCTCAAGGACACCGAGGAGGTCCAGGCCAAGGCCCAACGCGAGGGCGAGGACATCCTCCAGGCGGCTCGCACCCGCTCCGAGCGGATGGTGCAGCGCACCGAGATCGTGCGTGAAGCCGAGCGCGTCGCCCGTGACATCGTCGACACCGCTCAGCAGCGGTCGTCGCAGATGCGTCACGAAGCCGAGGACTACATCGACCAGCGGCTCGCCAGCTTCGAGATCGTCCTCGAGCGGACCCTGGCCGTGGTGGCGAACGGCCGGGAGCGGCTCGGGCTCACGATCACCCGTCCCGCAGGCGACGAGGATGTCGACGACGACGTGCTGCCCTACGACCAGGACCTCAGCGGCTCATCGGCGATAGCCGACGTCGAGGACTTCGAGTAGTTGAAGGTTCCCGCTGCTACCATCCGCAGTCCCGTCTCGACGGGGACCTGAGCCCCACGTCACGAACACCCGGATAGCCCGTGCCTGATCCGTTCCGCCTGAATGTTGCCGATTGTGTTCGACGCGCCGGGATCCGACGCGACGTGCGTGTCGTCGCGCCCATGCCGGAGCTGCGCTCGGCCACCACCACCGTCGACGGTGACGTGATGGTCGTCGGGCATGTCGACGGCATCCTGGAAGGTGTCGTCGCCACGGTCGAGGTCAGCGGGCGCTACACCGCCGAGTGCAGCCGGTGCCTCACCGAGGTCGGCCACGAGTTCTCGTTCCCCGTTCGGGAGTTCTTCGAGGTTCGGCCGATCGAGGGCGAGACCTACCCGCTGCAGATCGACGAGATCGACCTCACGCCCATCGTGCGTGACACCGTCCTGCCCGAGCTTCCCGTCGTGCCCCTGTGCCGGCCCGAGTGCCTGGGACTCTGCGCAACCTGCGGCGTCGACCGAAACGAGACGAGTTGCGAATGCCGCCCCGCCGAGCCCGACCCCCGATGGGCGGCGCTGGGCTCGCTCACGTTCACCGAAACCTGAGCACCTGACGGCCCTGAGCATCCGACGGCCCTGAACACCAGACGCCGGAACCCGCACAACAGGGGGCGCACACGCCACCCAGGCCCGATCCGAAGCACCCGAGCAACCCGAGCACCCCGAGCATCTGACGACGAGTCCCGACCGGAGAGAGCAACCGATGGCCGTTCCGAAGCGCAAAGTCAGCAAGTCCAAGACCCGCAGCCGGCGAGCCAGCAACTGGACGCTGGTCGCCCCGGCCCGGTCGCTCTGCCCCCGCTGCAGCCAGGTCAAGCAGCCCCACATCGTGTGCGGCTCGTGCGGGTGGTACAACGGCCGCCAAGCCGTCGAAGTCTGAGGACGTCCGACCCGTGCCGTCCACCGCGGCCTCGCTCCGTCGGGTGGCGCGTGAGGATCTGACCGCACGGTGAGCGAGCGCGAGGCGTTCCCCACCCGGCGCAACGCGCGCCCGCGCCCGTCACGAGCCGACCCCACGGGCGCCGCGGTCGAGGGATCCACTCCCGATGGTTCCGATGGTTCCGATGGTGATGCGGTCGTGGCGCGCAAGCCTCGGGTCGGCACCCGTCGTGCTGCGCCTTCCGCAACCACGAAGCGGACGGTGAAGAGCGCGGCGAAGAAGGCCGCGGCCACCAGGACCGGCGCCGACAAGGCGGCCGTCAAGCAGGCCGCGGTCACCAAGGCCGCCGTCAAGAAGGCGGCGGGTCGGGGGGGCACGGCCAAGAGCGGCGGTGGTTCGGCGACGGCGAGGGCCCGATCCCGGACCGCGTCCACCGCATCGGCTCCGGCTGGGGCTCCGGCCCCGAGGGTCGAGGCGCCCATCGTTGCCGTCGACGCCATGGGCGGTGACCGGGCCCCCGGTGAGATCGTCGCCGGGGTGCTTGCCGCCGTCGCTGCCGGACACCGGGTGCACCTCATCGGCCGCGAGCCTGACGTTCGACCGCTGCTGCCGAGCCCGTTGCCTGCCGGGCTGAGCTTCGAGCACGCCGACGACGTGATCGCCATGAGCGAGGACCCGGCGTTGGCGGTGCGCCGGCGACCGGGATCGTCCCTCGTGCGCTGTGCCGACGCCGTTCGCGACGGACGGGCCTCGGCCATGGTGAGCGCAGGCAACACCGGCGCGGCCATGACCGCAGCGCTGTTCCGGATCGGTCGTATTCCCGGCATCGCCCGGCCAGCAATCGCCACGCCCATCCCCAACCCCAACGCCCATCCGACGTTGCTCGTCGACTCCGGCGCCACCACCGACTGCGATCCGGAGTGGCTCCTGCAGTTCGCCCTCATGGGACGGGAGTTCTTCCGCCTGCGCTTCGGCGTCGAGGAACCCCGCGTCGGGCTTCTCTCCAACGGCGAGGAAGCGGGCAAGGGCGACCAGCTCAGGAAGCTCGCCGCTCCGCTCCTCGAATCGGCGGTCCCCGGCTACATCGGCAACGTCGAGGGCCGCGACCTTTTCTCCGACCACGTCGACGTCATGGTCACCGACGGGTTCACGGGCAACGTGGCGCTCAAGACGCTCGAAGGCACGCTGCGCCAGATGATCCGGCTGATCAGCGAGGCGATGAACGCCAGCCCCGAGACCCGAGAGGCGTCGGAGGTCCTCATGCCGGGTTTCCTGGGCATCGCCGGGGCGTACGACCCCGACAACACCGGCGGGGCGCTCCTGCTCGGCATCGACGGCGTGTGCATCATCTCGCACGGCTCGTCATCGGCTCGGGCCATCGAGGTCGCCGTGGGCCTGGCGTCGGAGTACGTGCGCAAGGGCATCGTCGAACGTCTCGGCGATGCAGTCACCGGTGGGCGACACCGCAAGCCCCTCGCCGTGGTCGTCAAGCAGCGGGCCGCGGCCATGGCCGCCAACCGGGAGCATCGGGAGCCCCGTGAGCCCCGTCCGCGCAAGCGCGCGGCCCGGGTGCGCGAGGCGCCCACCGACGAGTCCGGGACGATCTGAGCCGTGCCCGCCGAGACGCACGTGAACCGGGGGCCGATCGAGCCCGACGAGGTCGGGCGGCTCGTGCGCGAGCGCTTGGCCGAGATCCTCGGGCTCGACGACGATCAGATCGTCGTCGGCGCATCCCTCGCTGGCGACTTGGGCGCCGACGACATGGCCCTGTTGGACCTGGCCGAGATGATCGAGCAGGAGTTGGGGGAGCGGACCGTCGGCTTCTCGATCGACGACGAGGACCTGACCGAGCTCGAGACCGTGGGCGACATCATCGACTACGTGGTCCATCGGGTTGGTGCAGGTTCGGCCCCGGGGTCCGGCGCGGGCGCCGGTTGGGGTGCAGCTTCGGATCCCGGTGCGGATCCCGGTGTGCCGCACGCCGGGTCATGACCGACCGTCTCGGAGCGCTCGAGGAGCGTCTGGGGTACCAGTTCGGCGATCGGGCGCTGCTCGCCCAGGCGACCGTCCACCGGTCGTGGAGCTCCGAGCACGCGGCCGATCCGTCCAACGAGCGCTTGGAGTTCCTCGGTGATGCCGTGCTCGGGCTGGTTGTGACCAACCACGCCTACCGGCGTTTCCCCTCGTTCACCGAGGGTGAGCTGGCCAAGATCCGAGCCGGCGTCGTGAACGCGGTGACCCTGGCGGAGGTGGCCACCGAGCTTTCGTTGGGTGTGGCCCTGCGGGTCGGTCGGGGCGAGGAACAGACGGGTGGTCGAGACAAGCCCTCGATCCTCGCCGATGCGCTCGAGGCGATCATCGGGGCCGTCTATCTCGATGGTGGCATGGAACCGGTTTCGGAGCTGGTGCTGCGCCTGCTCGGCGATCGCATCGATCGGGCGTCGACCGTCCCGGGACGCGACGACTTCAAGACGAGGCTGCAGGAGCTCGCGGCTCGCGGGTTCGACGCCGTTCCCCGCTACGACGTCACGAGCGACGGTCCCGATCACGCCAAGTCCTTCCGCGCCACCGTGTCGGTCGGAGGGATCGTTCGCGGACGCGGTCAGGGTCGCTCCAAGAAGGAAGCCGAGCAGGACGCCGCCCGTCTCGCCTGTGCGAGCCTCGCTGACGGTGCCGAGGCCGACGGTGCCGATGCCATCGGTGCCGACGGCACGGGTGTTCCCGATGCCACGGGTGTTCCCGACAACGATGCCACGGGTGTTCCCGACAACACGGTGGCCCCCGACGGAGTGGGCGTCGACCCGGGGGCGGGGGCCGGGGCCGGACAGCGTGCCTGAGCTCCCCGAAGTCGAGACCGTGCGCCGAGGGCTCTCGTCACGCGTGCTCGGGCACACGATCACGGCGGTCGAGGCGACCGGACGGCGTTCGGTGCGCCGCCACGGCGATCCCTCCGAGCTCGGGCAGGCCGTCACCGGCCGTGCGCTCGTGAGCGCCGATCGACTGGGCAAGTACCTCCTCCTCGGGCTCGACGACGACACGACGGTCGTGGTGCACCTCCGGATGTCGGGGCAGCTCCTGATCGCCGGCTCGGCCGAGGACCCCCGCCGCGTCCACACCCATGTCGTGCTCGACCTCGACGACGGACGTCAGCTCCGTTTCGTCGACCCGCGGACCTTCGGTGAGGTGTTCGCGGTCGCTCCGGGTACGCCCCGGGCCGACATCGGTGGCCTGGGCAGCCTCGGCCCCGACGCCCTCGCCGTCGATCGCCGGGCGTTCGTCACAGCCGTCCGTCGCCGGCGCACCGGCCTCAAGATGCTGATCATGGATCAGCGGATCGTCGCCGGCGTCGGCAACATCTACAGCGACGAGATGCTCCACCGGGCCCGGTTGCGGTACGATCGACCCGGCAGCGACGTCTCGGCCGTGGCCGCTGGACGCCTCCACGAAGCGATGGTCGCGGTGCTCAACGAGGCCATCGAGCATCGGGGCTCGTCCCTGTCCGACGAGCAGTACGTCGATGTCGACGGCCGACCCGGCGACTTCCAACATCTGCACCGCGTCCACGCCCGAGCGGGCCAACCCTGCCATCGCTGCGGCCGACCCATCGAACGGGACAAGGCCGGGGGACGCTCCACCTACTTCTGTCGTCGCTGCCAGAAGTGAGCGCGTGAAGATTCGTGCTGGTGGACGGGGTCGTCGCAGGCGCCGGCTCCGCACGCGTCGAGCTGATATGGGAGGATCCGGTGGTTGCCCAACGCCTCGCGCCGCGAGGTCTCGACGTTGCCGGAGGCGCCTTGGAGCCGGCACAAGAGCAGGAGGCTGGTGTACCTCAAGCAGTTGACCTTGAAGGGTTTCAAGTCCTTCGCCGACAAGACCGTGCTCGGATTCCAGCACGGTGTGAACGTCGTCGTCGGGCCCAACGGCTCGGGTAAGTCGAACCTCGTCGACGCCGTGGCCTGGGTGCTCGG
>JANLSK010000191.1:0-3603 GCA_031362415.1 Actinomycetes bacterium | reverse complement strand
CGGCTCCGAGCGACCCGACCTGCTCGACCGCGACGGCCGTGCACAGCCGTTCGGCCGACGTCTTCACCGGCCGGGTGGACGGGAGCGCGGTCGACGGCCTAGTGGAGGCCGTATTGGAGGCCGTCGCGCTGGACGAACGCGCTGCCCCGACGCCCGCTCCGACACCGATCCCTGCCCCCGAGCCCGCGTCGGCCCCCTCGGCTGCGAGGGCACTGGCCGATCCAGCCGGCCCAGTCGCCACCGTCGAGATACCCGGGACGGCGCCGACCGAAGGCGGAGCGGATGCGCCGGGCGGGCTCGAACCGCCGTCGTCGTGGAGACACCCCGCAAGCATCAGCACCAACGCCAACGCGGCCGACGCTGCACAGGTCCCGCCCCGGGAGCTCAGCGACGCTGGGCTTTCAGAGCCCCCACGATCGCTCCCCCGACCCAGGCGACGGTCGCCGCGATCACCCATGCCGAGACGGCTTCCAGGAAGGACACCACCTTGAACTTGCCCGGAGTCCCGTCGAGCTCGCTGAGGACGATCCCGGCCTGGATGAAGCCGATGACCAACAGCACGATGGCCAGGACGAGCCCGCTCGAACTCGAGGAGCCGCTGGCGCCCTGCCCCGGCCCTTGGCCGGCGGGGAAGCCATAGCCGGGACCGGGGGCGCCCGGGGCAGGTCCGTAGCCGGGCTGACCACCCCATTGCTGGGCCGGATATCCCGGCTGGGTGGGGTACCCGGGGGGCGGGGTCTGGCTCATTCGGGGGCTCCTCCATCAAGACACGGCGATCAGGATCGCCAACGATTCCACGCTGGTGCGGCAACCGCCAAACGCTGGCTTGAGCGCGCCAGCGTGGCAGTTATTTCACGCCGTACAGGCGAGCGGCGTTGCTGAACAGCACCTTGTCGAGCACGGCGTCGTCGAGCGATCCGAGCACGCTCTCGGCGTAGTCGCGTGGGAACTGGGCCGGGGTGCGAGGACCGGGGTGCTGGCACGTGGGGTGGGGGTAGTCGGTCTCGTAGAGGATGTTGTCGGGGAACTGCGCGATGGCGTTGAGCGCGCTGGCCCGCTCGAACCAGAAGCATCCGAAGATCTGGCGACGGAAGTACTCCGACGGGAGCAGGTCGTACTCGGGGTGGTCGTCGGTGACCCCGCCGTTGCGCCACTGCCAGTCGAACGCCTCGAGCACGCTGGGCAGCCAGCCGACGCCGCTCTCGACCGACACGAACTTGAGCTCGGGGAAGCGGTGGCAGACCCCACCGAAGATGAGGTCGGCGATGCACTTGGTGTTGTCGACGAAGATCAGCGACGAGACCCGGGCGAAGTTGGCGTGGAAGCCCATGTTGTGCGTGTCGACCATGAGGCTGCCGATGTCGCCGCCGCCGATGTGGAAGCTGATGGGGATGCCGGCCTCCTGGGCCAGCGCCCACACCGGATCCCAATGGCGAGAGGCCAGACCCGGCTGACCATGGTCTTGGGGCTGGTTGCAGAAGTTCACGGCCCTATGGCCATTGGCGATGCAGCGCTCGAGCTCTCGGAGGGCCAGGTCGAGATCCCAGAACGGGGTGGTGGCAATGGGGATGAGCCGGTTGGGATCGGCACTGGTCCAGTCGACGAGGAAGTCGTTGTATGCGCTCACGCACTCTTCGACGAGCGCCATGTCGCCCAGGCGCAGCCACGATCCGCTGCCGAACCCGCCCACGTTGGGGTACAGCACCTGCGCGTCGATGCCCTGCTCGTCCATGAACGCCAAGCGTTCACGGGCATCGAACATCGACGGGTGGATGTCGTCGAACGTCGCCGGCGACTCGGGGATCACCCCATCGAAGCCCGCCATCGATGTCGAGCCCGGTGTGCCGATGCGCTCGTCGCCGGCCATCCACACGTCTCGCCCGTCGATCCGCTCGATGTGCGGGACCCGCTCGCCCCACTTCCTCGACACACGCGCCGTCCACACGTCGGGCGGCTCGGTGATGTGCGTGTCGACGTCGATGACCCGGTGGCGTTCGAACAACCCGGCACTTCTGGTCATCTTGGAACCCTTCGTCGGTCGATCGTCCAACCATACCCACGGATTGACTCAGGGGGCCGGCCGACGACAACCTCGGGGATATGCGCCTGAGCTACGACGACGCCACCGAGGCCTTCCGGTCCGAGCTGAATGCCTGGCTCGACATCCATTCGCCCGTCCTCACCCCCGAGATGGTGATGCCGCGATCGAGCGCCGACATGGTTCCCTGGGTCAGGCAGTGGCAGCGCACGCTGTTCGATCACGGTTGGCTGGTACCCGGCTGGCCACCCGAGCGCGGAGGCCGCAACGCGACGCCGGTGCAGTCGATGGTGTACCTGGAGGAGATCGAGGCTCGGCCCATCCAACGCAGCTACAACATCCAGGGCCTGTCGATCATCACACCCTCGCTGTTCGACTTCGGCTCGCCCGAGCAGATCGAGCAGTGGGGCATGCCGTCGCTCAAGGGCGAGATCTCGTGGTGTCTCGGGATGAGCGAGCCCAACGCCGGCTCCGACCTGGCGGGTCTGTCGACCCGAGCCGAGGTGTTCGACTCCCACTTCGTCGTCAACGGCCAGAAGGTGTGGACCTCGGGCGCCCATCATGCCGACTGGTGTTGGTGCTTCGTGCGCACCGACCCCGATGCCCCCAAGCACAAGGGGATCTCGGTGATGCTGATCGACATGCGTTCCGAGGGCGTCAGCGTCCGGCCCCTCGCTGGTGTGCTCGACCGCGAGGAGAACGACTTCAACGAGGTGTTCTTCACCGATGTGGTCGTGCCTCGGGCCAACCTGATCGGCCAGCTCGGGCAGGGTTGGGGCATCGCCAACGGCTCGTTGGCCCACGAGCGGGGGATGATGTGGCTCGCGGGAGCTGCGGCGTTGCGCAACGATGTCGAGCGCGCCATTCGCGAGTGCCAGGAGCTCGGGCCCGACGGCACCCGTCAGGCCGACAATCCCCTCGTCCGGGACCGGGTAGCCAGTGCCTACATCGACTCGCAAGCCATGATGGCCATGGGCTACAAGGGTTTCGCCAAGTTCGCCAGGGGCATGGTCTCGCCCGAGCACTCGGTGCTCAAGCTGTTCGGCACCGAGTCGGTCCATCGGTTGCGTGAAGACATGACGTCGGTGGCCGGAGCGGCCGGTATCGATACCTTGGGCCAGCGCTTCACGCGGGGCATGGGCGTCGGCGGACCGTGGGTGGTGGCCTGGATGGGCCAGTTCGGCAGCACCATCTCGGCCGGGGCGTCGGAGATCCAGCGCAACATCATCGCCGAACGTGTGCTGGGCCTCCCCCGCCGGTGACCCCGCCACCCCAGCGAGCAACTGCCAATACACGGCCGTATCCGCGCGACTACTGGCAGTTGCTCGGGTAGACGGACGTGTTCGAGCGGGGTGGCCATGCGTAGACTCCCAGGTCATGCGAGGGATCATCAGCGCCGGCGGTTACGTGCCCTACCGACGGCTTCAGCGTTCCGAGATTTCCACGTTCTTCGGTAGCGGCGCCGGCAAGGGCACGAGGTCGGTCGCCAGCTTCGACGAGGACACCACCAGCATGGGCGTGGAGGCCGCTCGGGCCTGTCTGAGGGCCACTGCGGCCCGACCCGA
>JANLSK010000230.1:0-7968 GCA_031362415.1 Actinomycetes bacterium | reverse complement strand
ACCTCGACGCGCGCACCTTCCCCGCTCACCCGCTCTCGGCCGAGCAAGGCGGCGAGCGCCCCCACCGCACAGAGCCGGCCGGCGAGGTGGTCGGGGTAGATGGCCTGGGAGCCGGCAGGTTCGTCGGTGTCGGGGTAGTTCCACAGGTGCACCAGGCTGCCGACGGGCTGTGTGGACGGCCCGTAGCCGATCCAGTCGGCCCACGCGCCGTGGGTTCCCATGAGCTGGCTGTCGACCATCACACAGCGGGGGTTGAGCTGGTGGACGGTCTTCCAGCCGATGCCGAGATCGTCCATGGTGCCGGTGGACGAGTTCTCGATGATCACGTCGATCTGCGCGATCAGCTGGTGCAACAGGCGTTGGCCGTCGGGGGTCTTGGCATTGATTCCCAAGGCCCGCTTCGATCGCGACGACGAGACGAACGACGGCGACATCTCGGTGCCGCTCACGATGCGGATGAAGTCGGGGTACGTGCGCGACTCCACCTTGATGACGTCGGCGCCGTACTCGGCGAGCAGTCGACTGCCCTCGACCCCGACACCGCCGATCCCGAAGTCGAGCACTCGCAACCCGGCGAGTGGCAGGGCCGGGGCGGGGGGCGTGGCGGAATCGGGAGCCGGACGGGTGGCGGCGGTCCCGGCCGCTACTTCGGCCTCGACCTCACTGGTGTGCTGGCCCAGCCCGGGCGCCGGGGTTCGGGGCCCCTGGCGGACATCGTCGACCTCGAAGAACCCTGACGCCACCCGGGCCGGACGCCCATCGGACGTGAGCACCAGATCGATGAACGTGTCGCGTGACGCGAGATGCTCGTTGGCGAGCGTCTCGGCGGGACGTAGCACCGGGGTGCACACGATGCCCCGGCGGTGCGCCTCGATCGAGACCTCTTCCATCGACATGTTCGAGAAGTGCTCGACATACAACGGCGTGAGCACGTCGGTGTTGGCCAGGCGGGTCGGGAACAGGTCCCACGAATCGTCCTGGAGCCAGTCGGGCTCGCCCAGCCAGGCCCGCATGGCCCGCCATTGACGGGGGCTCAGGATGATCATGCGGACGTAGCCGCCCTTGCACTTGTAGATCGTGTACACCATGCCGTTGCCGGCGCGCTTCTCGTTGTAGGTGAGGCCGGCGGCGCGCATCACCGACGCGTTGGGGTACGACCAGTCGGTGATCTGGGCCGTGGCTTCGAGCACGGAGAGGTCGATGTGCTGACCCCAACCGGCGCTCGGACCGGGGCTCAACCCCTGCCAGAGCGCGCACAGCGTGGCGAACGCCGCATGCACACCGGCCACGTCGTAGGCCATGGCCCCGGGCGGGATCAGCGGCTCACGGTCGGGGCGACCAGCCTTGAACACCGTTCCCCCCATGGCGTTCATGACCGAGTCGACCGCGATCATGTCGCTGTACGGCCCCGTGTGGCCGAAGTCGGAGATCGAGGTCATGACCAGGTGGGGATGCCGGACGGCAACAGCCGTCGGCTTCAGGTCAAGCACGCCGAGCTCCCAGGGCTGGTGCGACTCGATGAGCACGTCGGCCGTGGCCAGGAGGGAGTCGAGGCTCGCCCGCCCATCGGCCGTCCCCAGGTCGAGCACGACCCCACGCTTGTTGGCGTTGCGGTAGGCGAAGTAGAGGCTCTCGCGACCAACGAGCGGCGGCAGGGTGCGCGACACAGCTCCCGATGGCGGCTCGACCTTGATGACGTCGGCGCCGAGGTCGGCGAGGATCCGCCCGCACAGCTCGCCCTTCTCGTCAGCCAGGTCGATCACCCGCAGGCCCGCAAGAGGTGCCGGACGTTCGGTCATGCTGTGCTCCCTTTGGATTCGTCGGCGCGATCGACGGTCGTCACGATCTACAAGGCCAACGTGGCGAGTGACTCGTCAGCCAGGACCAGCATCGTGTCGACCCGCTCGGCGATCGTGTGCGGGTCGGTCGTCGAGCTGGCTCCGGTACGCGCTCCGGCGAGGCGGCGGGCATAGGCCCCTTCAACGATGCAGCTCTGCTTCCAGTACGAGAACGCCATGTACCAGTCGCGGTCCGACAGGTCGAAGCCCGACCGGGCGGCATAGAGCGCCGAATACTCGTCGCGGCGGATGAACTGCGAACCGACCGTCGGCGGATCGGACAGAAAGAAGAACGTGTCGCCGGGATCGGCCCAGTACATGAGGCTCCAACAGAAATCGGCGACGGGATCGCCTCTCGTGCACAGCTCCCAGTCGAGCACGGCGGCGATATGGTGATCGGGGCCCAGCACCGTGTTGTCGAAGCGGTAGTCGCCATGGGCCAGGCCGCCCGGATGCTGTTCGGCCGGCACCGAGGCGCTCATGCGCCGATGCAGGTCTTCGAGCAACGGGAGCTCGCGCACCTTGCCGGCCTCGTACTGCTTGCGCCAGCGGGCGAGCTGGCGCTCGACGTAACCCGTCGGCCGTCCAAGATCGCCGAGCCCACAGCTCTCGGGGTCGAGGGTGTGGAAGGCCACCTGCACGTCGACGAGCGACTCGGTAGCGGTGCGGGCGTCGGCCGCGCTGAGGACCGTGGCACTGGCGGCGTCGCGCAGGATGAGCCCGTCGACGAAACCCATGATGGAGAAGGGCGCGCCGATGATGCCGGTGTCGGCACAGAACGCCACCGCTTCGGGGACGGGCACGCCCGTGCCTCGACCGAGGCCCTCGATGATCTTCCACTCCCGGCCCATGTCGTGCGCCGACGCCAGCACGTGGGCCGTGGGCGGGCGCCGCACGGCCCACTGGTTCCCGGCGCTGTCGGACACCCGGTACGTGAGGTTCGATCCGCCGGCGGCGATGAGGCTGAACGCCAGCGGAGCGACGAGGCCGTCGACGTGATCTGACATCCATGCCGTGACCGCCACCGGATCGATACCCGGCAGGTCGTCGCTCATGGTTGGAGGAGCTCGGGATGACGGGCCGCGACCATACGGCGCATGCCATCGCGCCAGCCCACGGTCGTGCGACCCACGAGCTCGTGCATGCGGGTGAGGTTCATCTCCACCGACTCGAGGGTTTGGTCGGTGGCCACCGTCGTGCCTTCAACCCCGGTGATCTCGCACAGGTAGGCGCACCACTCCTCGATCGACACCGGGTCGTTGCCGGCCCAGTTGACGACGGTCACGGGCACCGAGGCCACCTCGAGCAGCTTGGGGATCGTGGCGATGATGTCGTCCTCGTGGATCGGGTTGTAGACCGACGGGGCGTCGGTGTGCACCGGGACGGCCATCTTCCCGAGCATCATGTCGAGGTGGATGGCCGGCCATCCCCCGTTGTCGCCGTATGGAACATTGAGCCGGGCGATGGTGGTGGGGAGCTGGAAACGCCGGGCGGCGTAGCGGGCCATGGCCTCGGCGGCGATCTTGGAGATGGAGTACGTCTCCATGAACGAGTAGATGCGGTGGTTGTCACCCAAGGGGTCGGTCTCGGCGAACGCGTGATGGCCGTTGGCCTGGTACACCGCGGTCGACGAGCAGTGCAGGAACGCACGCGACTCGCGGCAGTGCTCCATGAGGAACCCGAGGCCCCCGGCGTTGCCGTCGAGGTCGGCGTCCCAGCTGTTGGCCTTCATGACGGCGAAGTCGAGCACGTAGTCGAAGTCGTTCGGCAACGCCCCGAAGTCGCCCTCGACGAAGTCGACGGTGGCGCACTTCACGCCCACGGCTTCGAGCGAGTCGCGGGCCGTGGCGTTGGTGAATCGGGCTGCTCCCCACACTTCGTTCCCCGCCTCGGCGTAGGCCTTGGCCACGGGGAAAGCGACCTGCCCCGTGGGCCCGGTCACCAGGATCTTCTGTCCAGTCATCATGTCGGTAGCCTTCCCGCTCGCCGGTGGCCGCGCCACTCAGAGCACCGCTCAAGCACTGCACGGGCGCCACTCGGGCGTCTCGACATTCGAGCAATGTTCACAACGACGCCACATGCCGTGTCCAAGTGAACACTGCTCGAAATCGGGCCTCGATCAACGCTCGCCTGGGCGCCATCTGGGCGTGACCCGCGACGATACTCGGACTGCATCGTGACACGCTGATGCTATGATGTAAAGATGCGCACGACGATCGACCTACCGGACGACCTCCACGAGCTCGCTCGTCAGCTCGCGCACGAAGCAAACCGTTCAATGAGCGAGGTCGTCGCCGACTTGATCCGGCTCGGCCTTCATCGAGATCAGGCGCGGCCGGCAACGACCAGGCGCGGCATGCCCCAGGTCTCCGTCGGTCGTCCGATCACCGCCGAGGATGTGCGCTCACTCGACGACGAGACATGACCACGTTCCTCGCCGACGGCAACGTCCTCATCGCCCTGACCGTCACCGACCACATCCACCACGATGTGGCCATCGACTGGTTCGAACGGGCCGAGCCCGACCTGGCGACGTGCCCCATCACCGAAGGGACACTCCTGCGCTTCCTCATCCGCGCAGGGCACACGGCGAACAACGCCGCGGCCGTCCTCGACGCGATCCGGACCCAGGACTGGCACATGTTCTGGCCCGACGAGATCCCCTACGACGCGACCCACCTCCGCGGTGTCATCGGCCACCGCCAGATCACCGACGCCTACCTCGTCGCACTCGCTCGACACCGAGGCGGTCACGTCGCCACGCTCGACAAGGGCCTCGCCATCCTCCACGCCGACAACGTCCACCTCCTCGGCACCTGAATCCGGTGTAGCGCTCGTGCTTGGACGGGGAGCCGTCCGATTTCGAGCAGTGGTCAGTAGGACACGGTCTTTGAGGTCGTTGTGAACACTGCTCGGAGGGTCGGCCATCGTCGGGGTGCTCAGCGCCTCGGCAGGCCGAGGATGCGCTCGGCCACGATGTTGCGCTGGATCTCGCTCGTGCCCCCGGGGATGGTGGACGCGAACGACCCGAGGTACGACATGACCCAGTTCCCGGTGTGGTAGCGGTGATCGCAGTAGTGCTGGAGATCGACGCAGTCGACGACCTCGGCTCCGACCGAGTCGATGCCCGCCAGGTCGATCTGCTGGAGGGTCTCGGACGCGAACAGCTTGAGGATCGAATGCTCGGGCGACGCCTTGCCGGACATCGACTTCGTGAAACCCCGATACCCCATGCACTGCATGGCGTGCACGTCGATGTACCGAGCGGCGACGGTGTCACGGAAGCGGAGATCGGCGCCCAAACGCGGGCCACCGTCCGTGGCCGACGGCCGTCCCGCCAGGCCGACGAGATGGCCGAGCGCCTCGGCAGCCAGGAACCAGCCCTCGACCCAGAGGATGGCCCGCTCGTGGGCCAGCGATCCCTGGCTCACGGCCCATCCGCCGTGCAGCGGACCCAGAAGCTGACTGGCCGGCACCGCGACATCGGTGAAGAACACCTCGTTCAGGTCGTGGATCTCACCGCCGACGAGCTCGTGGATCGGCCGGATTTCGATCCCGGGCGTCCTCAGGTCGATCAGCAGGCACGAGATGCCCTTGTGCTTGGGCGCCTCCGGATCGGTGCGCACGAAGCAGATGACCCAGTCGGAATGGTGTGCACCCGACGTCCAGATCTTCTGGCCGTTCACGACGAAGGTGTCGCCGTGCAGCACGGCCTTGGTCTTCAAGCCCCCGAAGTCGCTGCCGGCGTTGGGCTCGCTCATCCCGAGGCACCACGAGGTCTCGCCCCGCAGCGCGGGCATGGCGAAGCGCTCGATCTGCTCGGGTGTGCCGTAGTCGAGGATCGACGGGGTGACGATGCTCACGCCCGTCCAGTTCGTCGATCGCGGCAGGTGACGGGCGAGGAACTCCTCGTAGTAGATGAGCTGTTCGACCGGACCAAGGTTGCGGCCGCCGAACTCTGTCCCCAGGCCGGGGATGAGCAGCCCGGCATCGAAGAGCTTGCGCTGCCAGGGCCGGGCCCACGACGGGTAGTGCGAGGCCGACAGCGCCGGATCGGCGGCCATGATCGCGGCCGTCGGCGCGTGCTCGTCGAGCCAGGCCCGCAGCTCGGCTCGGAACTGCTCGGTCTCGTCGTCCCAGCGGAGGTGCATCGGCGGAAGTTAGCCGGTCGCCCGGGCGCACAGGCGCGGCGGTACGGTGCACCCATGACCAGCGAGACGACCGGGCCGCCCGCGAGCACCGACCCCGCAGCTTCGACGCCGGCGCCGGCCGAGGCGGCCGAGGCGGCCGAGGCCGCCGAGGCGACCGAGCGCGGCCCCCGGCGCTGGGACGGCAAGCGATTCGGCGAATGGGCCACCGAGGCCGCCCGGACCGGCATGACGTTCGAGGCCATCCCGGCGGCCACGGTGATCCTGCTGCGCGACACGGAGGCAGGCATCGAGACGCTCATGCTGCACCGCAATGCTGCGCTGGCCTTCGTGGGTGGTGGCTGGGTGTTCCCCGGCGGGCGGGTCGACCCCGGCGACTTCAGCGCCGATGCCCCGTCCGACGAGTTCCACGCCGCCCGGGCCGCTGCCGTGCGCGAGGCGCAGGAGGAAGCGGGCCTCGTCGTCGATCCCGACCGCTGTGTGTTCTTCGCCCACTGGTCGCCCCCGCCCCAGGCCCCCAAGCGCTTCGCCACATGGTTCTTCGTGGCGCCGGCGCCCACGGCCGACGCCGTCACCATCGACGGTGGCGAGATCCACGATCACGCGTGGCTGCGCCCGGCCGACGTGCTCGACCGTCACCGGGCCGGCGAGATCGACATGGTGCCCCCCACCTGGGTCACCCTGCACGAGCTCACCAAGCACGCCACCGTGGCCGAGGCCGTGGCGCATGCCGAGCAGACCGAGCCCCTGTTCTTCGAGACCCACATCGCCCGGGTCGGCGACAGCGCGGTGGCGCTGTGGGCCGGCGACGCGGGATACGACACCTCCGACGCCGCCGTTCCCGGCCCCCGCCACCGTCTCCACATGCTCCCCACCGGCTGGCGCTACGAACGCTCCTGAGCGCTGCTGCCGACGCGAGCTGACAGCTGGCAGCGCTCTGGCGCGCATGTGGTCCACAGCGCTGCCAGCTCGGCGCGACTCACCGGCGGCGTCCACATTCCGGGCGAAGTGGCGCTGCGGCATCAAGGCGCCAGCCACTGGGGGCCGATGAACGCACCATGGGGAGCTACGCAGCGAAGCTGGTGGCATTGATACGCAGTGATCTCGAGCAGGGCGAGCAGATCGTGGTGGGCATCAAGGCGTTCGTCCCCGGGGCCATGCACGCACAGACGACGGCCGCCACTGGCGCCGCGTTCGGTGGCGGCTCGGGCGACGAGGCGGCCCGGTCGCTCGATCACCTGCGCGAAGCGACGCGAGCAGCCGCCGAGAGCCTGCCGTTCCCCGTGGTGCCGCAGATGGTCTTCGGGCTCACCGATCGGCGCCTGGCGGTGTGGGCCATGTCGGCCCTGGGCAAGCCCAAGCATCTGCTCGGCTCGGTGGGCCGCAGCGGGATCCGCAGCGCGACCGTCACCAGTGCGGCGGGCTTCCCCCGCATGGGCCATCTCACCCTCGGGCTGGCCGACGGCCCTGACGTGATCTTCGAGATCCCCGGCGGGCACGTCACCGACGCCCGCCGCTTCTGCGAGAGCCTGAGCGCGGTGTAGCCGCTGGCAGTGGCCGTAGGCTCCAGGAGGGCAAGCCCCGCTGATCCCCGAGGATCGGGGATGCGCGCACACGCCAGGAGGCCATCACCATGCACGATCTCGTGATTCGCGGCGGGACGATCGTCGACGGGACCGGCGGAGAGCCCCACACGGGTGACGTCGCCATCGACGGCGATCGCATCACCGCCTGCGGGGGTCGCGTCGACGGGTCGGGCCGACAGGAGCTCGATGCCGACGGCCTGCTCGTGACCCCGGGTCTGGTCGACGTGCACACGCACTACGACGGGCAGGTCTCGTGGGACCCGCTGCTCAGCCCGTCATGCTCGCACGGCGTGACCACCGTCGTGATGGGCAACTGCGGCGTGGGTTTCGCGCCCGTGGCTCCCGATCGCCACGACTGGCTGATCGGTCTGATGGAGGGCGTCGAGGACATCCCCG
>JANLSK010000212.1:0-3764 GCA_031362415.1 Actinomycetes bacterium | reverse complement strand
ATGGTTCGATCACGGTCGAGTTGTTGCCGGCGAGTTTGTCGGTGTCGGTGGCTCATCGTGGGTTGAGTGTGCAGCGGACGCAGAATACGGCGGTGAGTCCGGTGTTCACGGTGTCGACGGTGTCGACGACGGTGCGGTTGGTTGATTCTTTGGGGGGTGGTGTTTCTGGTGGTCTGGTTCAGTTTTATGGGGGTTCGTGGCGGTCGTTTGGGACGACGGGGGTGGATGGTTCGATCACGGTCGAGTTGTTGCCGGCGAGTTTGTCGGTGTCGGTGGCTCATCGTGGGTTGAGTGTGCAGCGGACGCAGAATACGGCGGTGAGTCCGGTGTTCACGGTGTCGACTGGCGCGGTTGTCTCGGCCCCGGGAAACAGCGTGACCCACTTCTATGGAGGTTCCTGGCAGCCATTCTCCGAGGGCATGGAGCTTCTTCCGACCAGCGTCCACTTCCGATTGCAGAGCGGGTCGACCCACAGCGTGACCATCTCGAGCGGACTGACCGTGGCCGTGCCGACAGGCGCAACCGGGCCGGCCCCGGCCGCGACCACATCGACGACAACGACGTCCACAAGTACGGCCACGACGGTGCCGACCGAGGCTTCCACGACGACGACCGCAGCCAGTAGTCCCGCCGCTACGGAACCGGTGACAACGGTGCCGACGGGCGCAACCGGGCCGGCCCCGGCCGCGACCACATCGACGATCACATCGACGACAACGACGTCCACAAGTACGTCCACGACGGTGCCGACCGAGGCTTCCACGACGACGACCGCAGCCAGTAGTCCCGCCGCTACGGAACCGGTGACAACGGTGCCGACCACGACCACCACGGAATCGACCACCTCACCGACCGAACAGGTCACCTCCACGACCGTGCTTCCTCCTGCACCCCCGACGACCGAGCTGTCGGTTCCTCCGACGACCGAGCTGTCGACGCCGCCCACGACCCAGGCCTCGGGACCACCCACGACCCAGCCTCTGGCAGGGTCCGCGCTCGAGGCTTCCGATCCCTCCGAAACCGTCGACGACCCGAAGGCGCGGCCCGATACGGTGTCGGATGAATCTTCCCCCCATTTCGGTCGGGGAACAGGGACCCTCACGGGAGCAGCGCCGGCTGGGAGTCAGGTTCTCGTCGTCTCACCAGCGGGTGATGCCGTCACGGTCCTTGTCGGCCAGGATGGGAGCTACACCGTTCCGGGCCTGAGCTCAGGTGTCTACCTGGTCACCGCGGACGGCGTCACGAGCACCGAGTCGCTGACCGAGCCCGAGCTCGGCGACGAGGGCTCGGCGACCGGGCATCCCGTGGTGCTGGGAGTCGTGTGCGTGGCCCTCGCCGGCCTGGTTCTGCTGCGAAGCGGTGACCACCGAAGCCTGCGACGCCACCGGTTGCCCCTGCGTGTGAGCTGACGATCCTGGCTGGGGCCCCACGGATGCCAGTTGACGATCCTGAGAGCCCAAGGCTCCTCTACCGCAGGGTCGCTGAGCACCTCAGCAACGAGCATGCCACCCACCGGGAGCTCCCGGCACGGCTCGCTCAGCCGACGACCCAGCGGCCCTTGCCCTGCTGCTTGGCGAGATACATGGCGGCGTCAGCGCGGCCGAGCAGCTCTTCGGAAGAGCTGCCCGAGTCGAACGCGACCCCGATGCTCATGCCGACACGGGCCTCGCCTGCGTGCAGCATGATCGGCTCGACGACCGCCGCGATGATGCGCTCGGCCACCTTGGCGGCCGCATCGGCCGAGACGATGTCGTCGAGAACGATGACGAACTCGTCGCCGCCGAAGCGGGCCGTTGTGTCGCCGGGGCGCATGACGCCGCATATGCGGGATGCCACGGTGACAAGGAGCTCGTCGCCGGCCGCGTGACCAAGCTGGTCGTTGACGGCTTTGAAGCCGTCGAGGTCGCAGAACAGAACAGCCACGCCGTGGCTCGAGGCAAGCCGGCGGGCCAGAGCAACCGAGAGCCGGTCCTCGAGCAGCCGTCTCGTCGGCAGACCGGTCAACGCGTCGTGGGTGGCCAGGCGGTCGAGCTCGGCCTGGGCGGCCTTGAGCTCTGAGATGTCAGTGAGCGAGGCGACGAACGAGGTGAGCTCGTCGCCGGTGTAGACCGGTCGTCCCTGCGCCCGCAGCCACATCACCCGATCGTCGTCTGTGCTGCGCGCGGCCGGGTGCGCGCGGAACTCGACGACGAAGTCGCGGTGCTCGGCGCTGGCGACGAGCGCCTCGGTGGCGGCGGCGACCCGATCTTCGGCCTCGATGGTCCTCAGCCAGCTGCCGTCGAGGAGGGCGAAGATCTCGAGAAACTCCTCGGCCTGAGGATTGGCGTAGCGGGCCCGCCCGTCGCCGTCGACCTCGATGATCCCGCACGGCGCGGTCGCGGCCAGGGCGACGAAGAACTGCTGGCTGCGGCGGAGCGTATCGTGAGCTCGTCGCCGCTCGGTGTCGTCGCGAACGACGACGGTCACCTCGTCGGTGCCGCTCGACGCCATGCGGACGTCGAACCAGCGCTGACCCTCGGCTGGGTGGCTGCTTGTCGCGCCTTCCCGCGGTTTCGAGGTCCCGGGCAGCTCGAGCGTGTGGATACGCGGTCCATTCCCGGCGAGCACCTCGGCGATCATGGCCTTCAGCTCGACAGCCACGTCGCCGGGAACCAGCTCCTCGATCGCCATCCCGGGGCGTACCCGGCAGCTTTCTTCGTCGCCGGCCGGCCCGAGGACCTCCAGGATGCGCCCGTCCCGGGAGATCACCGTCACGAGATCGGACAGTGCTTCCACGATCGCTCCGGCGCGCTCGCCAGCAGCGACGAGATGGCTGATGTCGGTCGCCGCTGCCGGCCACATGCCCGTGACGACGACTTCGGGGGACGTCCGCGCCCCGCCCTGAGACCCGTTCATGAAGATCGTTCCCCAATCCGCTCCGCGCTCGTCAGTTCACGGCGCGCTCCGTGTGCACCATGTGCTATCGAGCGCTGCATCGCATCTCTTGAGAAGGTTGTACAGGCTCCCCAGCTCTCTCGTTACGAGATTCTGTTTCCGACGAGGGCTTACTCAGTCGCTCCCTGAGAAGCATTAGCTTTGTTCGATGGTCGCGGAGCGGTTGATCGACGAGTTGCGCTGTATCCCGATGCAGCCCGGATCGGCGCAGAAGGTGCTCCTGATGCTCGAGGATCCCGACGTCGGCGTCGATGCGCTGGCCAGGGTGATCGAGACCGACCCGGCGCTGTCGGCCCGGATCCTCGGGCTGGCGAACTCCCCGTTCTCCGGCACCACCCAGAGCGTCTCGAGCGCGTCCCGTGCGGTGGTAGTGGTCGGGCTCGCCGTCGTGCGGGCCCTCGCGGTGAGCACAGCGGCGGGGCTCTTCGACGCCCGAACCAAGCAGCTTCCCGACGGGTTCTGGGATCACGCCGTCGCCGGTGCGGCCGCCGCGGCGGCGATGGCCAAGCATCTCGATGTTCCCAGGGGCGACGCCTTCTCGGCTGGATTGCTCCACGACCTCGGCGAGGTGCTGCTCAAGCGGCACGCTCCCGAGCGTTACGACGCGATCATCAAGACCTCAGGAGCCGACACCTCCTGGCGCAGGCTCAAGGAACTGAACGCCTTCGGAGGCGACCACGCCGAGATCGGCGCGGTCGCGCTGGCGTCGTGGCAACTGCCCCAGGGCTTCGTCGACGGCATCCGCCTGCACCACACCGACCCCAGCACGCATGACAACCCCCTGGCCAAGTGCATCCTGGCCGGCGAGGTGATCGCCGAATCGGCCGACG
>JANLSK010000158.1:0-43281 GCA_031362415.1 Actinomycetes bacterium | reverse complement strand
TGGGCAAAAAAAACGTTGAGCAACGCGGCTATCCAAGTGTGAATGTTGCGATACCCATAGTTTGGCCGGATGTGGAAGCAAAGTAAGAACTTCAGCAGCTCGTATTCCATGTAGGTGAGGTCGAGCGGCTTGTTTCCCATGTAGGCCTGGTACGTCTCGAGGTTGAGGACCAGCTCGCCGTACTCGATGATCTCAGGCCGGGCCTGGCGACCAGAGCGCCGGAACTGGTGCCGCAACCGGGCCTCGAGCTCGACGGGATGGAACGGGCTCAGGCAGAAGTCGTCGAAGAGGTCCTCCCGCAGCTCCAGCTCGGCGAGCTGGGTGCCGGCAACGAGCAGCAGGACCGGCACCAGGTTGGCGTCGCGCTTTCGTAGGGCCCGGCACATGCCGAATGCGCCTTCGCTGTCGGCGTCGGCGCACACCACGGCGCCCACCCAACCGTCGGACGGCTCGGCCTGCATGGCGATGCTGACGTTCCCGGCGGCGCGCCAGGGATAGCCGGCGAGATCGAGCGTTTGCGCGACCAGCGGCGGGGGCGGGTCGGGGTACACCAACAAGACGTCGGCGGTCATCGTCTGTCTGGTCCTCGACCTAGAGCACTTCGAGATAGCGGTCGAGCTCGAAGGGCGTGACGTACGACTTGTACTCGTCCCATTCCTTGCGCTTGTTGCGGATGAAGTACTCGAAGACGTGCTCGCCCAGGCTCTCGGCAACCAGCTCGGAGCGCTCCATGGCGTCGACGGCCTCGATGAGGGAGTCGGGCAGCGACTCGATCCCGTCGGCGAGTCGCTCCTCGGGCGTCATCTCGTAGATGTTGTTGGTGGCCTCGGGCGGGAGCTCGTAGCCCTGCTCGATCCCCTTCAGGCCCGCCGCCAGCATGAGGCTGAACGCCAGGTACGGGTTGCACGCCGGATCGGGCGACCGGTACTCGATGCGGGTCGACGATCCCTTGCCCTTCTTAGTGATCGGCACCCGAACGAGTGACGACCGGTTGTTGCGGGCCCAGCAGATGTAGACGGGTGCCTCGTAGCCGACGATGAGGCGCTTGTAGGAGTTGACCCACTGGTTCGTGACCGCGGTGATCTCGCGGGCATGGCGCAACAGCCCGGCGAGGAAGTGACGGCCGACCTTCGAGAGCCCCACGGGATCGCCCTCGTCGTGGAACGCGTTCACGTCGCCCTCGAAGAGCGAGAGGTGCGTGTGCATACCCGAACCGTTCACGCCGGTGATGGGCTTGGGCATGAACGTGGCGTGGACCCCGAGCTCCTGGGCCACCTCCTTGACCACCAGGCGGAACGTCATGATGTTGTCGGCCATCGACAGCGCGTCGGAGTAGCGCAGGTCGATCTCCTGCTGGCTCGGCGCGATCTCGTGGTGGCTGTACTTCACCGGGATCCCCATGGCCTCCAGGGTCATGATGGTGCGGCGGCGCAGCTCCGAAGCCAGGTCGGCCGGCGTGAGATCGAAGAAGCCCGCCCGGTCGAGCGGCTCGGGCGGCGCCGTGGCGTTCTTGAAGTAGAAGAACTCCATGTCAGGTCCGACATGGAACGTGAAGCCCATGTCGTGGGCCTTCTCGAGGTTGCGCTTGAGCACGTAGCGGGGGTCACCGGGAAACGGCTCACCCGAGAGCAGGCTGATGTCGCAGAAGATCGCGGCCACCGGGGCGTCGCCGCCACGCCAGGGCAGGATCTCGAACGTGGCCGGGTCGGGCTGGGCCAGCATGTCGGATTCCTGGATGCGGCTGTAGCCTTCGATGGCCGAGCCGTCGAAGGTGAGTCCCTCCTCGAGCGCCGTCTCGAGCTCCGATGCCGGAATGGCGACCGACTTGGAGAACCCGAGGACATCGGTGAACCACAGGCGCACGAAACGCACGCCCCGTTCCTCGACCGTGCGCATGACGTACTCGTGTTGACGATCCATCCCCCGAGTGTGCCATTGTCGGGACCCGTCGGGAACCGTCGGAGCGCCGTCCCGGCGAGCCGTTCACACAGCGTTCACACTCGGGAAAAATCGGCGAAACCGTCACCGGCGAGATTCACCGGCGTCCATCCCGCCGATCCGTCGGCCTCCCGAGCATCCTCGTAGGCTCACCGGCTTCCACCAGCGGTTCTCCCGAGGCCCATTCACAAACGGAGGATTCCCCGTGCAGAAGCGAACTCCCGCAGAGGTCGTCAAGCTCATCAAGGACGAAGGAGTGGAGTTCGTCGACTTCCGGTTCCCCGACCTCCCGGGCCTCATGCAGCACGTCACCTTCCCGTCGCAGCGTCTGAGCGAGGACACCTTCGTTGACGGGTTCGCGTTCGACGGTTCGTCGATCCGTGGGTTCCAGCAGATCCAGGAATCCGACATGTTGTTCGTGCCTGACGCCAATGCCGCGGTGATCGACCCGTTCATGGCTCGCAAGACGCTCATCCTGAACTGCTTCATCCAGGATCCCGTCACCGGTGAGGCCTACAGCCGCGATCCCCGTCACATCGCCGCCAAGGCCGAGGCCTACCTGAAGAGCACCGGCATCGGCGACACCGCGTACTTCGGTCCCGAGCCCGAGTTCTTCATCTTCGACAAGGCGGTCTTCGGCCAGGGACCGAACTACGCCTCGTATGAGGTCGACTCCATCGAGGGTCAGTGGAACTCCTTGCGCCACAACGAGCTCGACGGTTCGCCGAACCTGGCGTACAAGCCGCGCATGAAGGGCGGCTACTTCCCCGTTCCGCCGATGGACCACTTCCAGGACCTGCGCTCGGAGATGGCCGCCCAGCTCCAAGCCTGCGGCATCACCGTCGAGTTGCACCACCACGAGGTGGCCACCGGCGGACAGTCGGAGATCGGTACGGAGTTCTCGACCCTGCTCGACATGGCCGACAACCTGATGCTGTTCAAGTACATCATCAAGAACGTGGCCCACAAGGCCGGCAAGACCGTGACGTTCATGCCCAAGCCCCTGTTCCAGGACAACGGCTCCGGCATGCACTGCCACCAGTCGCTCTGGAAGGGCGGCGAGAACCTCTTCTACTCCGAGAGCGGCTACGCCGGCCTCTCCGACCTCGCCCGCTGGTACATCGGCGGGATCCTGGCCCACGCGCCGGCCGTCTTGGCCTTTGCCGCCCCCACCATGAACTCCTACAAGCGTCTCGTCCCCGGTTACGAGGCCCCCGTGAACCTGGTGTACTCGCAGCGCAACCGCTCGGCCTCGGTGCGCATCCCGTTGGGGTCCAAGTCGCCCAAGGCCAAGCGCATCGAGTTCCGCTGCCCCGACCCGTCGGCCAACCCCTACCTGGCGTTCTCGGCCATGCTCATGGCCGGCATCGACGGGATCCAGAACCGGATCGAGCCGCCGGCGCCCGTCGACAAGGACCTCTACGACCTCCCCCCCGAGGAGATGGCGTCGATCCCCCAGGTTCCCGGCTCGCTCCAGGAGGCCCTGGCCGCGCTCGAGGCCGACGGCGACTTCCTCCGGGCCGGCGGGGTCTTCACCGACGACGTGATCGACACGTGGCTCTCGTTCAAGCGCGAGAACGAGGTCGACGCCGTCCGCCTGCGCCCCCACCCCTACGAGTTCGTCCTCTACTACGACATCTAGAGGTCAGTTCCAGGGGCCGCCCGCTTCCCAGGTCAGGGGTCATTTCGGCTCGGCGTGGTTCAACCAATGCCGAGTTATCGAGTGCCCTCGAATACCGCCTCAACGGCGGGCCTCGCTCGTCGACCCTGCCGGACTTCTTCATCGGAGCCCACGCCGCCGTCGAGGGGTTTGATCTCCTCACTGGCGACGCCAGCCGGTATCGGACGTACTTTCCGACGGTACGGCCGATCAGCCCCGACGCACGGCCGTAGCATCGTCGTCAGGGGGGGCCTCGTTCTCCGTGAGGTCGGTTCGGGCACCGGTGGAACCGGCACCATCCCGGGAGTCTCGGCCGTGACCGCCTTCAGCCTCGTCGTGGCTCGGTTCGGAGTCACCACCCTCGGCGTCGATGCTCTCCACCCCGGCGATCTCGGGCTTGCGGGCCGTTCCCGTCTGGGCGCGGCCCCGACGGCGGCGCCGTTCCTCCTGGTCCTGCGCCAGCTCGCGGTGAGCGGCCAGCACGTACTGGCCGAGGACGGCCTGGGCGTACAGGTCGTTCCCCAGCTGCGACGCCGGTACCACCGTCCGGAGGCCCGCCGCAGACGCGGCCGACGAGGCCTCGGCCAGTTCCAACGGTGAGCCGCCAGCCCCGCCGACCCCGCCCAGCGCACCCCGGGCAGACTCACCCAGCCGCAGCCCGTCGTCGCCGACCGCGCCGGTCGCGCCGGCGGCTCCCTCAGACCCACGGTGGACGAGGCCGCCACCAGGTCGAGCCGGGGAGTCGTCGCCGGCCGAACCCAGCTCCTCGAACCCTCTGGAGTCGCCCGAAGCCTCATCGCCTTGTGCACACTGCTGATCGGCGGGCTGTTCGTCGGTCACGGTCGGATCGGACGGCTCGTCGGCGCACTCGGTCGGTTCGGCCACGGGCGCCTCGGGAGCGGAGACGGCCCCCAGTGCCGCCGGCGGGAGCGCCACGAGGCCCGTGGTCGCCGCCATCGCGATCCGGGCTGCGGGCGGAGCCACACCGAGCAACGCGGCCAGCCCCGTCGGAACGGCCAAGGGGGTGCCGAGCGCCGTGACCGCCGACTGCGGAGCCGGCGCCTGCAGATGGGATGCGGGCGCCCTCACGGGCGCCGGAGGAGCAGCGGGGCTCGATGTCGACGGGACCGTCGCCAGCGGGACCACCCACAACGCCGCCGATGCGGGTACCGACAGAACCGGTACCAGGGTGACCGGCACCAGGGGCACGGGCAGCCCGGTTGCAGGGACCGGGATTCCCGGGGTCCCCGCCGGGCGCGGCGGGCTCGGCGTGAGCATCGGGCCCCCTCCTGGCAACGGAACCCCCGAAGCGGCCGGACGAGAAGTCGGACGTGGGACCGGCGCCGCGGGGACGGGCAACGAGGGGACCAGCGCCGAGGGGGCCGATAGCGCTGCCGGAACGGACGACGCCGAAGGAACTGGCAGCGAAGGGGCGGACGACGCTGCGGCGCCGGTCGGGACCCCGGGCATGTGAGCCGTACCGCCACGGTCGGCCGGTGAGTACAGCCCGGCGCCCACGGTGAGCGTGGGCGAAGTCGAGCCCGGAGGAAGTGGCGCCGCAGCAGTAGTCAAGAGTGGACTACCAGTGGGTGGGGACGACGACTGCGGAGGTGGCTGTGGTGCGGTTCGTCCCGGGACGCTCGACGGGGCAACGGGTGGTCGAGCCCCCGAGGCCGGGAGGCCACCCATGGAAGCCGCGTTCCGGATGATCCGGGCCCACAACGCGCCCAGCCCACTCGACGGCAGTTCCATGCCCCACCAGTCGACAGCCCGGCTCGGGAGTTGCGTGCCGCGCCGAGGAACACCGAGCCAAGAAACGTCGGGGAACGAACCTGCGGCACGAGCCAGGCGGCCGTCACGACGACGGCGCGATGGCGCTCAGTCGCGGCCGTAGAACAGGCGTTCCATGACCCGGCGGGCCCGGCGTGTGACTCGGCGATAGTCGTCGCGCATCGAGGTGACGGGTCGATGGGTGTAACCCAACATCGTGGCGAGATGCTCGGCGTCGACGGCGGTCTGGGGCAGCGAGTCGGCCTGCTTGGCTGTGTGCAGGAAGCGGTAGTTACGAGCCCGGCTGCAGAACCGGTACGCCTCCCAGAGCACGCCGGCGTCCTCGGCGTCGAGCAACCCGTCGGCGGTGAGCGCGGTCAGGGCCTCCACCGTCGACGCCACCCGCACCGCCGGATGGTCGTGGCCGTGCACCAACTGGAGGAGCTGCACCGTGAAATCGACGTCGGACAGCGAACCCTTGCCCAGCTTGAGATGGAACTGGGGATCATCGCCCGCGGGAATGCGCTCGCGCTCGATGCGGGCCTTCATGCGCCGCACCTCGCGCACCCCGTCGTCGCCGAAATCGGGCACATACACCTGCGGCCAGAGCGCTTGTAGGAAACGTTCGCCGAGAGCCTTGTCGCCGGCGACGACGCGAGCCTTCAGGTGGGCCTGGAACTCCCAGACGAGCGCCCGACCGTTCCAGTACGACTCGTAGCCCGAGATCGGCAGC
Organism: Actinomycetes bacterium; assembly: GCA_031362415.1. GTDB lineage: Bacteria > Actinomycetota > Acidimicrobiia > IMCC26256 > VFJJ01 > VFJJ01. The sequence continues at coordinate 37,180 of JANLSK010000158.1, read as the reverse complement.
GCCAGCTGGCCCTGTCGGCCCTCGGGGCGCAGCTTGGTGTCGACCTGCCAGGCCTGGCCCTCCGGGGTGAGGGCGCCCACGTCGCGATTGAGGGCCTCGACGGCAGTCTCGGCGGCGCGGAAGTCGGTCGGGCCGTCTCCGTCGTACACGTAGACGACGTCGAGATCCGACGCGTACGACATCTCCTGTCCGCCGTACCGGCCCAGCCCGATCACCGCGATCGGCACCCCGGGCTCGATCGCCGCCAGCGCCCCTTCCAACGAGGCGTCGGCAAGTGCGCTCAGCTCGATCTGCACGTCCTCCAGGCTCGCCATGCCCAGCAGGTCGCGCGCCGCGATCCGCAGGAGCTCCCGCCGCTTGAAACGTCGGAGCCCAGCCGCCCGGTCGTCGGCGTCGTGCGATCGCCACCGCAACGCGTCGAGGGCCTCGGTCCGAAGCAGCCCAGGGTCCTTGGGACGGGTGAGCGCAGCCTCGGTCTCGAGCAGGGCGGGGAACTCAGGAACCCGGCGCATCGCCTGTCCCACCACTCGCGACGAGCCCAGCAAGAAGCAGGTGCGCTCCGCTGCGGTGGGCGAGTCACGAAAGGCCGTTGCCAGCGCCCGGGCCCTGGTGTCGCCCTCGGCGACCGTACGCAGCTGCAGGAGCCCCAGGTCGGGATCGGGTGAACGCGACAACCAGTCGAGCAGCAGCGGGAACAGCTGCTGCATGAGCTTCGACGTGCGCGAGTAGCCGGCGGTGAGTTCCCGCATGGCCGCCCGGGTGCGTTCGGCGTCGCGGAATCCGAAGGCCGCCAAGCGTTCCTCGGCTGCATCAGACGACAACGCTCCAACCCCTGCGAAGGCAGCCAGGGCCGGGCGGAAGAAGAGCTTCTCGTGAATCGTACGGACGGTCGTCTGATGCTGGCGGTGGCGCTCATCGAACTGTTCGAGGGCCGACACCTCGGGACGGTCGCGATGACCCATCACCCGAGCCAGTCGGGTCCGCCCGGCGGTGTCGGCCGGCAGGGCGTGGACCTGTCGTTCGTCCTGCAGTTGCAGGCGATGCTCGGCGTCGCGCAGGAAGCGGTAGGCCTCGTCGAGCGCCTCGGCGTCGGGGGGGTCGACATAGCCGTGTTCGACCAGCGACGCCAAGGCGATCAGCGTGTTGCGCGACCGCAACTCGGGTTGGTGGCGGGCATGAACGAGCTGGAGCAGCTGCACCGCGAACTCGATGTCGCGGATCCCGCCCTTGCCCCGCTTGAGCTCGCGGAGCTCCAAGCCCTTCTTGGTCATCTCGTGCTCGGCCCGCAGCTTCATGGCCTGGATCTCACGGATCGCCGCCGGATCGAGGCGCTCGGGCCAGATGAACGGGTCGGCGACTTCGAAGAACCGCTCCGCCAGGTCGACATCGCCGCACACGAGCCGGGCCTTGAGCAGGGCCTGGAACTCCCAGTGGCCCGCCCATTGCTCCCAGTAGGTGCGGAAACCGGAGATGGTGCGCGACAGCGGCCCGGCTCGCCCCTCCGGGCGGAGATCGGCGTCGGTTCGGAACACGATGCCTTCGTCGGTGGGTGTGCTCATCGCCGAGAGCACGCCCCGGGCCGCACGAGCAGCCTCGGCTGCCGGCCCCGGACCCTCCCCGTCGTGGACGAAGATCACGTCGACGTCGCTGGCATAGTTGAGCTCGGAGCCACCGAGCTTGCCCATGCCCAACACGGCGAAGGGGACGGCCGGCGCGGCGATGGCCAGCGCCGCCGAGAGGCAGCCTTCGGCCAGACCGGCGAGCTCCCGTCCGACGGCGGGCAGGTCGGCGAGCCCGGTGAGATCGCGCACGGCGATGCGGAGGAACTCGGCTCGCTTCCAGCGGCGCAGCCCGCCCTCGTCGAGGCCGAGCGAGGCGGCGACATAGTCGACCGGTGCACGCTCGCCCGACAACGACACCCGGTCGCGAACGACATCCAGCAGGCCGGGGTCGGCGATCAGCCCCGTGACCAACGAGCGGGATGCGCCGGCCACCGCGACCAGCCCGTCACGAAAGGCGGCGTCGGTTCCGAGCTCGGCGACGACGGCGTCGTGCGCGAGGGGACCAGCCTCGGCCACACGCTCGACGATCCGCTCGAGGACGGCCCGAACGGCGGCCGGGTCGGCGGAGTGCTCGATGGCCTCGATCAGCTCGGGTTCGTTGAAGCTCACGCCCGTATCCTTGCGGAATGCCCCGCGTGCGTGTCGCAGCCGCCCAGATCGACCTCGTGGTCGGCGATCTCACCGGCAACAGCTCCCGAATCCTGGCCGCCTACGAACGGGCCGAGGAAGCCGGGTGCGACCTCGTCGCCTTCCCCGAGATGAGCGTCACGGGCTACCCACCCGAGGACCTGTTGCTGCGGCCGGCCTTCGTGGCCGAGGCGGCCGAGGCCGTCCGGCGCATCGCAGCGTGCACCGGCCGGGCGGCGGCGATCATCGGCTTCCCCGAGATGGGCCGCGATCTCCACAACGCGGCGGCGGTGTGCGCGCACGGCGAGGTACTCGGCACGTACCGCAAGCACTTGCTTCCCAACTACGCGGTGTTCGACGAGGAGCGCTACTTCACGCCCGGAACCGATGTCGGTCCACTGTTCGTCATCGGCGGGGTCCGCGTCGGCGTCTCGATCTGCGAGGACGCCTGGAGCCCGGTGGGGCCCATCGCCCATCAGGCAGCCGGGGGCGCCGAGCTGGCCGTCAACATCAACGGCTCGCCGTTCTACGCCGGTCGTATGGCCGAGCGCGAGACGATGCTGGCAACCCGGGCCGCCGACGCGTCGATCCCCATCGTGTACTGCAACCTCGTTGGGGGACAGGACGAGCTGGTCTTCGACGGCGGTTCGCTCGTGTTCGACGAGAACGGCCGACTCGTGGCCCGGGCCCGTCAGCTCGCCGAGGATCTGCTCGTCGTCGATCTCGACGTGCGACCCGCGTTCCGCAAGCGGCTGCTCGATCCCCGGGGACGACCGTCGGCAGCTCCGCTCGCCGAGGTCGACGTCTCACCCGAACGCGCACCCGAGGGCGGCCCGCTGCCGTCGCGCATCGAGCCGCTCCTCGACGAGGACGACGAGATCTACGAAGCGCTGGTGCTCGCCACTCGTGACTACATGCACAAGCAGGGCTTCGCCGACGCGGTCATCGGGCTCTCGGGCGGTGTCGACTCGGCGTTGGTGGCGGCCATCGCGGCCGACGCCCTGGGCGCCGATCATGTCACCGGCGTGCTCATGCCCTCACGCTTTTCTTCCGCCGGATCGGTCACCGACGCCCACGCGCTCGTGGCGAATCTGGGCATCCGCAGCATGACCATCCCGATCGAGCCCGCCCACACGGCGTTCGAGGCCATGCTGGCCGACGCGTTCTCGGGCACCGAGCTAGGGGCCACCGAGGAGAACGTGCAGTCGCGTGTGCGGGGCGTGACCCTCATGGCCCTGTCGAACAAGTTCGGTGCCATCGTGCTCACCACCGGCAACAAGAGCGAGATGGCCGTCGGCTACGCCACGATCTACGGTGACATGGCCGGCGGCTACGCCGTCATCAAGGACGTCGTGAAGACCCGGGTCTTTCGCCTGTGCGAGGCCCGCAACCGTCGAGCCGGCTTCGATCTCATCCCGAGAGCCATCATCGACAAGCCACCGTCGGCCGAGCTGCGACCCGACCAGCTCGACGCCGACAGCCTGCCGCCCTACGAGAAGCTCGACCCCATCCTCGTGGGCTACATCGAACACGACCTGTCGATCGCCGAGCTGATCGCCACCGGGCACGATCCCGACATGGTGCGCCGGGTGGTCGGTCTCGTCGACCGATCGGAGTACAAGCGCCGTCAGGCAGCTCCCGGGGTGCGCGTCACCGCCCGGGCCTTCGGACGCGACCGGCGCATGCCCATCACCGACCGCTGGCCCCGGTAACGGCGGTGCGGCTCCCGGGGCGGGGCGGCCGGCGGTGACCGAGCTGCCCAATCGGCCCGATCGCCCCACCCAGCCAACCCTGCCCACACAGCCCGCCCGGTCCGCTTCTGGCGGCGTGCGGGGACGGGTCGCGCTGCTCGCCACCGCGGCACTGTTCGGCGGCACCTTCGTGGTGGTCAGCGAGAGCGTTCGCGACCTCACGCCGGCAGCGTTCATCTCATTGCGGTTCTCGGTGGGTGCCCTGGCCCTGGCGCCGTTCTGCCGCGGCCACCAGGCCATCCCCATGACGTGGACGTTCTGGCGGCCGGCACTTCTGGGCGGGCTGGTGCTCGCCGCCGGCTACGCGACCCAGACCGTCGGCCTCGAGCACATCACCCCGTCGGCGTCAGGGTTCATCACCGGCCTCTACGTGGGTGCCACGCCCGTGATCGCCTGGATCGTCGCCCGGCATCGTCCCAGCCGCGGAGCCCTCGCCGGCACGGCGATGTCGGTCGTGGGCCTGTACGTGCTCACGGGCGGCGTCAACGGGCTCGGACGGGGCGAAGGGCTGACGATCGTCTGCGCGCTGGCGTTCGCCTGCCACATCGTGATCGTCGCCACGTACGCCCACCGCCTCCCGCTGGTACCGTTCACGGTGTCGCAGCTGCTGATCGTCGCCGCGGCCGGGCTCGTGTGGCTCCCCGCCGCCGGGTTCGGCCACGTCTCGGCCCGAGCCGTCGGCGGAGCCGTCTCCACGGGCCTGGCCGCCTCGGCGCTGGCGTTCCTGCTGCAGATCTTCGGCCAGCGCTCGGTCGAGCCGACCCGGTCGGCGCTGCTCCTGTCGCTCGAGCCCGTCTTCGCCGGCGTGTTCGGCTACTGGGCCGGTGACCGTCTCGGCGGGCGGGGGTGGGCGGGAGCGGCGATCATCATGACGGGTACGGTGCTGGCCGAGGCCACCTCCGGGACCCGGCCCTGCCGGCCCCGCCGGCCCGGATCGCGCCGCATCGGCCCGGTCGACGTCGGTACCGGTGTCGGCGTCGAGACGACGCCGGGGGCGTCCACCACCACTCACCGTAGCGAGGACCGCCCATGACCGAGTTCGTCGTCGTCACCGCTCGCCTCGGCGCGCTGCGCTGGGTGGAGCTCCGGAGCTTCGAGATCCTCGGGAGCTGGGTCGCCCAGACCCCGGCCGCCGAGGCCGAGACCCGGGTCCTGTGGAATGCGCTGTCGGCCCATCACGCCTGGCGGGCCGATCTGGTCGGTTCGCGCATGTCGATCGCTCGTGAACATCCTGCCGAGGCGGCGACAGTGGGCTCGCCGGGCGGCCAGGCCCTGGTCGCGGCACTGCTCGCGGCGCCGCCGGAGGGACCGTGCCGCCTCGAGATCGTTGCCCGAGAGCTGCTTCCGCGCCTGGTCACGGGCTACCGATCCCTGATCGCAACCGCCACGCCCGCCAGCGACGAGCCGGTCGGCAGAATCGCCCGAATCGCCAGCGCCGACGTCCTCGACGACTGGCAGCGGGCCCAGGAGCTGCTCGACCGGGTCCGGGGCGCCGGAATTCCACCGATCTGACCCGCTCGCCCCGGCGATATCAGGCACCACACTGACCTGCGAAAACGGGCGACGATTCCCCCTGGGGGGCTCTTGACTCCAGCGGTATGCTCGGAGTGGCCGTGCTGGGAAGCCACCTTTCGAAGGATCCCTCGCATGGCGGCGATCGACCCCCAAGATTGGTCCGAGAACCGCCATCACCCGAGGTCCACAAGGACGTTTCCGGGGTCACGTATCACCCATCGGAACCTTCGGGTTCCCCAGAGCTTCACTTGGAAGATCGCCCACACACGATCACTCTGACGGGAAGGGATACGTGGCGAAGGAGCGTGTTGAGCGCGACGAGGAAGACCTCGTACGGCTCTATCTCACCGACATCGGGCAGTACCCACTGCTCACCAAGGACGACGAGGTTCGCCTCGCCCAGCAGATCGAGGGCGGCAACGCAGCGCGTGCCGACCTGGAGGCCAACCCCAAGGTCACACCCACACGTCGGCGCGAGCTGAAGAAGACCATCGACGAAGGCGAGCGCGCCCAGCGCACGTTCGTGCAGTCGAACCTCAGGCTCGTGGTCTCGATCGCCAAGAAGTACCAGGCGTCGGGTCTGCCGCTCCTCGACCTCATCCAGGAGGGCAACCTCGGTCTGATGCACGCGGTCGAGAAGTTCGACTGGCGCAAGGGCTTCAAGTTCTCCACCTACGCGACGTGGTGGATCCGTCAGGCCATCACCCGCGGTATCGCCAACACGGGCCGGACCATCCGGCTCCCGGTCCACGCTGGCGACACCCTGGCCCGGCTGCAGAAGGCCCGGTCGCGCCTCGAGCTCAAGCTCGGTCGTCCGGCGACACTGGCCGAGCTCTCGGCCGAGGTCGAGATGCCCGAGGACAAGGTGACCGAAGCCCTGCGCTTCGCCGCCGAGCCCCTCTCGCTCTCGGAGCCCCTCCGTGAGGACGGCGACGCCGAGCTCGGCGACATCGTCGAGGACCGCTCGGCCGAGTCGCCGTTCGAGGTGGCGGCAACGGCGCTGCTCCCGGCCGAGATCGAGAAGCTCCTGGCCCCCCTCGACGAGCGGGAGCGGCAGATCCTGGCCCTGCGTTTCGGCCTCGATCGCGGCGAGCCTCGCACCCTCGAAGAGGTCGGCGAGTACTTCAATCTCACGCGTGAGCGGATTCGTCAGATCGAAGCTCGGGCCATGTCCAAGCTGCGCCATCCCTCGTCCGACACCGGCGCCCGAGACCTGCTCGCCGTCTAGCGTCACCTGTTGTTGCGTCACCTGCTGTTGCGTGGTCTCCAGGGTGGTGAGCCGGGTTTCGACCCCGCTCACCACCCAGGACCCCTTCGATGTCCTGCACGGGCATGCGCCCGTCCCGCCGCTCGGGTTTGTACCGACGCCGGCACTTCCCCCTTCCGTGATCCTGGTGCGCCGCGCTCCGCGGGCGCGCCCATCCGTGAAGGGACATCACCATGACCACCGCTCTGCTCGGCGCCAATGCCGAGCGTCTCGTCTCGATGGCATCGTCGCTCTCGATCGCTGCCACCGAGCTTCGCCGCTGTAGCACCAACGCCACCACGACCCTGCTCTCGGTCGGCCGGACCTGGCCTGGGGGCACCCTCGCAGCCGGCGTCAGCCGCTGGGCCGAGAGCACCTCCGCCGATCTCCTGCGGCGGGCTCAGCTGATCGACGAGCTCGACTCCGTACGAGGCCTCATCAACCGAGATGTCACAGCAGCACAGATGCGGGCCATGTCGGCATGGCATCAGGGCGACACCGACGAGGCTCGACGCTGGGCCCGACGAGCCGAACGCTCCCGAGAGCTCCTCGAGCCCCGGGTCGTTGTCGGGCGTTGGGGGGCCGTCACGTTCGAACCTCGCCAGTTCCTCGTGTTCGACCCGGTCAACGGCCGCATCGCCGAGGTCATGGGCGATCTCGGATCGGCCTCGTCGGTCGCGGTGCTCGTCCCCGGCACCAAGTCGAACCTCGGGAACTTCGGTCGGACCGCCGACCGGGCCCGTCTCATGCGCACCGAAGCCTCCGGCGTGAACTGCGGCGAGGTCGCGGTGATCGCCTGGCTCGACTACGACGCTCCCGACAACCTCTGGCAGGCCCGCCAGATCGAGCCGGCCGCCGCTGGAGGCGCCCAGCTCGCGCGATTTCTGGAGTCGCTGGCCGACGACATGCAACCGGGAGCCCGGGTCACCCTCATCGGCCACAGCTACGGCAGCAACGTGGTGGCCATGGCGCTGCTCGCCGGTGCCCGCGCCGACGCTGCACTGTTCCTGGGCAGCCCGGGTGTGCCGGTCGATCACGCCCGCGAGCTCAACAACGGCGGCACGACCGGGATCTACGCGATGCGGGCCATCGGCGACCTGATCCCGTTCGCCAACCGTGATCCTTCCCCGGCCTTTCGCGTGCATCCGGTCGTCGAGTTCGTCTTCGACCTGGAGAAGGCATCCGAGCTCGGCACCGATCCCACGGTGACCGGGTTCGGCGCCACCCGACTCGACGCCGGAACCGAGGAAGGCCACAGCGCGTACTTCGTCCCCGGAAGCGTGGCAATGGCCCAGATCGGTGCCCTCATCGCCGGCAGCGCCAGCCGGCTGCGCGATGTCACCGCCGACACCTTCGCCGAGCGCTGGGAGGAGAAGATCGACGACAACCTCGACAACGGACAGGCCATCATCAGGGGCGCTTACGATGCTCGAAATGAAGTCATCGATGAGATCCAGTCCCATGCCGGGCCACTCGCCCCGGTGTTCGATGTGAGTCAGGGCATTGAGGGCGTCATCTTCGACGCCGGGAACGATGCGGTCGATGCCGCCCAACGGGGCCTGGGCACCGTGAGCAACGGCGTCGACCGCGTCGTCGAGCTGGCCCCCGACCTCCCGAACATACCCGGCATGCCCGACCTCCCAGGATTCGACTTCTAAGCCTTCGGGTTGTCGGGACGAGCGACACGGGAGCTGAACGCCCGGGAGCGTCCGAGCAACCTTTTCGGAGGCGGGCATCGGTACGGTCGTGGAAGCGGTGTCGATCACGTCCGAGCTGGGGGCCACCACGGCGACGCACAGACGAGGTGAGGTGACGGTCGACCACGAGTTCGTGGCGGCGTTCGTCGAGCAGCAGGCGGCCGTGCTTCGGCTGGCCGTCCTGCTGTGCGGCGATCGTCGCCAGGCCGAGGACGTCGTGGCCGAAGCCTTCGCCCGGACCTATCCCCAATGGCGCCGGGGAACGGTCGACAACCTCGGGGCCTCCCTGCGGAGGGATCGTGGGAGCCTGGACCGGTGAGGGGCTCATGCTCTTCGCCAAAGGACTCGGTCGGGTATACGACCCGGCCACGAACGAGTGGGACGATCTCCCCGATCCCGGTTTCTACTTCGGCAACCAGCCACCGGTCTGGACCGGGAGTCAGCTCCTCTTCGTCGGTCCCGCCTTCGAAGAGCCGTCGGGGCTCGATGTCGCGTCGATCACCCCGGCCGCTTCCGCACCTGGGAGTGGCGGCTGAGGCTCCTCAGGCACTAACAACGGGGGTGGAGGTGAATGGGGTCTGGTGGCCCCCCTCGTCTTCAACACGAGTGCGACGGGTGATCCTCGTCGGGTGGGTTCGATTCCTGCCACCTCCGCCACCGCGTCTCTGGACGTTCATGGAAGTTCCGGCTACGTCCTCACGAGGGGACGTTACCGGTGCTGACGAACACCGGTGATCGACCTGCGATGGTCCGTCAGTTGAAGCCTCAAGAGGTTGCCCGGAGCGAGGGGATCGGCCGAACTCGGGGCACTGATCCTCGGAGCCTCGTTCGACGCGCCTGTGGCCAACAAGCGGGTCACCCGTGGCGGAGCGAGAGCCGCAGTGTTGGGAGCGAACGACGGGCTCATTTCGAACCTGTCGCTCATCTTGGGCGTCGCCGGCGCCGACGCGTCCCAGGGTTCGGTTCAGCTCGCTGGTCTCGCCAGCCTGGTTGCCGGAGCATTGTCGATGGCGGCAGAGGAATGGGTGTCGGTGCGCGCCCAGGTCGACCTGTACAGCGGCGTTCTCGCCGATCTCCGCACGTTGGTTGCGCACAGTCCGGCACTTATCCTCGATCGATTGTCATCGAAGCTTGAAGACATAGGCATGGACACCGACACGGCTCAGTGAGCCGCGACCGAGATTCCCCTCGACGAGGACTCGTTCTTTGCTCTCACCGCTCGAACAGTGTTTGGCATCAACAGCGATGAACTTGGGAACCCGGGCACCGCAGCGCTGTCGTCATTGCTGCTCTTCGCCGTAGGCGCGCTTGTGCCGCTCATGCCGTGGTTCTTTACCAGGGGAGCAACCGGAGCCGTCTGGCCTGGTCGCTTGCTCTCACTGCGATAGGTGCTCTCTTCGTGGGTGCATATGTGAGCCGATCGGCGGCATTCCCCAGTGGAAGGGCGCCCTGCGCCAATTCCTGATCGTTCTCGCTGCTGCCGGCGTCACGTACGGCATCGGCAAAACTGCAGGTACCGCCATCGGCTGATTCACCAAGGAGACGATCACGCAGGGTGAGCGACATCCGATCCGCACGGTCGTCATGCGCTGTCCGGTGGGTTGTGCGCAACGCACGAGCTGTGCCCGCCGACTCTCCCGTCCGTCTCCGCCGCGCACCCCGCCGCCCGCCGCCCCCGCTGCCCGCCACGGAACCCAGAGCAGCGTGCGGGGGTGTCAGGGGCGGCGCTGGGCCCGGTAGATGCGAGCCGTCACGCGCCAGCCATCGGCCGTGCGCACGACCTCGTCGCGATAGTGGCCGGTGGCAACCCGATGGTCGTCGAGCACGCCGAGGAATCGAGCGTGCAGCACCACCGGCTCGGCGCTGTCGTCGACCCAGATGTTGGTCACGTGGTGAGCCAACGGGTGACGGGCGACGTCCGCCATGTGGTGTTGGATGGCGGCCAACCCGTCCAGGCGCGGACCGTCGACATCGGTGATGTCAAACGTGGCCACGGACGTGAAGATGGTGGCCAGCCCGTCCCAGTCACGACTGTCGATGAAGTCGCAGTATCGGCCGATCAACTCGTGCAGAGCCAGACGGTCGGCGATGTCGATCATGGGGGGCCTCCTCGGGTCGGGCGCCCATCGTCGCGCTCGCGTGGTCTGGCGCGCCCGACGAAACGGTGGGGAGTTCGGCCGCGTTACGATGCAGTGGCCTGGCGCGTTCGCGCACCCGTCCCTAGGAGGGCTCATGAAGAAGCTGTTACTCCTCGTTCTCGTCGTCGCTCTCGGCGCTGTTGCCGCGAAGAAGTTCAAGTCGGCCTGAGCTGATCCCGCCTTACCCGCCTTACCCGCCGGGCTCGTCTCGGTGTTCGTTCGTGTTCGACCTCGGGGCCTCGCTCCGGGGTCGATGCACATTTCGGGCAAGTCTGTTGCCGTCGCGGCACTGGTTCCCCTTGGCGCCCTGTGTTCTTGTCACAGGGCCCTGGTAGGGTGAGCCCACCACGAAGCGTCGAACGGTCGACGGACTCGTGGTCGGATCTCGGTCGGTCGGCCGGTGCGAGCCAACGCTCGCCTCTCTTCCCCTTCTGTGCGTCGTTCGGCGCGCATCACTGCGTCAGCGGGACCCTCCGGGCCCCGACCTGTCAGCCCGGCGAGCTGAGCTCGGCTCTGGGCTGTCGCGCTGTCGGGCATCGGTCATGGCCTGCTTGAGAGAAGGGGATCGCATGCTCCTCACGTTCTGGTCGTCCAAGGGCGGCTCGGGTACCTCCACCGTCGCCGCCGCCTGTGCGGGGGTGCTCGCCGAGCACCACGCCCCCGTTCTGCTCGTCGACCTCGCCGGCGATCAACCGGCGCTGGTGGGCGCGGCAGTCGATCCCACCACCGGCCTCGCCGACTGGCTGGCCCTCGGCCCGGAGGCGCCCACCGAGGCACTGGCCCGGATCGCGGTCGAGATAGACGGTCCCCGATTCACACTGCTGCCCATGGGGCGGCCGGTGCACGACGCCCCGTCGGCCCAGCCGTCCACAGGCGCTGCTGGGGCTGCTCTGGCGATGGCGCTCACGGCAAGCGGAGCCGTCGCAGTGGCCGACCTGGGTCGGGCCGACACCCCGGCGCAAGGGGCGATGGCCGAGCTGGCCGACGCCACGATCCTCGTCATCCGGCCGTGCTACCTGGCGCTGCGACGGGCCGTGCAGGCCCCCGCCCTGCTTCACACGCACGGGATCGTGATGGTCGACGAACCCGGACGGGCCCTCGGCGCCCGCGAGATCCGCGACGTGCTCGGCGTGCCGGTGCTGGCGCGGGTGGCCTGGCGCTCGGCCATCGCCCGAGCGGCCGATGCCGGGCTCGTGCTGGCCCGCACGCCCGACGCGCTCCGTCGACCTCTCACCCGGATGGCTGGGCGCTGGATCGACATGCCCGACATCGGCCCGGGAGCAGCCGCGTGAACCGGCTACCCGATCTCCCCCTGCGAGACATCGTCCGCCGGCGATTCGCCGAGTCGGGGGTGGGGGCTACCGACCTCCAGGAGCTCCGTCATCAGCTCGCGCCGCTCCTGCACGCCGAAGCCCCCCTGTTGTCGGGCGAGCGATTCGACCACACGCTCGCCGCCCTCGTCGCCGACGTCAGCGGGCTCGGGCCCCTCGAGCCGCTCCTCGCCGATCCCCACGTCTCCGAGATCCTGGTCAACGGGCCGGGGTCGTGCTACGTCGAGCGGGCCGGTCGCCTCGAAGCAGTGCCACTCGAGCTCGACGCTGACACGCTCGTACGCATCATCGAACGGGTCCTGGCCCCACTGGGCCTACGGCTCGACCGGTCGGCGCCCATCGTCGACGCTCGCCTGCCCGACGGGGCCCGCCTGCATGCCGTGCTGCCACCCCTGGCCATTGACGGCCCCTACCTGAGCATCCGCCGATTCCGGATCCGACCGGTCACCCTCGCCGAGTTCGGGGTCATGGGAGCAGCCGAGTCCTTCCTCACCTGGGCCGTGCGCTCGGGCTGGAACCTGCTCGTCTCCGGCGGCACCTCGAGCGGCAAGACCACCTTGCTGGCCACGTTGCTGAGGTGCGCCGACGCGTCCGAGCGCATCGTGACGATCGAGGAGACCGCCGAGCTCCAGCTCGGGATGGCCCACGTGGTGCGGCTCGAAGCCCGTCCCCCCAACGCCGAGGGAGCCGGCGGGGTCGACGTCCGGAGCTTGGTCCGAGCGGCATTACGAATGCGCCCCGACCGTGTGATCGTGGGCGAGGTCAGAGGCGGCGAGGCCTTCGATCTCGTGCAGGCATTGAACACCGGTCACGACGGCTCACTGGGAACCCTCCACGCCAATGGGCTCGGCGAAACGATCGCCCGCCTCGAGAGCCTGGTACTCCTCGCCGGCATCGGCGCCGAGCCCTCCGCCGTGCGATCACACATCGCCACTGCGGTCGATGCGGTGGTGCATGTCCGCCGGAGCTCGACTGGCCGTCGAGAGGTGAGCGCCATCGGCGAGCTGGTTGGTCTGTCGAGCTCGGCCGTCGGGCAGGGAACCCGTCAACACCAGCCGGCCGCCGATGCTCGTTCTCCTTACGGAGCCGCGATCACGACCCTGTTCGAGCGTCGGGGATCAACCCTGGTGCCTGTGGGGTCTCCGACCCGGCCATCGCGACGGCCCGATGGACCCGACCTCGACCCGGCATGGTTCCGATGCTGACTCGCTCGGCGTGCGACCTCATGCTGCTCAGCGTCGTCGCCATCGTGTTGGCCCGGGTCCGGGGGTCCCGAACGAGAGGGCGTGCCCGCCAACTCGGGGTCGTGGGCGCGCCAATCGGCCAGGCACATCCTTCTCGCCTCGATCACGAGGTGGCCCGGCTGGGACTGGCGGTCGAGCCGGTCGCCGTGGCCGGTGGCTGGCTGGCCGGAGCCGTGCTCATCGGCGCCTGGTCGTCGGCAATCGGGGCCGGGCTCGTGGGGCTCGTGGTCGTCGAGACGGTGTACGTGGCCTGTTCGCTCGGAGCTCGGGCAACGCTGCTGGGGCGGCTCGATCGACGCCGCGACGCCGCGGTGGCCCCCGTGCTCGAAGCGGTCGCTCGAGAGCTGCGCATCGGAGCAACGCTTCCAGAGGCGGTCCGTCACGTTGCCAGCCGCCCCGGCCCGCTGGCCGACGACCTCCAAGGCGTCTGCCGGCGAGCCGACCTCGGTCTGGGGTGGGCCTCGGCCATTCGAGGCTGGGGCCAGGAAGCCTCCAGGAAGCCGGTCCGCTCGACCTCGGGGTTCGGCTCCAGCGCCTCGGCCTCGGCGGCCCTGGCTTTGGCCCATGCCGTGGGCGGTCCGGCCGCCGGGCCCCTCGACGCACTCGCCACCCGTCTCCGTCGACGCCAGGCTGTCGCCGCCGAGGTGATGGCACTGTCGACGCAGGGGCGCTGGTCGGCCTGGGTTGTCGTCCTCATCCCGGTGGGCACCTTGGTGCTCATGGCCGTGGCCGACCCGGCGACCGCCGCCGCGTTGACGACAACTGGGATCGGGCGCGGGTGTCTCATCGGGGGCCTGGCGCTCGACGCGCTCGGCGCCGGATGGATGCGGACGATCATCAGGGGGGCCCGGTGAACCCGTCCACGATCGCCCCCTGGATCGTCCTCTCGCTCGTCCTGATGTTCGCCATTCGAAGGGCCACGTGGGGTCGGCTCGCTGAGCGGCTGGCGACGTTGCCCTCCGCCGCCGCGGCGGGCGCCACGGGCAACACCCCGTCGGTGCGAGCCCCACCATCAGATTCCCGTCGTGGGCTCCTTGGGGCCCGGAGACGGCGTCGGTCCGATCGGCGGGCCTCGGCATCGCTCCCGGAGGCCATCGATCTCGTGCGGATGGCCGTCGGCTCGGGGCTGGCGCCGGCCAGTGCACTCGCCGAGATCGTGGTCCACGGCCCTGGGGTGGTTGCCCACCGGCTCCAACCCGTGCTCGATCTCGTGAGCTCCGGCCTGTCGTTCGGGGAAGCCTGTCAGCAGGTGGCACTGGTCGATCCCGTGGTGGCTCCGCTCGTCACGCTGCTCGGCGAAGGTGTCAGCACCGGGGCGGGCCTGCACGATGCTCTCGAGCGACTAGCCGACGACCGGGCCGACGACGAGCGCCGGGCTGCGGAGGAACGGGCCCGAGCCGTTCCCGTGAAGCTGTTGTTCCCACTCGTGTTGTGCACGCTCCCGGGCTTCGTGCTGCTGGCCGTCGTACCGGCGGTGCTCCGAGCCTTCGAACAGTGAACAAGGGAGCGGCCGCAGGCCCCGGCCGGGCGGCTCGTCGCCCCAACCTGAACCAACTCGCCGTGTCCGCCCGCAGCCTGAGCGCCCGTGGCCCCACGCTCCCCCACGGCGGGCCGCTGCTTTTCCTGACCTTCAGCTTCCGCAGCTCTCCACTACCCCACGCTGCTCAACGGTGTGGGTGCGCCAGCCGGCCGTGTCTCCCGCTGTCCCCGCCCGCATCCCTCTGTCCCGCCCGTCTCCAGCGGCGCTCCTGCGATCACGCTCACCTGGCGGGCGTCTTGTGCAGCTTCCCCGTCATGACTTCCTCCTCAGGCTCCACCCAACTCACATGGAGGTTCCCTGATGGATCTATCTCTGTTCGCGCACTGGGTCACACTGCGGTTGGACCAGAGGTTTCCGGCTCGCCCCGAGCACGGTCAGGCGACGGCCGAGTACGCCTTGGTGATCATCGGCGCGGTCACCATCGCTGGCCTGCTCATCGCCTGGGCTGCCAGCTCGGGTTCGATCGGCCGTCTGTTTGATTCGGCGATCGACCGCGTGATCCAGCTCGCCCAATGAGTCCGGGTCGGCCCGGTCGCCGGGCTCCGGCGGCCTCGGCCCTCCGTTGCCGCGACCAGGCCGGCCAGGCGACCGTCGAGTTCGTGCTCGTTCTCCCGCTCGTGCTCATCCTGATGCTCGGGCTCGTGCAGGTCGCCGTCGTCGTCAGAGCCCAGGTGCTCGTCCAGCACGCGGCTCGCGAAGCCGCGCGGGCTGCCGCGGTCGACCCCGATCCCGGCGCAGCCGTCGCTGCCGGCAATCGGGTGCTGTCGGGTGTGCAGGTCGCAGTTGGTCCCCGACCTCCCATCGGCGGGGCCGTCAGGGTGGTGGTCAGCTACCAGGCGGTCACCGATGTGCCGATCATCGGGCCGCTGCTCCCCGATTTGGTGTTGCGCTCCGATGCAACGATGCGAGCGGAACGATGAACCCGATCCTCCCGAATGCCCCATGGCGACCAATCCACGAGGACCGGCAGCCGGATACACCATCCCGATCATCCGGCGCCAACCCTCAGCCACGCAGGGAGGTCGTCCCGTCGCGGCCGACCGGCACAGGCCCCCAGCCGAAGGCAACGTGCCGATCAAGCGGCCCCGACACACCCAGAGCGGCACTGTCTCGACCGACGGGTCCCGAGCCGCACGCAGAGGCACGGTCCCGCCTCACCGGCCCGCAGCCAACAGGCAGGTCGCAACAAACAGGCAGGTCGCAGCCAACAGGCAGGTCGCGCGGGAGGGGCCAGCGCCAGCGCCCGAGGGCACCGGGCGGAGGCAGCGTTGAGCACGGGTCGGTGTTGGTGCTGATGGTCGGGATCGTGGTCGTCGCTGGGCTGGTCGCTATCGGCATCGCCCGGCTGGGAGCGGCCTCGGCCCGGCGTGTCGCGGCCCAGACGGCGGCCGACGCCGCTGCGCTGGCTGCGGCCGACGAGCTGGCGTTGGGCGGCAGCCCGTCGCAAGCTCGAGCGGCGGCCGGACGCACAGCATCGGCCAACGACGCGGTCTTACTGGGTTGCCGGTGCGAGACCGATCAGGCGACGGTTCGAGTGCGCCGCCTCGGTGTGGAGGCCGTGGCTCGAGCCGTGGTCGACACTGCGTGTATTCCCCGCCCGGAACGCTGCGCGGCCGGCGCAGCTGCCGGGCCGATCGCAACGGCCAGCACGGCCATGGCGGCGACCTTGTCGAGGTACTCGTTCCAGTTCCCGCACTTGGGCGACTGCACGCACGACGGGCAGCCCTCGTCGCACGGGCAGGCGCCGATGAGTTCCGCCACCGCCGCCAGGGTTTCGGCCGCCACGGCGAACGCGATGTCGGCGATGCCCGCGCCACCAGGGAAGCCGTCGTACACGAAGATCGAGGGCAAGCCCGTCTGTGGGTGGATCGCCATCGAGACCCCGCCCACATCCCAGCGGTCGCAGATGGCCGAGCGCGGCAGCATCCCGATGAACCCGTGCTCGATGGCGTGCACCGTGCCAGCGGTGCGGGCGGGGACGAGGCCCGCCGCGCCGAGCAGATCGGGGGTGATGGTGAACCAGCAGCCGGAGGTATCGAGGAGCTGAGCGGGAAGATCGAGCGGCACCACCTCGAGCACGTCGCCCGTGGACAGGCAACGCCGCTGATAAGCGGTCACCTGCGAGGTCACCCGAACGCGGCCCACGCCCGCCATGAGCGAGCCGATTTCGGCCGATCCGAACTGCTCCATGATCTCGATGTCGGTCTCGTGGCGGGTCTGGGTGTATTCGTCGTCGTCACAGACCGACAGCCGAGCCGTGTGCGCAGGGAGATCGAGGTCGTCGACGCGATACTGACGGCCCTGGTGCACGTAGATGGCTCCCGGATGGGCAACCGAGCACACCCGGCTCCCGTCGACCGTGCCGATCGTCCGGTCGGTGTCGGTGGCCTCGAGCCGGAACACGCGCCCGGAGCTCGACCGGAGATTCACTGCTGGCGCCGGAGGCTCGCGAGCGGCCCAGAACAATCGGCCGTCGCGGGGACGGGCCAAGTCGACACGAACAAGATCGCACGCCGCGGTGTCGATCCCGTCGCCGAACCAGCGCCGATCGTCGCTCTCGAGGGGCGCCTCGTAGGCGGCACAGGCGATGTGAGGCAGCAGCACGTACGGGTTCGACGGGTTGATGACCGCCGCCTCGGGGGGTCGACTGAACAGCTCCTCGGGGTGG
The DNA here is from genome assembly GCA_031362415.1 of Actinomycetes bacterium. Taxonomy (GTDB): domain Bacteria; phylum Actinomycetota; class Acidimicrobiia; order IMCC26256; family VFJJ01; genus VFJJ01. The sequence continues at coordinate 19,861 of JANLSK010000158.1, read as the reverse complement.
GTGAAGTACCAGCGGTCGAGCTGGTCGTCGCCCGCGACGAGAACGGCGAGCGATTCGGGGCCCCCGTCTTCGCCGTGCGCCGAACCGGCTCGACGGCCGGCCCGGCCGGCCTGCTGCCACAGCGACGAGATCGTCCCCGGGAAGCCGTTGATCACGATGGCGTCGAGACCGCCGATGTCGATGCCCAGCTCGAGGGCGTTGGTTGCCGCGATCCCCCGGAGCTCGCCCGACGAGAACCGTTGCTCCAGGTCGCGACGCTCGTCGGTGAGGTACCCACCGCGGTAGGCGGCGACGAGACCGTTGACCGACCGAGCTCGCGCCGTCACCCCCGGGAGCGTTGTGCCCGCTGGGCGCGCCGTCCCCTCCGTGCCCGTCTCGTCGGCACCGTGCCGGACACCCGTGCGACCCCACCGGGCACTGTTCGGACGCGCCGCCCCCGCCGTGTACGCGGCCGCCGCCCCTGCCGTACCCGCCGGGCCCGTCTCGTCGATGCCGCCCGCAGCTCCGTCAGGGGCGATGTGTTTCGCGTCACCGCACCCGGCCCACGCCGCGTCATCAAGCGCAGAACGCAGCGACGCCTTGGCCGAACGGGCGACGAGCTCGACCCCGACCCGGCTGCGACTGAACGCCAGGGTCTGGAAACCCTCACGCACCAGCCCGGCCAGGAGGCGACCGGTGGTCTGGTTGGCCGACGCCCGGGTGCCACGCCGCTCGTCGACGACGGCCCGGTCGAACAACACGAACGTGCGGGCCGAACGGGGAGAGCCGTCGTCGTCGACGACCACGACGTCGAGACCGCACACCATCGCAGCCAGCGCCCCGGCGTTGCCGACCGTGGCCGAGGTGAACACGAACTGCGGGCTCGATCCGTAGCGCTCGCACAGGCGCCGCAGGCGCCGAAGGACCAGGGCGACATGACTTCCGAAGACGCCTCGCAGCACGTGGAGCTCGTCGACGACCACATAGCGCAGCCGCATGAAGAACGTGGCCCACCGGTCGTGGAACGGCAGGATCCCGATGTGGAGCATGTCGGGATTGGTGAGGATGACCGATGCGTGGCGCCGGGCCCAGGCCTTCTCCTCGAACGTGGCATCACCGTCGTACGGCGCACAGACGAGGTCGGGGACGAGCCACGATCGGAGCGACCGGAGCTGGTCGTGGGCGAGGGCCTTCGTGGGGAACAGGGCGAGCACGGTTTCGCGACGCCCGTCGAGGGCTGCTTCGACGATGGGGACCTGGTAGCACAGCGACTTGCCCGAGGCGGTTCCGGTGGCCACGACGATCGACCGACCCTCGGCGAGCAGATCGACGGCGGTCGCCTGGTGGGAATAGAGGCCGGCGTAGCCCCGAGCCGCCAGCCGGTCGAGGACCGCCTGATGCAGCGGCTCCCGGGGATCGCCATACCGGGCCGCTCGAGCCTCGATGCGCTCGACGTGCGCGACGGTAGCCCCCGAGAGATCGTCACCGGTGAGGGCCGCCGCAAGGCGCGGCTCGAGGAGCGAGAGCGGGTCAGGAGCCACGCGGTCAGGGTACCGCCGGGGTACGACACTCGACCGGCTCCCCGAGAGCACCCGAACGCGCCGCACCCGACGCAATTCCCGAGCGGCAACTCGAACCAGCACCTCGACGCGACACTCCAAGCAGCAACACCGGCCGGCGCCGGGCCTCGTTCCTCGCCCGGTTGGCCGGCCCAACGCCCCGGTCGTCACCCGCGGAATCGTCAGTTGCCGCTCTGGGGGCTCCCGATGCTGGCCAGGGTCTTGTAGGTGTCGAGGATGGCGTTGTCGCGCAGGTCGGCGAAGAGGTCCTGAGCCTCGGGCAGGGAGAACACGACCGACCCGGTGCCGAGCCGCCCGGTCCGCGACGGCACGACCTCGTTGCGGATGGCACCGGTCTGGATGCTCAGGGCCAGCCGTGACAGGTGCACGAGGTCGGCGACACCGGCGTTGTGCAGCTCGCCGTGCTTCAGGAACACGCCGACGAGACGCAGCGCTTCACTGATGTCAGGGCGCGCTGCCTGCACCTTGGCCAACGCCGCCAGGATCACGATGGCCTGGTCGGCCGTGCGCTGGAAGTCGCCCCCCCGGATGTTGCGATTCCGCGAGAACGCCAACGCTGCGGCGCCATCCATGCGCTGGAGGCCGGCGTCGAACCGGGCCCCCGATGCCGAGTCGCGCATCCGGAACGGCACGTCGACCTCGATGCCGCCAAGGTCGTCGACCATCCCCACGAAGCCCGCGAAGTTCGCTTCCACGGTGAAGGCGATCGGTACACCGACGAGCTCGGAGACCAGCCTCGTCTGGAGGTTCGGATCGCCCTGGGCCTCGGCGCGGGGGTTGCCCTCGTTGACCCGGTGCTGGCTGCCGTCGGGATACGTGACGACCGTGTCGCGCGGGATGTTGACGAGGGTCGCCTCACCCGCGGCGGCGTTCAGGCCCACCACGTGGAGCGCATCGGCGCGCCGGCCCCCGACGCCTCGCCGCTCGTCGTTGCCGATGATCAACACGAACACCGGCTCGTCGGACACCCCGCTGAAGCTCACCGATTCGTTGCGGGTGATGACGAACGTGGGTTCCTGCGCTTGCGCCGGCAGCGCGCCGTCGATGATCCGGACGGCGCCCACGCCCAAGGCCGCGATGATGGTCGTGACCGCGACGAACAGCGCCACCAGCCGTCGGACGGGCCGTCGCTTCGGCCGCTCTCTCATCGGACGGGCGCTCATCGGACGGTACTCGGGGTCGTGGTGACCTCGGGGAGGACCACCCCGGTCGTGGCCGGCCCCCCGGTCGTGGGCGTGGCGTTGACGGCGAGCGACCAGCCGTCGATGAACCAGACGCCCTGGAACGCGGTCAGGGTCAGGTCACCGCTGCGGGCCAGGACGTAGGCGCCGTCGGCAGACCCGACGTGGAGACGCACGTCGATGTGGGCCCCGGCGACAGCGACGGCGCCGGCCTGGTCGGCGAGCACGCTCAGATCGAGGATGGCGCTCTCGACGACGAGCGACGTCGTCGCCGGGGCCAGTCCCTCATCGACAAGGACGAGCCGGTCCTGGCTGCTGGCGGTGGCCAGGCGGGCCGTGGCGTCGAGCGAGAAGATGCCGTCGAGGCCCGTGACCTGACGCCCGGTGAGCGGAGCGATCGAGGCCGCCTCCACGTAGCGGGTGACCGTGTCGACGATCGCGGCCTGCATCTCGGGCGACACGACCGGGGCCGGATCGACCGGACTATGGACCACCACCCCGCCCACGCTGAACTCGACGGGAGGAGCCGCGACCGTGGGCGTCACCGTCGTCGTGGCGCTCCCGACCGGCCCCGAGGATGTCGCATCGTCGGGACCCGGGGTGATGGGGCTGCTCGATGACGACGAGGAAGCTGAGTCCGTCCCGCCGCTGCTGTTGCAGGCCACCGTGACGACCGTCAGGACCGCCCCGAGGAGCAGGGGGACGGGCGACCGTCGGACGCGACGGCGGGACCTCACCGGGGCTCACCAGCGGGCTCACTCGGGGCATCGTCGATGTCTTGGGCACCCAAGGGTGGCACCGGCGGGAGCGCCGACCGATCTCGGCGGTGCTTGCGGATCTCGAGGGCGACCGGAACGAGCGACAACAGCACCACAGCCAGGATCGCGGGCTCGAAGTACTTGTCAGGGATGATGTCGCCGAAGAAGTACCCGACGAGGATGATTCCCACGGCCCACGCCAGTCCACCGATGACGTTCCACGCGAAGAACGTGCGGTAACGCATGTTCCCGACACCGGCCAGGATCGGCGCGAACGTCCGCACGACCGGCACGAAGCGGGCGATGAGGATGGTCCGGGGCCCGTTGCGCTCGAAGTAGTCGTTCGTCTTGTGAATGAACTCCTGCTTGAACAATCGGGAGTCTGGACGGTCGAACAGGCGAGGCCCGACCCGCGTGCCGAACATGTAACCGACCTGATCGCCGATGACCGCCGCCAGGAAGCATCCCGGCAGGATCCAGGCCAGCTCGAGCTTGCCCTCCGACGCCAGAAAGCCGGCGATGAACAACAGCGAGTCGCCCGGGAGGAAAAAGCCCACGAGCAGACCCGACTCGGCGAAGATGATGGCGATGAGCCCGATGGTTCCGAACGTCTCGATGAGGTAATCGGGGTTGAGCTTGCTGGGCCCGATCGCCACCGGCGCCCACGAAGCCAGCGACAAGCCCCGGGGACTCGACGAGAGCCGGACCGCGATCAAGCACAGATGGGTGCTCAGGTGCATGTCGCCTAGCGTAGATGCCTCGGCCGGCTTCCCAAGCCTCGGCTCGGGCCCGTTCGCCGTCGTTGGCTGAGGGTGCATCCAACGCTCGGCCGGAGCCCGGGTGCGGGGTCGATGGCGTCGATGTGACAGCAGACGCTGCCGGGCCCGCTACCGTCTGCGGGTCCGTCACCTTGGCGCGTCGTATCTGCGTCACCGTCGCTGGTATCGATTGAAGCATCAAGGAGCACCGTGCCCAAGCCCCTCGTGATCGTCGAGTCGCCGGCCAAGGCGCGCACCATCGCGGCCTTTCTCGGCAGCGACTTCCTCGTCGAGTCGAGCGTCGGTCACATCCGTGATCTGCCGCGCAAGGCCACCGAGATCCCCAAGATGTACAAGGACGAGCCGTGGGCCCGGCTCGGCGTCAACGTCAACGACGGCTTCAAGCCGGTGTACGTGGTGCCCTCCGAGAAGAAGGAAACCGTCAAGAAGCTCAAGGCGCTCCTGAAAGATGCCAGCGAGGTCTATCTCGCGACCGACGAGGATCGCGAAGGCGAGGCGATCGCCTGGCACCTCCTCGAGACGCTCGCCCCCAAGGTTCCCGTCAAGCGCATGGTGTTCCACGAGATCACTCGTGATGCGATCAACGAGGCCATCGAGCACTGCCGCGACCTCGATCGCACGATGGTCGACGCCCAGGAGGCGCGCCGCGTGCTCGATCGTCTTTACGGCTGGGAGGTGAGCGAGGTCCTCTGGAAGAAGGTGATGCCCAAGCTCTCCGCCGGACGGGTGCAGAGCGTGGCGACCCGTCTCGTCGTCGAGCGCGAGCGGGCCCGGATGGCGTTCCACTCCGGCGAATGGTGGGACATCGAGGGTCGCTTCGACGCGGCCGGGCAGGGCTTCACCGCCGGGCTGGCCTCGCTCGACGGGCGCCGGCTGGCGTCGGGCAAGGACTTCGGAGCCGATTCGGGCGAGGTGGCCGTCGACTCCGAGGTCGTGCTGCTCAACGAAACCTCGGCTCGAGCGTTGGCCGACCGCCTCCAAGGTCGACCCGTCACCGTGATGTCGGTCGACAAGCGCGACTACCGCCAATCGCCGTATCCACCGTTCATCACCTCGACGCTCCAGCAGGAAGCCGGCCGCAAGCTTCGGTTCACGTCGGCCCGAGCGATGGCCGTCGCCCAACGCCTCTACGAGCGGGGCTACATCACCTACATGCGTACCGACAGCACCAACCTGTCGGAGCAGGCCGTGGTGGCTGCTCGCACCCAGATCGCTTCCCTGTACGGGTCCGACTATGTGCCGGCCCAGCCCCGCACGTTCCAGAAGAAGGTGAAGAACGCCCAGGAGGCCCACGAGGCCATCCGGCCGGCCGGTAACGAGTTCCGGCTCCCCGAAGCGGTGCGGGGCGAGCTCGACGGCGATGAGTTCCGTCTCTACGACCTCGTGTGGAAGCGCACCGTGGCCTGCCAGATGGCCGACGCTCGCGGCCAGCGCGTCCAGGTGAGGCTCGGGGCCACGACCGCGGTCGGCGAGGACGCCATCTTCAACGCCAGCGGCAAGACCATCGAGTTCCCCGGATATCTCAGGGCCTACGTGGAGGGCTCCGACGATCCCGACGCCGAGCTCGAAGACCGCGAGATCATCCTGCCGACCATGACGCAGGGCCAGACGGTCGAGTGCACCGACCTCGACGTGAACGGGCACACGACCCAGCCGCCGGCCCGATTCACCGAGGCCAGCCTGGTGAAGGAGCTCGAGGCCCGGGGGATCGGCCGCCCGTCCACCTACGCCTCGGTGATCCAGACCATCCAAGACCGGGGCTACGTGTGGAAGAAGGGCTCGGCCATGGTGCCGTCGTGGACGGCGTTCGCGGTGGTCGCCCTGCTCGAGCAGCACTTCACGACGCTCGTCGACTACGACTTCACCGCCCGCATGGAAGAAGACCTCGACAGCATCGCCCGCGGCGAAACCGAGGCTGCGCCATGGTTGAGCGCGTTCTACTTCGGCGAAGGGCCCAAGGGGAAAGAGACGGGTGGGCTGCACCAGCTCGTCGAGGAACGCCTCCCCGAGATCGACGCCCGTGCGCTGTCGTCGATCCCCCTGGGCGAGGACGACACCGGCCGTCCCGTGGTGTTGCGGGTCGGCCGCTATGGCCCGTACGTGCAGCGCGCCGATCAGACCGGGCCCGTGCCCGAAGACCTGGCGCCCGACGAGCTGACCGTGGCGCTGGCCATCGAGCTCATCGAGCGCCAGAACGCCCCCGACAAGGAGCTGGGCAACGATCCCGAGACCGGTCTGGCGATCATCGCCAAGGATGGCCGCTACGGGCCGTACGTACAGCTCGGCCAGCAGGTCGAGGGATCGAAGAAGAAGCCCAAGACCGGCTCGCTGTTCCGGTCAATGACGCTCGACACGCTCACGCTCGATGATGCGCTCCGACTCCTGTCGCTCCCCCGTACGGTCGGACCCGATGCCGACGGTGTGGCCATCCAGGCGATGAACGGTCGCTTCGGGCCCTATCTCAAGCGGGGCGACGACACCCGATCCCTCGACAGCGAAGATCAGATCTTCAGCGTGAGCCTCGACGAGGCCTTGGCGCTCCTCGCCCAGCCCAAGCGTCGGGGCCGGGTCGCCGAGCCCCTCGGGACCCTGGGCCCCCACCCTGACTCGGGGGCCGAGGTGAAGCTCATGCCGGGCCGGTACGGACCGTACGTGACCGACGGGACCACCAACGCCTCCATCCCCAAGGGCCGCGACCCGGCGACGGTCACTCTCGACGACGCTGCTGAGATGCTCCGAGCCCGCGCTGCGGCCGGACCGGCACCAGCTCGTCCAGCCGCCCGTCGAAGTCGAGCCGGCGGCGCGGGCGCGGCATCGCGCGTCCCTTCGCCCGGGACGGCGCGAACCGTCAAGGCGGGCGCTCGCAAGGCTGGGAAGGCTGGAAAGGCCAAGAAGAAGCCGGCGTGATCACCCCGCCCGGGGCCCTGTCCCGGGAGCGAGGACGTCTGCGGCCGTAACCTGGCTCCCCAGTGAGCGCTCACCCGCCCCACCCGGACCCGCCCGAGCCCGGCTCGTCCGCGGCCCTGGCATCCGACGCGACCGACGGGACGGACACGACCGACGGGACGGACACGGCAGGCGCTCCGTTCATCCCGTCGTCGCGCGATCAGAGCGGGCTGCCGCCGGCGCCGTGGCGGATGTTCGGTTCGCCGCAATACTTCAAGCTCTGGATCGCCCAGGTGGTGTCGAGCACCGGCGATTGGATCGGGCTCGTCGCGATCCTCTCGATGGCCGAGCGCATCAGCTCCGGCGCCAGCGGCGTGAGCCTGGTGATGGTCGCCCGCATGGTCCCGGGGTTCATCCTCGCCCCGCTCGGCGGGGTCATCGTCGATCGTCTCGACCGCAAGCGCCTGATGATCAGCTGCGATCTCGGGCGGGCGGTCATCCTCGGGCTCTTGCCCCTCGTCGACACCCTGTTCTGGCTCATCGCCGCGTCGTTCGTGATCGAGGTGCTCACGATCCTGTGGGGCCCGGCCAAGGACGCATCGGTCCCCAACCTGGTCCCCCGCGAGAAGCTCGCCGCCGTCAACTCGCTCAACCTGGCCGCGGCGTTCGGGACGTTCCCCTTGGGCGCGGCGATCTTCGCCTCGTTGGCCAAGGCCGCCGAGTGGCTCGGCGGTTACGACACGTTCTCGCAGTTGGGCGCCAGCCAGGAGTCGCTCGCGCTCCTCCTCGACGCCGTCACGTTCCTCACGTCGGCGTTGCTGATCTTCAAGATGTCGATCCCCGGTCGCCGCGAGGAGCGCCGCGGACGCATCGTGTGGGCCCAGGCGTTCCTCGATCTCAAGGAGGGTCTCACGTTCATCAGCTCACATCGCCTGGTGCGAGCGGTGATGCTGGGCCTCGGGACCGGTCTCGTGGGCGGCGGGGCCATCATCCCCCTGGGCAAGACCTTCGCCGGCGACGTGCTCCAAGCCGGGCCCTCCGGCTACGGTCTGTTGCTCACCGGATTGGGCACCGGAGCCGCTGTCGGCGTGGTGCTGCTGTCGATGCTGCGACGGCGGCCGTCGAGCGAGACGGTGTTCACGGGGTCGGTTGTGGGGACGGGTTTCGGGTTGCTGGCCCTGGCCACCACGTCGTCGCTCGGGCCGGCGGTGATCTGCGTGGCCGCCTTCGGGATGTGCGCCGGCGCGTCGTATGTGGCCGGCTTCACGGTCATCCAGGAACAGGTGGAGGACGAGCTGCGGGGCCGGACCTTCGCCGCGCTCTACACCATGATCCGCTTCACCCTGATCCTTTCGCTCACGGTGTCGCCGGCCATCTCGTCATTGCTCGACCGGCTCTCCCGAGCGCTCGTGGGGAGCGAGGTCACCGTGTTCGAGCGAACGATGCCGCTCCCCGGAGTCCGCCTCACGTTGTGGGCCGGGGGCCTGCTGGTGGTCATGGCGGGGATGGTGACCCGCCGCGAGGTCCGTGCCGCCGAGGCCGAGGCGACGACCCTCCGTGAAGCGACGAGCGACGGCGACCCGACAACCGAGCGGGCAGCGACCGGCGATGATGGAGCGACCGAGCGGGCAGCGACCGGCGGTGATGGAGCGACGACCGGCGAGGCCGTTGCCGTTGGAGACGGTGACGATGTCCGTGCCGGCTGAGCCCGGAGTCTTCGTCGTCCTCGAGGGCGGCGAGGCGGTCGGCAAGAGCACCCAGGTGCGGCTCCTGGTCGATCGGCTGCGAGCGACCGGCCGGGAGGTGGTTGCCACCTTCGAGCCCGGGGCCACCCCGGTCGGGGCCGTGATCCGGGCGCTGTTCCTCGACCGCAGCGCCGGTCCCGTCTCGGCCCGGGCCGAGGCGCTGCTCGTCGCAGCCGACCGGGCCGAGCACGTGGCGACGGTCGTGACGCCAGCGCTCGAGCGGGGAGCCGTCGTCGTCTCCGACCGCCACGTGCCCTCGTCACTCGCCTATCAGGGCATCGGTCAGGGCCTCGGCGTCGATGAGATTGCCGGGCTGTCGCGCTGGGCCACCGACGGCCTCACGCCCGATGTCGTCGTCGTGCTCGACATTCCGGCTGCGGTGGCCGAGGCCCGACGGCCCGACGGCTCGGGCGATCGCATGGAGACCGAGAGCAGCGAGTTCCACGAGCGGGTCCGAGCGGCCTACCGCGACCTGGCCGAGCACCTCGGGTGGACGGTCGTCGCCGCCGACGCCGATCCGGCCATCGTGGCCGAGCAGGTGTGGGCCGCCGTGGCGCCCGCCCTCCGGTAAGGTCCGAGCGTGGCGGAGACGACGACGAGCGAGACCACGACGAGCGAGACCACGGGCACCGTGACGGCGACCGTGACGATCGGGGGCTGGGTTTCCGACGGGGCCTCAGCGCCCAGCGCGACCGACACCGTCGACACGGCGGGCCACGGCGGCGAAGCCAACCAGTTGTGGGACCGCCTGGTCGGGCAACCCCGCGCCGTGGAGCTGCTGCGCCGGGCGGCCCGGCGACCGAGCCACGCCTACCTCCTCGCCGGGCCCCCCGGGTCGGGTCTCGACGAGGCCGCCCGATGCCTCGCTGCCGCCCTGTTGTGCCCGGATGGTGGTTGTGGGCGCTGCTCGACGTGTACCCGCACGTTGCGGGGCCGCCATCCCGACGGGATCGAGATCGAGCCCGAGGGCACATCCATCCTCAAGGAGCAGGCCGCCGAGATCGTCGAGGCGGCCGTACGGTCGCCGTACGAGGCCGCCCGCAAGGTGATCGTGATCTTCGAGGCCGACCGCATGAACGAGACGGCCGAGAACAAGCTGCTCAAGACGTTCGAGGAGCCGCCGGCCACCACCCATTTCGTGCTCGTCACCTCGGCGCCCGACGACCTGCTGCCGACGGTGCTCTCCCGGTGTCAGCGCATCGACCTCGGCGCGCTCACCGACGACGTGATCGCCGAGAGCCTCCAACGCGAAGGCGTCCCTGGGGAACGGGCCCGGGCCGTCGCCCGTCTCGCTGGAGGACGACTCGACCGGGCTCGACGGCTCGCCGGCGTGAAGACCGACCCCGACGGTCGACCGATCCCCGACCTGCAACGGCTGCGGGCGGTCTTCGTCGACGTGGCCCGCCGCCTCGACGGCACCGGGGGGGCGGCCGCGCTCGGAGCCGCGGGCCTCACGACGGTCGTGCAGGAGGCCTTCGCCGAGACCGTGGAAGCCCACAAGAGCGAGCGCGACCTGGCGGCGAGCGAGATGGCCGAGCACCACTACGACCCGGTCGCCGTGGCCGCGGCTTCGAAACGCCTCAAGCAGCGACACGACCGGCTGGAGAAGCGGGCCCGCAACGACGCCCTCATGGAGGGCCTCACCGCGCTCGAAACGGTGTACCGCGACGCTCTGATGGGTCGACTCGGTGCCGCCGATCCCCTCGACGGCGAGCGTCCGCCACTGCTGCTGACCCCGACCGCGGCACTGAAGGCCCTCGACCAGTGCGCCCGGGCCCGGGCCGTCCTCGTCGAGCACAGCGCCGTCAACGAAGGCCTCCTTCTCGAGCACCTCCTGCTGCACCTCACGGGCTCCTGACCTTGCTTGGCTCTTCCCGGGGCCCCAGGCCACCCCGGGCCACCCCGGCCGCCGATCTCAGTGAACCGGGAAGCGACCATCGACGACCTCGGCAAGGAGGCGTCGGTACTCGATCGAGGTGCGGTCGATCTTCAAGTGCACGTTGGCCTCGACGTCGAGCTGGAAGTCGGGCCACGTCGTCTCGAGCACCCGGCGATCCTCGTCCCAGACCCGGCCGTCGAAGTCCGTGATCGCCGCCGCGGAAACCTCGTCCTCGGTGTCGGTTCGCAGCACGACCTGGAGCTGGTGGGTGGTGTGGTCGTCGACGGGCGTGCAGGCCTTGACGATGCGGTGGCGAACGCCGTTCGGGTAGTCGATACCGACCACGACCACGAACGGCGCGTGCACGAGCGTCGTCGTGGTTCGCACGGTCGAGCCGACGAGTCCCGGAGCCTCGGCCACCGGCACCTCGTAGCTCGACGACAGCCCGGTCGCGGTTCGGTGGACCTCGGCGACCGGGACCTCGGGACGGTCCGAGACGCCGAAGCTGGCCCGGTGCACGATCGGGATGTGTGCGGGGTCGAGATTGTTGTCGACCAGATGGGGTGCGGAGCATCTCCACCATGACTCGGGCTCGTGGACGGCCCGCCAGCCCTCAGCCCCGAACTCGGGAACGTCGGGTATCGGCGCCACGGGCTCATCGAGAGCCACCCACGCCCAGCCGTATCGCTCGGCACAGGCGTAGGTCTCCAGCCGGGCCCGTGACGGGACAGGTCTCCCAGGGCCGAGCTGTGGGATGTGCACCGCCCGTCCGTCGTCGCCGAAGGCCCAGTTGTGATAGGCGCACACCAGCCTGCACTCTTCGACAGCCCCCGCCGAGAGCCGGGCGTCGCGGTGCGGGCACCGGTCGTACGCCGCAGCCACGCGACCGGGGGCCGACGACCACACCACCAGGTCGACGCCGAGCAGTCGCCGGGCGACGGGACCGTCGGCGAGCACATCGACCCGAGCCACCGGGTACCAAAAGCGGCGCAAGGCACGAGCCTGGACGACGAGGAGCCCCACCGGTCGAGATCTCATCGACCGGGGGCCGCCCCCCTGGTCGGGTCGTGTCGGCAGAGCCACGACGGCGATCGTCCCACACGGCCGCCCCGATGGTCGACCTCCGCAGCTCGAGCCGACGGCCGCCCTGGGGTCAGACGGTCGCTCAGGGGTCAGGGGGATCGTTCAGAAGCACCCGACGGTCGGGCGTCAGTCGCTCGCGAGCGTTCGGCAGAAGGCGGCGGTGGCCGATGCTGCGACCTCGGTGGCCACAGCGGCATCGCGCGCCAGACGGGACAGCCGCTCACGGCGGCTTGGATCGCGTTCGAGGTAGCGGGCGATGGCTGCCGGGTCGGACGTCCCGTCGGATCGGGTCATGGCGAGCACCGCCCCGTCGACCAGACCACCGGCAGCGTGGTCGCTGATCGCCCGGAACACCGTCCACGGCCGCCCGGCCGCTTCGCACACCGCGGCGACGGCTGCCGTCTCCATGTCGACCGCCACGATCCCCTGTGCTGCCATGGCTCCGAGCACGTTGGGGTCGGTGATGAACTCGTCGCCACAGCTGATTGACCCGTGGGGGCTCAGGGCGGGGTGAGCGGTCGGCCAGTGGCGGCGGCCGGTCTCCCGGTCGAGCACGCTCTCGGGCACGACCAGATCGCCAATCTGCACGCCGGCAGCCACCCCTCCGGCGATCCCGCACACGACGATCCACTCGGCCCCCGCAGCCAGCGCGTCACGAGCCGCCAGCAAAGCCGGGCGCATGCCGATGTCGGTGAGGACCGCGTCGACAACGAGATCGTCGACCCGGCCGCGATGACACCGGGCGGCATCGTCGACCGCACCCAACCCGAGCATTCGGACGATCGGATCGAGCTCGATGCGCATCGGCGCCAACACGAACACCCGCTGCAGCCGCGCACCAGGCGATCCCCCCGCCGAAGCAGGTACCGGACTTTCGCTCACAAACCAAACCTTTCCTCGGGTGGGGCGTGTGTTCAGGACGCCATGGTGTCGGCCATGTCGAGAGTAGGCCCCGGTGTCACCATCCCGTCGGGCCGCAAAACCATCCCCGGCAAGAACCTCACGACGCAGGCGGAGGTGGCCACCGAGAGGGCCCCGGTCACCGGCGCCGATCGTGCCTTCATGGCGGGCGTGATCCACGTCAACGTGAACTTCGCCGAGCAGTAAAGCATCCTCGCCGCCGAGAACCCGTCGAACGTGCGGGGCATCAACGACGACCCCGGAAGCACCGCCTTCAACCCGGCCCGAGATCTGCCCACACTCGACGGTGCACCGACCTGAAACCCCGACGTCCGCAACCGGATCATCGGCGACGTTCGTCTCGATGACGATCTCGGCGATCTCCGCCATGCCATGGCCCGGCGCATTTCGCTCCGAGCCGACGAGGGCGAGCCCTTCGAGGTCGGATCGATCCACCGAATGGACAACGGCACGGTGTTCCACGCGGTCGAGGGCAGACATGTGAGCCTGGGTGACGACGGGCGGTACGGCGCGAACAGGATCGTGCACGGTGGCGCCAACACCTTCGAGAACACCACCATCACCGGCATCGCGGCGGTGGCGATCAAGTAGCCCGTGCGCCGCCGAGCCCGTACCGTGCTGGACACCTGGGAAGTGAGGCCCGGCGATCGCTGTAGGACGAGGGGGCGACAGGCATGACAGGGTTGCGAGAGCGGTGGCAGGCCGGAGAGGTGACGCTCGGAGCCTGGCTCAGTGTGGCGTCGCCCGTCACCGCCGAGGCCACGGCACGGCTCGGTCCCGACTACGTGTGCGTCGACACCCAACACGGAGGTATCGACTACCCGGCCACGCTCGGGATGATCCAAGCCGTGGCCCTGGGGGGTAGCAGCCCGATCGTGCGGGTGCCGTGGAACGAGCCCGGCATCATCGGCAAGATGCTCGACTCCGGGGCCGAGGGCATCATCGTGCCCATGGTCAACTCGGCCGCCGAGGCGCGTGCCGTCGTGCGGGCGTGCCGGTACGCACCCGAGGGGGCCCGCAGCTTCGGCCCGCTCATGTCGAGCCTCCGGGCCGACGCCGACACCGCCATGGTGAACCGACGGATTGCCGTCGTGCCCATGATCGAGACGGTCGAGGCCATCGCCAACCTCGACGAGATCCTCGGTGTCGCCGGCATCGACGCCGTCTACGTGGGCCCGGCCGACCTCTCGCTCACCCTCGGGCTCGAGCCGAGAAACAACGACGAGCATCCCCGCTTCACCGACGCCCTCGAGACCATCGTCGCCGGATGCCGGCGCCATGGAATCGTCCCCGGCATCCACTCCAATGGCGCGTTGGCCTCACGCCGAGTGGAGCAGGGTTTCCGGATGATTACCGTCACCACCGATCTCGTGGCCATGCGCACCCGCATGGTCGAGGAGCTGGGTCAAGCCCGGGGCGCCAGCCCGGCGCCAGTTCAGGCGAGCACGAGCGCGAGCGCGGTGTACTGAGCGCGGTGTGTCGAGTGCGCGAGCGCACGACGTACGCTCGCCGGACCAGGACTGCGTGTCAATCGTGACGGACGGACAGACGATGGGTCGACGTATCGCGTTTCAGGGTGAGCCGGGAGCCAACTCCGACATGGCATGTCGGAGCATGTTCCCCGAGATGGAACCGCTCCCGTGCCCCACCTTCGAGGATGCGTTCACGGCGGTCGAGTCGGGCGCAGCGGCGCTGGCGATGATCCCGATCGAGAACTCGATCGCCGGGCGGGTGGCCGACATCCACCACCTCCTCCCGCACTCGCAGCTGCACATCGTGGGCGAGAGCTTCCTGCCCATCCACTTCCAGCTCATGGCCCCGAGGGGTGCGACGCTCGAGGGAATCCGCTCCGTCCGCAGCCACATCCACGCGCTCGGCCAATGCCGCAAGATCGTGAGGCTGCACGGTTGGACGGGACACGTCTCGGGCGACACTGCGGGCGCAGCCCGTGAGATCGCCGAGCTGGGTGACCTCACCGCCGCGGCGCTGGCCCCGCGAATGGCCGCCGACCTGTACGGGCTCGACATCCTGGCCGAGGACGTGGAGGACGAGCACCACAACACGACCCGGTTCGTGGTGCTCTCGACCGAGCCGGCCGAGCCCCTCGTTGGCAGCGGCACCGTGGTCACGTCGTTCGTGTTCAGGGTGCGCAACGTGGCCGCCGCGCTCTACAAGGCTCTCGGCGGCTTCGCGACCAATGGCGTCAACATCACCAAGCTCGAGAGCTACCAGCTCGGAGGCACGTTCTTCGCGACCCAGTTCTACGCCGAGATCGAGGGCCATCCGTTGGAGCACGACGTAGCGCTGGCGTTCGAAGAGCTGGCGTACTTCTCGGTAGAGCTGCGCTTCCTCGGCACGTATCCAGCGAGCCCCTTCCGGACCCAGATCGCCGAACCGGCCGAGAACCGCGACCTGAGGCCCACGCCCCACTGACGATCACGGCCATTCCCGTCTGGGCCCGGACCAATGGCCGCAACGCCGTGACTACGGTCGAGTCATGTCCGCTCCCGTCTCGTGGCTCCGCTGGCCGGTCGTCGTCCCCCTGATCAGTTCCGCAGTTTTGGCCGGGGCTCGTGAACGGTCTGAGACACCCGGTGGTGAGGTTCCAGGAGGAGGGCGCGAACGCCCTGCTGGCGACGATCATCGCGTTGGCAACGTTGTCGCCATCGCCCTGCTGGTGCTGGCGCCAGAGACGATCGCCGCCGTGCGGGCTGCCCGTCGAAACCAGATGCAGACCAGCTTGAACCTGGCTCTCGGCTCGGGGCTTGCGGGCATCGGCCTGACGATCCCCACGATCGCCATCGCGTCGATCTGGCTCGATGGGCCCATCCTGCTCGGGCTCGAGGCCAAGGAGATGGTGCTCCTGGCCGTCACCGCGATCGTGGCCAGTCTCACCTTTGGATCGGGTCAGGCGACGGTGCTGCAGGCCGCACTGCACCTGTTGATCTTCTCGGCGTTCTTGTTCCTGGCGATCATTCCCTGACCGCAGGCACGCGGCACGCTGACGCGTCAGCCGGTCGTGCCGTCGCCTTCGACCTCGGAACCGGGACGGGGGATCGTGGCCCCTTCGGCTGCGTGCTGAGCAAGCACGCCGAGCAGACGGGCGACGTCGTCGTCGAGCGTCGCGTCGCCGGCGTGCTTGTGGTACACGGCGAGCCCGAGGTCGCGGGCAGCCTTCTCGATCTCGCGCTTGGTCTGGAACTCGCCGGCCTTGGCCTTGCCCTGCTGGGTGATCGTCGTGGCCTGCTGCTTGATCTTGTCCATCATTCCCATGGGACGCTCCTCACGACACGTGGATGGTGCTGGTACGGCCGAACCCAGCCCAGCGCTGCCCTGCCTGAACGGGACCAGCCTCGATCCGGCAGTCTGCCACTCCGGTTGGCATGTCGGACACCAGCCGTGTCGGAGATCAGCTTCCGTCTGACGGTCGAGCGGCGCCGGCTGCCCGGGAGGGCCGACGCCGTTCGTCGTCGCCAGCGGGACGTTGACCTCTGGGATCAACGCGTTGATGGTGTCCAACGCCGTCGTCTCGGCACGGGTCCCTCGACCGCGGGCGCGGCCCTCGGCGGGTGCACCGTGACATCGAGGCCCGGCCTGGCCGGCTCCCAGGCCGCCACGACGGCGGCTGACGGCACGTACGCCATCACGGGGACGGTGGACGTGCTCACCGGCACGCCGGGTCGCGACGTGATCGTCGGCCTCGGGGGCGCCGACCGCATCCGAGGCCTCGGCGGCGACGACGTGGTGTGCGGCGACGACGGCGTCGACCTTGTCGAGGGCGGCCCGGGCCACGACCTCATCCTCGGCGGTAACGGCGCCGACCGCGTCACCGGGAGTGCCGGACGCGACACCATCGAGAGCGGCGCCGGTCCCGATGCCCTCGTCGGGGGCAGCGGTACCGACCGCTGTGACGGTGGCCCCGACAACGACACCGCACTCACGCGCGAGACCCGCATCAGCATCCCCTGACCCACCCGAGCCCACGCGTCCCGAGAGAAGGCCGGAACTCGTCTCACGCTCGGATTTCGGTGTGACGGTACGGTTCCCCGTCAAAGCCGGGTCGGGGAACGGAGATGCATGGACATCGAGCATGTGCTCGCCGAGCTGTCGGTGGACGAGAAGGCCGCGCTCACGGCGGGCTTCGATCTGTGGAACATCGGCGGGGTCGAACGGGTAGGGATCCCGCCGATCCGCGTCACCGACGGCCCCAACGGCGCTCGGGGATCGGCGCTGCTCGGGGCGGGCACCGTCACCGCGGCGTGCCTTCCCTGTGGCTCGGCGCTCGGGGCCACGTGGGACCCGGTCCTCGTCGAGGAGGTGGGCGCGGTGATCGGGAGGGAGGCACGCACCAAGTCGTGCCGGTTCCTGCTCGGCCCCACGATCAACCTGCACCGCTCTCCGCTGGCCGGGCGGAACTTCGAGTGCTACTCGGAAGACCCGCTGCTGTCGGGGAAGATCGCCGCCGGGTTCGTTCGGGGCGTGCAATCGCAAGGGGTTGCGGCCACGCCCAAGCACTTCGTGGCCAACGACGCCGAGTTCGAGCGCTCGACGATGAGCTCCGACGTCGACGAGCGGACGCTGCGCGAGCTGTACCTGCGCCCGTTCGAGCTGGCCGTCACCGAGGGCGGGGCGCTCGCCGTCATGACGGGCTACAACCGGCTGAACGGCGTCTTCCTCACCGAGAGCGCCGAGCTGCTCACCACGATCCTCAGGGATGAGTGGGGTTTCGAGGGCATCGTGATGACCGACTGGTTCGGCATCGCCGACACCGTCGTCTCCCCGGCCGCCGGCCTCGACCTGGAGATGCCCGGGCCGAGCCGGGTCTACGGCACGGCCCTGGCCGCAGCCGTACGCGACGGACGGGTGCCCGAGGCGCAGCTCGACACCATGGTCCGGCGCTGGCTCACCGTCCTCGACCGGCTGGGGGCCTGGGATGACGCCGAGCCCACCGAAGCGTCGATCGATCGGCCCGAGGACCGGGCCGTCGCCCGTCGCGCCGCCGCCGACGCCAGCGTGTTGCTCACCAACGACGGTGTCCTCCCGCTCGATCCCGAGGCCGGGCTGAGCGTGGCGCTCATCGGCCCCATGGCCTCGCACGTGCACATGATGGGCGGCGGGTCGGCGAACCTGGCTCCCCACTACAAGGTGTCGCTCCACCAGGTGCTCGCCGAGCGGCTGGGCGACCGGCTCGTGGTTGAGCCGGGATGCCGGATCGACCGGTCGACCCGCCAGATCGAGGGGGCGTCCCTGGCCACGCCGGACGGGCGCCAGGGCGTGCTCGTCGAGCTCTTCGCCGGACACGACCTCGAAGGCGAACCGGTGGCGACGATGACCCGGCCCGAGACCCGGCTCTTCTTCGTCGAGAGCCCGGCGCCCGGTATCGGCGGCGAGTTCTCGTTCCGGGCCACCACGATCCTCACCCCCGAGCGCAGCGGACCCCACGTGCTCACGTTGGTCGACCTCGGTCACGCCCGGCTGTTCGTCGACAGCACCCTCACCATCGACCACGCAGCCCCCGACACGCCGCGCGGCCTCGAGGTGTTCGGGATGGCCAGCGTCGAGCGCGGGGCCGACATCGAGCTGACGCAGGGCACCCCCGTCGAGCTCGTCGTCGAGTACTCGTCGCGCGACGCCGCGTTCTTGTACCTCGCCAAGATCGGCCTTCGCCCGACCGAGACCGGACGGGAGATCGACGACGCCGTTGCCGCGGCTGCGGCCAGCGACGTCGCCGTCGTGATCGTGGGCACGAGCGACGAGTGGGAGAGCGAGGGCCACGACCGCCAGTCGATGGACCTGCCCGGCGCCCAGAACGAGCTCGTGGCGCGGGTCGCCGCAGCCAACCCGCGGACGATCGTCGTCGTGAACGCCGGCGCACCCGTCACGATGCCGTGGGCCGACGACGTGGCCGCCATCGTCTGGGTCTGGCTCGGTGGTCAGGAGATGGCTCCTGCGCTCGACGCCATGCTGTTCGGCGAGGCCGAGCCGGCGGGCCGGCTGCCCACCACCATCCCGTTGCGCGTCGAGCACAACCCGTCCTACGACACCTTCCCCGGCGCCAACGACCATCACCGCTACGGCGAGGGTCTGCTGATGGGCTACCGGTGGTACGACACCCGCTGCCTGCCCACCCGCTTCCCGTTCGGCCATGGAGGCAGTTACTCCGCCTTCTCGTGGGGCGAGATGGCGGTGTCCGCTGACGACCTGCAGCCCGGCGGGACGGTCGTCGTCACCGTACCTGTCACCAACACCGGTACCCGACGCGGCGCCGAGGTCGTGCAGTGCTACATCGCCCCCGCCCAGGGCCCCGGCCGACTGCCTCGCCCCGACCGGGAGCTGGCGGGCTGGGCCAAGCTCTGGCTCGACCCGGGCGAGACCACCACGGCCCGCATCGAGCTCACCGAGCGGGCCTTCGCCCACTGGGACCCCACCAGCCCCGATCGCGACGAGCTCGCCACCCGAGGCCGCGCCAACCCCATGCTGGCCCGGCCGACCGATCTGCGCACCCAACCCGGCTGGTGGATCGACGCCGGCACCTACCAGATCGAGCTGGGCGCCTCCGTGACCGACATCCGCCAACGCCTGCAGGTCACGAGCGACTCCCGCCGCATCGGCCCCTGACCCCGCCCGGCGACGGAGGTTGTTCCATCGTCGTCCGACCCAACCACTCGGAATCAAAGATCCGGCGGAGCAGGTCCCCGCTGCAGGGCTCTGCCTGTCACCCGATCTCAATGTGACACGGATGACTACGGGTTGTCACCAGGATCTAGAGATCCTCTATTTTTCTTGGAAATGGAGGGTCTATTACCGTCGTACCCCTCTGGTATCATGGTCGTCAATGGATGGGAAGCGCTTTGCTGGTATCGAACCGGAGGAACTGGCCGACACGCTCGGCGAGCTACGAGCATTGATGACCACCATTCATGCCGAGATGATCGACGTGATCGCCGCATTCGACGAGTCGCAGTGCTACCGGGTCGACGGGATGCCCGACACCGCATCCTGGCTCGCAGCCCGGTCGAACCTCTCGCTCCCCACCGCCCGACGCGAAGTCGCCATCGCCACCCAGGCCC
>JANLSK010000156.1:0-52768 GCA_031362415.1 Actinomycetes bacterium | reverse complement strand
GGTCGGCGCGGTCGGTGCTGCATCTCCGGACGGCGTCGATGTCCCAGTGACGACCGTCGGCGAGGCTGAGCTTGGCGTACCCGTGGGCGCTCTGGGTGTTCGGGTTGTTGCCGTACCCGGTGACCAGGATGAGCTTCCCGTGGCCGCGACGCTCGTCGACGAGCCAACGACGGCACCGTGGTCCTCGGCCGCACGTGCGTGGACGTGCGCTGAGAGTCACGCATTCTCGGTTGCCACGAGGGTGGTCTGACGTGTCTCCTCTGGCCCGTGCTAGGCAGGCGTCTGGCAGCACAGCGGCATAGGGCAGCGACACGACCTGGGGGCAGGGCATGACCGACTTCGACACGCTCGACTACTTCACTGATCCGTCGCTCGTCCCCGACCCGTACCCGTACCTCGACCACCTGCGCGAGAGGTGCCCCGTGACGTCTTTGCCGCACCACGGCGTCGTGGCGGTCACTGGGATCGACGAGGCCCAAGCGGTGCTTCGTGATCCGACAACGTTCTCCTCGTGTGCCGCGGTATCGGGGCCGTTTCCCGGATTTCGGACCACGGCCCCGGTGGGAGACGACATCGGCGCGTTCATCGACCAGCATCGTCACGAGCTGCCGATGGCCGACTACCTCGTGACCCAGGATCCGCCGCAGCACACGGCCGAGCGGGGGCTCCTCATGCGGCTCATGACCCCCAAGCGCATGAAGGAGAACGAGGAGTTCATGGGGCGTCTCGCTACCCGGCAGATCGACGGGTTCGTCGGCCGGGGCCGCTTCGAGCTGCTCCACGATTTCGCGCGGCCGTTCACCCTCCTGGTCATCGCCGATCTGCTGGGTGTGCCGGAGGACGACCACCGTGAGTTCGCGATGCAGCTCGGCGCCTCCCACCCGGAGCCGTCGGTGGGAGGCGCTCGCGACCGGGCGGTGTCGCCTGATCCGTTGCGGTTCCTGCTCGATCAGTTCAGCGCATACGTCGTGGACCGTCGACGACGGCCTCGCAACGACGTGCTCACCGAGCTGGCGACAGCGACCTACCCCGATGGCTCGACGCCCGAGGTCATCGCCGTCGCGCGCACTGCGGCCTTTCTGTTCGCGGCCGGCCAGGACACCACGGCCCGATTGCTGGGATCGGCCTTGCGCATCATCGGCGAACGCCCCGAGCTCCAAGACCAGCTTCGTGACGATCCCGCACGGATCCCCGATTTCATCGAGGAGGTGCTGCGAGTCGAGAGCGTGGTGAAGAGCATGTTCCGCATCGCCCGAACGGCGTCGACCGTCTCCGGCGTCGACATCCCCATGGGCACCATGGTGCTGATAGCCCCTGGGGCCGCCAACCGCGATCCTCGCCGGTTCGACCGGCCCGGCGAGTTCGACCTCGATCGCCCGAACGCCCGCGACCACATCTCGTTCGGGCGGGGTATCCATTCCTGCCCCGGCGGAGCGCTGGCCCGGATCGAAGCCCGCGTCAGCCTCGAGCACCTGCTCGCCCGACTCGACGAGATCACCATCTCCGAGGCCGAGCACGGACCGGCCGACGACCGTCACTACTCGTATCTCCCCACCTACATCCTGCGCGGCCTCGAATCGCTGCACCTGGAGTTCACACCCACTGGACCCTGAACGAGACCCAGCCAGCGGCCACGCCGTGGCGAGCAACTCGAAGGCCGCCATGGGAAACGTGGTCGCCTGGTCGAGCGCGAGCGCGCAAACCCTCGGACCGCGGAGATCGCCTACGGTACGCAGGCTTCAGCCACCGAGACCGACAATCAGCACATCACAGAACAGAACAGAACAGAACAGCGAAGGAGCGAGACATGCCGAAGGGATACGTGATCGTGACCGAGGCGATCCACGACGCGGCAGGGATGGCGGCATATGGCCGCGCCGCTGCCCCATCGTTCCCCGAGAGCGGGGCCAAGGTCGTCGCCGTCGATGCGCAGCCGCAGGTACTCGAAGGCGAGTGGCACGGGAACCAGACCGTCGTCCTCGAGTTCGAGTCGGTGGAAGCAGCCCGCAAGTGGTACGACTCGCCCGCCTACCAGGCGGCGAAAGTACTGCGACAGGCGGCTGCGGAGTGCAACGCCGTGATCCTGTCGGGCTTCGAGATGCCACCCCGACCCAGCTGAGCGCCCGAGCCCCCTCGAACCGTTCGGAGCGGTCACGTGAAAATATCGGATAGTTAACCTCGTAGCGACCGCGAAGGAGACGTCGATGACGCAGGTAACCCATGTGAATGAGGAGCTCGGCTTTTACACGCTCGCCGGACAACCGTCGTCGTCGCGCGACCTCGTCGGCGAGGTGATCGCCGCCGAGGCGCTGGGTCTGGGCACGGCGTTCATCTCGGAGCGGTACAACAAGAAGGAGGCGGCCACGTTGTCGGGCGCCGCCGGGGCGGTGAGCGAGCGCATCACCATCTCCACCGCGGCCACCAACCACAACACCCGTCATCCGCTGGTGACGGCCGGTTACGCCCGCACCATGCAGAGCCTCACGGGCGGACGCTTCGTGCTGGGCCTCGGTCGCGGCATTCCGATGATGCAGGACGCCTATGGCATCCCCCGCATCACCACGGGTCAGATGGAGGATTTCGCGGGCATCATGCGGCGACTGTTCCGGGGCGAGATGATCATGGGCCACAAGGGTCCGGCCGGATCGTGGCCCGTGCTCCAGCTCGACGCCTCGCTCGACGAGCACCTCCCCATGGGCATGGTGGCCTTCGGCACGAACACCCTTGAGCTCGCCGGGCGCTGCTTCGATGAGGTCGTGCTCCACACGTTCTTCACCGACGAGACGACGGCTCGCTGCGTCGAGACCGTCAAGAAGGCGGCCGAGCAGGCCGGGCGCGACCCCGAAACGGTGAAGGTGTGGTCGTGCTTTGCCACCGTGAGCGACGCGGTTCCTGAGGACAAGCGCCTCATGAAGCTGGTGGGCCGGCTGGCCACGTATCTCCAGGGTTATGGCGCGTTGTTGGTTCGCACCAACCAGTGGGATCCGGCCGTGCTTGCGTCGATCCTCGCCGACCCCATCGTGGCGGGGGTTCGGGGCCTCGACATCGTCGGGACCACCGAGCAGCTCGAGCACGTGGCCACGCTCATCCCCGACGAGTGGCTCGCGCCCAGCGCCACCGGCTCTGCGGATCAATGCGTGGCCGCTATCCGCAACCAGTTCAACCTCGGATGTGACGGCGTCATCATGCACGGCGCCACCCCCGCCGAGCTGGCCCCGATCGTGGCGGCTTATCGAGCCCACGCCTCGGCCGTCTGACGGGAAGGGTCCGCATGACGACCGTCCCCGAGAGCCGGGCGGCCCGCTACCGCGCCGAGGGCCTGTGGGACGACCGTTCGCTGGCCGACGGTATCGAGGTCGCCGCCGCTCGACGACCAGAAGCGCTGGCCGTCGTCGACAACCTTCGGCAGCTCACGTGCCGGGAGCTCGCTCGTTCCGTGAGCGACGCTGTCGCAGCTCTTTCGGCCCGGGGCGTCGGCCCCGGGCGCGGGGTGGTGCTCGTGGCCGGCAACACGGTGGAGGCGGTGGTGGGCTACCACGCGCTGCTGCGAACGGGGGCGACGATCGCCATTCTCGACCGGCGTTGCGGCCCCGCCGACGTGCGTGCCGCGCTCGGCATGCTCGATGCGCTCGGCGCACGTGCCGGGCTCGACGGAACGGCCACGATCCTCGTGCCCACTGGCGAGGCCGAGCGGCTTCTCGTCGATCTCCCGGCGGGCGAGATGTTGCCGCTGGAGACGTTCGCCGACGGTGCGCCCTCGGGCGTTGAGCACGCAGCACGGTCGGAGCCCGACCGAGACCGGCCCGCGGTGGTGGTGCTCACCTCGGGTACGACGAGCCGGCCGAAGGGGGTGATCCACTCGCTCAACACGCTGACCGCGGGAGCTCGGAACATGGCCGTGATCACGGGGGCCAACGAGGACATGGTGGCGTTCCTCGTGAGCCCGCTCACAAGCATCACCGGGGTGATGCAGATGCACCTTGTGGCCGATGCCCACGCGACACTCGTGCTCGAGGATCACTTCCACCCCGATGTCTCGCTCGAACGGATCAACCAGCTCGGTGCGACCCTCCTGGGCGGTGCCCCGGTGATCGCCGAGCGCCTGCTCCGTGCGGCCGAGGCCCGGACAGCCGACGGGCGGACCGAGCGACCTATCGCCGTGCGCACGCTCGCGCTCGGCGGGGCGATGCTCCCGCGTCCACTGCTCGAGCTGGCGACCGACGGCTACGGCATCGAGATCGCACGGGTGTACGGGTCGTCGGAGGCCCCCAACACCAGTGGCAGTCTGCCCACCGATGATCGTGACCGGCGCCTGTCTGACGACGGCGTGCTGATGCCGGGGACCGAGGTGAAGGTGGGGTCCGGGTACCATCCCCGTGAGGGCCTGTTGCGGGGTCCGGCGGTCTTCCTGGGTTATGTCGACCCCGGCGATACTGAGGCGGCCTTCGAGGACGGGTGGTTCCGTACCGGCGATCTCGTGGAGGTGAACGACGGCCGGCTGACGGTGCTGGGCCGGATCACGGAGGTCGTCAATCGCAATGGCCTCAAGGTTTCCCTGGCTGAGATCGACGCGGCGATGGCGACCATGCCGGGTATCGTCGAGCACGCGTGCTTCGCGATGCCCGACGAGGCCACGGGCGAGCGGCTGGCCGTGGCCGTTCTGGCGGAGAACGGCGTCGCCCTCAGGCTCGACGATGTCGTCGCCCACCTCCTCGCGCTCGGCACGGCGCGACGCAAGCTCCCCGAGCAAGTCGTGCACTGGGACGGGCCACTGCCGCGCACGCCGTCAGGCAAGATCGTGCGCTCGCGACTCGTCATGGAGTCGCCGACCAAGCCAGCGCAGTACGTTGAGCGTCTCCGCTCCGGCGACGATGACAACACGAATTGAGGAGACCCCGATGATGCCCACGCCCGAGGACAATGTGGCCATCAGCCAACTGCTCGCGAGGTACTGCATCACGCTCGATCTCGACGATGTCGACGGGTGGGTGGCGCTGTTCACACCCGACGCGAGTTACGAGGTCTACGGCCGGTCGTTCGACGGGCACACCGGCCTCCACAGGATGATGGCCGGCGCCCCGGGGGGTCTGCATCTCGGCGGACCACCGGTGATCGACGTGCTGGCTCCCGATCGGGCCAGGACCATGCAGAACCTGCTGTTCATCGAGCGGACGACCGGCGAGATGCGCAGCGCCGTGTACACCGACGAGCTGCACCGCACGGCCGACGGCTGGCGCATCGCCAAGCGACGCTGCCAGTTCATCGTGGCCGACGGTCTCAGCGACCGTCCCTGACGGCACCAACAGGCGGGCCCCACCAGGCGGGGCCCACGCTGACTCAGGCGCCGTCGTGGCGGAAGACCCGGCCGCCCTTCATGACGAAGCGGACCTGTTCGGTGGCGGTGATGTCGTCGAGCGGGTTGCCGTCGACGGCGATCACGTCGGCGAGGAGCCCGGCCTGGAGGCGGCCGCGATCGGTGACGTCGATGAGCTCGGCCGAGACGATCGTGGCCGCCTGGATGGCCTGGAGCGGGGTCATGCCCCGGTTGACCAACGCCATGAGCTCCTTGGCGTTGCGGCCGTGCGGGATGGCCGGCGCGTCGGTGCCGCAGGCGATCTTGGCGCCCAGGGCGATGGCCTTGCTGATCGTCGCCCGAGCTTGCGGGAACACCTCGGCCGCCTTGGCCTGGAGCGCGGGAGCGGCCCGGGACACGTCCATCCCATCGGCCAGGTACGTGGTGGCCACCAGAAACGTGCCCCGCTCCACGAAGAGGGCCAGGGTCTCGTCGCTCATCAGCGAGCCGTGCTCGATGCAGTCGATGCCGGCTTCGAGGCAGGCCCGGATGCCGGCATCGCCGTGGGCGTGCGCCGCGATCTTCAAGCCCGCCCGATGGGCCTCGTCGGCCGCGGCGCACAGCTCGTCGCTGGAGTACTGCTGGGCGCCGGCCGGTCCGGTGTGCGACATGACCCCTCCCGACGCGCAGATCTTGATCACCTGGGCGCCGTGCTTGATCTGGTAGCGGACGGCCTTGCGGACCTCGTCGATCCCGTTGGCGATGCCCTCCTCCACGGTGAGCGGCAGCACGTGGGGTGCGAACGCGGCGAACATCGTGGGATCGAGATGGCCGCCCGTGGGGCAGATGGCGTGGCCGGCGGGTACCACCCGGGGCCCCTCGATCCAACCGAAATCGATGGCCTTCATCAGGGCCACGTCGAGGAGGAGCCCGCCCGTCTGGATGAACAGGCCGAGGTTGCGCACCGTCGTGAACCCGGCCCGCAACGTGCGCCGGGCGTTGGCGACGGCCCGCAGCGTGCGCAGGGCCGGGTCGTCCTGCACGGAGTTCAGCGGGCTCTCGTGGTTGGGCCCGCCGAGGAGCAGGTTCACCTCCATGTCCATCAACCCGGGCAGCAACGTGAGATCGCCGAGATCGATCACCTCGGCGTCGGCGGGCACCGAGCTCGAAGCCACCTCCACGATGCGCTCGCCCAGGACCAGCAGATCGCCCGGGGTGACCAGCTCGCCGGTGTCGACGTCGAGCATGCGGGCGCTCACCAGGCGGACGGGTCGCTCGGGGGCCTTCGGTCGAGCCACAGGGTGCTCCTTCGCTGACGGACGGTCGCAGTCGGACGGACGGCATCGGACGGACGATAAGCACGGTAACACCCGGTGATAACGTCGTTCTCGTGTATCGAGTCGTCCAGTGGGCCACCGGCAACATCGGTACCCACGCGCTGCGCTCGGTCATCGAGCATCCGCAGCTCGAGCTGGCCGGTCTGTACGTGCATTCCGCCGACAAGGCCGGTCGTGACGCCGGTGCGCTGTGCGGGCTCGACCCGGTGGGTGTGGCCGCCACCCGAGACGTCGCCGAGATCGTCGCGCTCGACGCCGACTGCGTCCTCTACATGCCGCGGGCCTTGGTGGTCGACGACGTGTGCGCGCTCCTGGCCTCGGGAAAGAACATCGTGACCACCCGGGGGGAGCTCCACCACCCGCCGAGCATGGATCCCGTGCTGCGCATGAAGATCGAGGACGCGTGCCACCACGGGAGCACATCGATCCACAGCACCGGCAGCAGCCCCGGGTTCATCACCGAGGCCCTCCCGCTGGTGCTGGCGTCGATCCAACGCCGGCTCGACGGTATGGTCATCGACGAGTTCGCCGACATGTCGCAGCGCAACTCCCCCGGGTTGATGTTCGAGGTCATGGGCTTCGGGCGCGACCCGTCGGCCTTCGACCCCCGCCGTTTCACCCACGGGCGTCAGAGCTTCGGCCCATCGCTCCGGCTGGTGGCCGAGTCGCTCGGGCTGGCGCTCGACGACGTGGAGGCTCGCGGCGAGGTGGCGGTCGCGGCGCACACCGTCCACATCGCTGCGGGCACGATCGAGACCGGGAAGGTTGCCGCGCAACGCATGGTGGTGCACGGGATGCGCGATGGTCGACCGCTGCTCGTCTTCCGGGCCAACTGGTACTGCACCATCGACCTGGAGCCGGCGTGGGATCTGCGGCCGACGGGATGGCGCGTCACGGTCGACGGCGACGCACCGCTCGACATCGACATCCGCTTCCCGATCCCGCTCGAACGCATGGCGGCCACGACGCCGGGCTACACCGCCAACCGTGCCGTCAACGCCGTCGCCTACGTGTGCGCCGCCGCACCCGGTATCCGCACCAGCGTGGAGCTGCCGCAGATCATTCCCACGCTGGGCTGAAGCTCCAGGGGGAACGGGCCGTTCGTCGAGAGCGGGGACGGGCTCTCATGGAAACGATGTTCTATCGTGAGTAGAGGCGTGATCTCACCGATCGCCCCAGTACCGGAGGTGGGCCATGACCGCGCTGACCGTTGAGAAGCTCAGCTCCACCGTCGGGGCTCGTGTGATCGGCGCCGACGTGGACCGGTTGCTCGGCGACCCTGACGTGCCCGACTGGTGTCTCGAAGCGCTCGATGCCCACGGCATGCTGCTCTTTCGCGATCTGCACATCGACGACGCAACCCAGGTCGCGTTCAGCAGGAGGCTGGGCCGGCTGGAGACGCTCGGCCAGGGTGAGCATCCCGAGATCTTCATCGTCACGCTCGACCCGGCGAAGAATCGGGCCGCCGCCTACCTGAAGGGGACGTTCGACTGGCACATCGACGGGATGACCGAGGATGTCCCGATCATGGCTTCGGTGCTGAGTGCCCACGTCGTGGCTGCGACGGGCGGTGAGACCGAGTTCGCCAGCACCTATGCGGCCTACGACAACCTCACCGACGAAGAGAAGGCCCGGTTCGCGAACGTCCGGGTGGTTCACTCGTTCGAGGCCGCGCAGCGACTGTCGAGTCCCGACCCGACGCCCGAGCAGCTGGCCATGTGGCGCCAGCGTCCGTCCAAGGTGCACCCGCTGGTGTGGACCCACCGGTCGGGTCGGCGCTCGCTGGTTCTCGGGGCCACGGCGTCTCACGTCGAGGGCCTCGACTTCGAGGAGGGGCGCTCGTTTCTCGACGCCGTGCTCGCCCGATCGACGGAGCCCGAACGGGTGTACCGCCACGAGTGGCAGGTGGGCGACATGGTCATCTGGGACAACCGCGGCGTGCTGCACCGGGCCTGTCCGTACACCGTCGACTCGCAGCGCGACATGCACCGCACCACGCTGTACGGGGACGAGCCGATCAGCTGACGGTACTGGTGAGAATGATCTTCTCTTTTTCCGCGACGCATGATACCGTCGCGAGGTCGACTCGTCGGCCGTGTCGGCCCTGTCGGCGCTGTCGGCGCTGTCGGCAGAGAGGAGCGTACGACCATGGCGCATTTCGCCAAGCCCGCCGAGGGCAGCTGGACCGAGCACTACCCCGAGCTCGGCACGGCCCCGGTGAACTACGAGGACTCGATCTCCCCCGAGTGGTTCGAGCGCGAACGTGATGCCATCTTCTCCCGTACCTGGCTGAGCATCGGACGGGTCGAGCAGCTGCCGAGGGTCGGGAGCTACTTCACCAAGGAGATCCACGCAGCGCGCACCTCGGTCGTCGTCGTGCGTTCGGCCGATGGATCCTTGAGGGCCTTCCACAACATGTGCCGTCACCGGGGCAACAAGCTGGTGTGGCAGGACTTCCCGCGGGAAGAGACCAGGGGCAACTGTCGGCAGGTCACGTGCACAAATCACGGCTGGCGCTACGACCTCGAAGGCCAACTCACGGTCATCCAGCAGGAGTCGGAGTTCTTCGACGTCGACCAGGCCGATTACCCGCTCATGGGGGTCCAGATCGACGTATGGGCGGGCTTTGTCTTCGTGAATCTCGATGCCGATAACACCACCTCGCTCGGTGAGTTCATGGGCGAGCTGGGCGCCGGCATCGAACACTATCCGTTCGACAAGATGACGCAGATCACCACGTATCGAGCCGAGATCGGGAGCAACTGGAAGCTGTTCATCGACGCCTTCATGGAGTTCTACCACGCCCCGGTTCTGCACATGAAGCAGGCCGTGGCCGAGGAATCGTCCAAGCTGGCCTCCTACGGATACGAGGGCCTGCACTATGAGATCAAGGGCCCCCACGGGATGATCTCGTCGTGGGGCGGCATGTCGCCTCCCAAGGATCTCGGCATGGTGAAGCCGATCGAGCGGGCGCTGCGCAGCGGGCTGTTCGGTCCGTGGGATGCCCCCGACATCGGCGAGCTTCCTACGGGTGTGAACCCGACTCGGAGCGCGGTGTGGGGCGAGGATTCATTCCTCTTCTTTCCCAATTTCATGGTGCTGATCTGGAAGCCAAACTGGTACCTCACCTACCACTACTGGCCTACGTCGTACAACACGCACATCTTCGAATGCAGCCTGGGTTTCGTCCCGCCGATCAACGCTCGGGAGCGCCTGGCCCAGGAGCTGGCGGCCTCGACCTTCAAGGAGTACAGCCTCCAGGACGGCAACACGCTCGAGGCCACGCAGACGATGCTCGAGTCACGCAGGATCACCGAGTTCCCCTTGTGCGACCAGGAGATCATGATCCGTCACCTCCACAAGGCGGTGAGCGACGCAGTCCTGGCACACGAGAAGCGCCCGTCCGAGACCCCGGTCCACGTCGGGAGCCGGGCTCCGAGCACGGCGAACCGAGCATGACAGCCGCGCCTGCCCCGTCTACCCAGATGGCCGCGCCCGCCTCGACCGCCGCCGTCCTGCCGGCCGGCTTCGCCGATCTTGAGCCCTTCGCCGACTGGGCGCTGCCGCTCGAGGGTCAGCGCTACGCCAAGCGTCTGGCCAGCTCGATGGACGAGCTCCAGGACTTCTACGACGCCGCCTTCGCCCGTCTCGACGACGCCCTCACGTCCATCGATCGGCACCCGCTCGACGCGCTGCCCGACGAGGCGCAGCGTCTGCTGTGGTTGTACTGCTCGTTGGTCACGATCACCTTCCCGATCGAGGTGTGGCGCCAACCTCGCGTCCCCGACGCCGGAGCGTCCAGCATCGACTGTGTCGTCGAGTTCCCCACCTGAGGCCGCCGCCAGCCCCCGTCCAGGGCCGAGCCGGCTACGAGCCCCCCAACTCGTCCCGCAGCACGCGGCGCAGGACCTTGCCTGATGGAAGGCGAGGGATGGCATCGACCACGTGGAGGCGGGAGATCCGCTTGTACGACGCCAGTTGGTCGGCGACGAGTGCTTCGAGCTCCCCGTCGGCGATGGCCGATCCCGGCATCAACGCCACCGCGGCCACCACGGCCTCACCCGTCGCGTCATCGGGCACGCCGAACACCGCACAATCGCCCACCGCGGGGTGCGAGTGGAGCACGGCTTCCACCTCGGCCGGAGCCACCTGGAAGCCCTTGACCTTGATCATCTCCTTGACCCGGTCGGTGATGTGCAGCCAGCCGTCGGGTTCGAGCCAGCCGACGTCGCCGGTGCGATACCAGCCGTCGGTGAACGCCTCGGCGTTGGCCTCCTCGGGGAGGTAGCCCACCATCGCCGAGGGGCTGAGCACCTGGATCTCGCCCACGCCTCCCGACGCCAGCACCTCGCCCGAGGCCAGGTCGACGATGCGCAGACGGACGTCGTGCACGGGCAGGCCGGCGCTGTCGAGGCGCCACGTGTCGGGTCGGTGCGCCGGGTTGCTGGTGATCACCGGCACCTCGCTCGCTCCGTAGGCGGGGAGGAAGCGCACGCCCGAGCGCCGGGTGACCGTCTGGGCCACGGTCTCGGTCACCGGCGTGGCGCCCCACATGATGTAGCGCAACGACGACAGGTCGTAGGCCTCCAGGTGAGGATGGTTCGCCAGGGCCAGCGCAATGGGGGCGACGGCCATCTCGAGCGTGATCCGGTCGGCCTGGATGTGGTGCAACACGGCGTCGAGGTCGAAGCGCCGGTGCAACCGGACCGACGAGCCCGCGCTCACGGAAGCGAACAGGTTGAGCAGACCGAGGATGTGGAACGGTGGGGTGGCCACCTGGAAGCGGTCGTCGGTGCTGAGCCCGAGCGCCGACGACCAGTGGAGGGTGGCGGCCCCCATCGTGGCGTGGGTGTGCCGAACCGCCTTGGGCATCCCGGTCGTGCCCGAGCTGAACACCAGCACGGCCTCGGTGGTCTCCCACGGGAGCTCCACCGTGAGCCGTCGACCCGACCCGGCGAGCAACCGCTCAGGAATGCGGTCGCGGTCGAGATGCACCACGGCCGTGGGTCCGACGATGCCGCCGAGGCGTTCGTGGGTGTCGCCGTCGCAGACGACGATCGACGGTGCGGTGAGCGCCACCGCATGGGCGATCTCGGTCGGCTTCCATGCCGGGCTGATCATCACCACCGAGGCACCGACCTTCAACGTGGCGAACAGGGTCACCACGAACTCGGCGCGGTTCGAGCACATGAGCGCCAGGCGTTGGCCCGGGCCCAGGCCGGCGGCGGCGAGCTCGTGGGCCATTGCGTTGCTCAGCCCGTCGAGCTCGCGGTAGGTGAGGCACTCGTGATCGACGCGCATCGCCACCCGGTCGCCCTGTCGGTCGGCGCCGTCCTCGAGCAGGCGCTGCAAGGGCCGGCCGGGGTGGTAGTGGATGGGTGCGAACGCGGGCGGTCGACTCGTCGTGCCCGTCGTGCTCGTCGTGCCCGTCACGGGGGACCTCCGCTAGCCTCTCGAGGGGGAGAATGATCCTCTACCTCGACGAGTATCACATTTCTGCACGACCGTTTCGAACGAGGAGGGGTCATGGACCCTGCGCACATCGCCGACTTCCTGGCCATCTCGGAGTTGACCACCCGGTACGCCACGCATCTCAGTCGGGGCGAGGCCGACGCCGTCGGAGCGTTGTTCACCGAGGACGGCATCTACAAGGCGTTCGGCGAGAGTTACACCCCGGAGGATCTGCCCCACCTCGTCCGCAGCGCGCCCCGGGGACAGCTCATCGTCAACGCTCCCTTGGTGAGCATCGACGGCGACACGGCCACGGGCAGCCAGCATTACATCTTCGTGGCCCAACAGACCCACGACATGCGCTTGGCGTGGTACACCGACGAGTACCGCCGCACGGCCGACGGCTGGCGTTTCGTGAGCCGGTCGACGACCTTCCTGCGCCGCAGCGGCGATCTCGACGCCGGCCGCGAGCACGATCCGGTCCGTCACCGCACCGACTGACGTTCCCCCCGGGCCACGCGCCGGTCAAGCACGGTGCACGCGCCGGCACGCGCCGGTCACGCGCCGAAGCCGCGGAGGCAGAACTCCCACATCTCCTCGGCCCGGCCCTCGCGGTCGTCGGCGCCCCTCGGTGGCGTGGCGAACGCGCAGAACATCGTGGATTGCATCACGGTGGCGGCCAGGTGATTGGCGTTGCCTGCCCGCAGTGCGCCCGCCTCCTGCGCCTCGGCGACCAGCTCCACGAGCGGCACGAACAACGGCATGCTCGCCGCCGCCACCCGACCGGGGTCGGTGCTCATCTGGCCGAACACGAAGTCGGCCATGGCCCGGATGGTGAGCCCCGGCGCAGGGGGCGTCTCCACCGGCTCCCGAACCGACCACTCGTAGAGCGTGACCACGAATCGCCGGAGCCGCCCGAGCACCTCGCCGTCGTTGCCAACGGTGTCGCGCATGCCAGCCGCGGTGGCGTGCATGGCTTCCTCGTACACGGCAAGCAGCAGGTGCTGCTTGCCATCGAAGGACTGGTAGAAGCTGCGCAGCGACTGCCCGGATCGCTCGACCACCTCTTGAACGGTGAAGTCGAGGCCGCCCTTTTCGATGATGAGCTCGGTGGCGGCGTCGAGATAGCGCTGCACGCGCTGCTCGGCCCGGGCGCGAGCACCGTCGAGCGAGCGGGCCACGGCCTGCTCGCGCCAGGGCACGGTGCTGGCGACGGCCGCCTCGGGTGCGGACGACGGTGGCACCGGCGGATGCTCGTCGGATCGCTTCACGGCTTCATCGCGGGGGCTGCGCGCCCGGGCACCGTTGGCATCCGACGAGCGGGTAGGGCCTGCGTCTGCGCCGATCATCGGCTTCACTCGCTTCACGAGGCACAAGGGTACCGGTTCGCCGACGCCATCGAAGTGGACCGCCCATCGTCAGCCTCGCCCGTCGGCCGGGGGGAGGCGGTTGTGCGCGATCTCGGGATCGGGCTCGAGCCCGAAGCAGTTGAAGGCCAAGGCCAACGTGTCGTACGCGCCCACCGTGAACACGAGGTCGATCAGTTGGCGATCGTCGAGCTGGGTCGCCAGCTGACGCCAGGTGGGCGCGCTGATCACGCCGTCGTGGTGGAGCTCGTCGACGGCCCGCAGCACGGCGGCGTCGTGTTCGGTCCAACCCTCGACGTCGGTCGAGCCCATGGGTCCCATGGGTTCGGGGTGTCCGCCGCGTCCGATGCGCTCGATCTCCTCGGGCGAGATACCCACCGACAGGGCGACGGGCACGTGCTGGGCCCACTCGTACTCGCTGCGCCGCAGGAAGGCCACCCTCAGCACCACGAGCTCACGGACCCGCTCCGAGAGCGTGGAGCAATACAGCACGTGACGGTTGAAGTGGTGCCACGCCTTGGTGAGCGCCGGATGGCGGGCCAGAGGGCCGAACGCTCCCGCCGTTCGAGCGCCCCCCTTCTTCCGATCGTCCTTGCGCTGCGCGTAGATCGAGTCGGCCGGCGGGCGCATGGGCTCGAAGGCCTCGAAGACGTCCTTGTCCCACTCAGCGATGGGGAGCGGGGCGATGTAAGGGGCGCGCTCAGGTGACTCGTCCACCGTTGACTCCGATCACCTGGCCGGTCACGTACCCGGCCTCGTCCGACACCAAGAAGGCGCAGGTGGCCGCGATGTCGTCGGGACGGCCGACCCGCCGAACGGGGGTGCGCAGCTCGTGCTCGGCCACCGTGACCCCGAGGCGGCCCCGCTCCTCGGCCAGGCGCAGCATGGGTGTGTCGATGAAGCTCGGCGGAATCGTGTTCACCGTGATGCCCTTGGGTCCGAACTCCTTGGCGAGCGACTTCGTGAGGCCGATGACCCCGGCCTTGGCCGCCACGTAGGGGGCCATGTACTCCTGGCCGCCCTGGGCGCTCGACGACGAGATGTTCACGATGCGCCCGAAACCGGCCTCGACCATGTGGGGTATGACGGCCTGGCAGCAGTGGAAGGTGCCCGTGAGGTTGACGGCGATGATCGACTCCCACGTCTCGATGGTGAAGCGCAGGAACGAACCGAAGGCGTCCTTGCCGGCGTTGTTCACCAACACGAGCGGCGGCCCGAGCTCGGCCACCGTGCGGGCCACGGCGGCATCGACTGCGCCTCGATCGGCCACGTCGACCTCGCAGGCAATGACCCGGTGACCACCGCCAGCCAGCTCGACGGCTGCCGCGTCGGCGGCGTCGGCGGCGAGGTCGAAGATCGCCACTGCGGCACCGTCGCGAGCCAGGCGGGTGGCGATGGCCAAGCCGATGCCCGATGCGGCTCCGGTGACGATGGCGACGCGGCCGTCCAGAGGCATGCGTTGGAGCGTAGCCCCGTCGCCCGGCAGCTTGAAAGCGCTCCTCGCCAGTGTGGAGAACATTGTTCTTCAAGGAGGAGACGGATATCGTGCGCCGATGCGACTCGGCCTCATGATCGGTCCGGAACGAGGGCGCTACACCACCAAGGTCGATCGGATGCTCGCCGACGCCGTCTGGGCCGATGACGCCGGCTTCGCCTCGGTCTGGGTACCCCAGATTCCCGACGAGTTCGACGCCATGACGGCGGTCACCGCCATGGGCATGCGCACCGCGCGGGTCGAGATCGGGACCGCGGTCGTCCCCGTTCAGACCCGACACCCCGTCGCCCTCGTGCAGCAGGCCCTGTCGACCCAGATGGTCTGCGGCGGTCGATTCACGCTGGGGCTGGGGCCGTCGCACGACTGGATCGTGGCCGACATGCTCGGCCTGTCCTACGACCGTCCGGCCGCCCAGGTCGCGTCGCTGCTCGACGTGCTCGATGCCGCGTTCGCCGGTGGCCCGGCGATGGTCGATGTCGAGAACGAGCACCACCGCATCCACAACAACATCGACATCACCGATCAGCCCGGCCCCTCGGTGCTCATCTCCGCGCTCGGACCGGTGATGCTCAAGCTGGCCGGCGAGCGCACCGACGGCACCGTGTTGTGGCTGGCGGACGAGGTGGCCATCGGCGAGTTCATCGCCCCCCGCATCAACGCCGCGGCGAGCGCCGCCGGCCGGCCGTCACCGCGCGTCGTGGCCGGGATTCCCGTGTGCCTGTGCGCGAGCGACGAGGTGGAGCGGGCTCGGGCGCGGGCCAACCGCGTGCTCTCGGAGGCCGAGATCTCCCCGAACTACCAGCGGCTGCTCGATCGCGGCAATGCCACCAGGGTGGGCGACATCATGGCCGCGGGCGACGAGGCTGCCGTGTTGGCCCGGCTGCGATCGTTCGCCGACGCCGGCGCGACCGACGTCTCGCTCCGGGTGGTGCCCATCGGCGACGATCGCGACGAACTGCTCGCCTCGATGCGCCGCACCCGCGATTTCCTCGCCGATCTGGCCCCCGAGATCTGACGCCCGAGGCGCGCCCTGCTCCATCCGCGGGGTTGGTCTGTCCGCTGAACGATCAGAGGTCGATGACGCGGGGGACCGTCCGATCGGCCAGGAGCCCGGCGCCGAGGTCGCGGGTGAGCGTGTGCGTGGAGCCGAACAGCCCGTCGATGGCGATGGTGCGCAGCAGATGCCGGTGGAACTCGTGTTCGCGGGTGAACCCGATGCCGGCCAGCACCTGCTGACAGTGGACCCCGGCGGTCGCCGCCGCTCGGCCTGCGAGCACCTTGGCCAGCGCGGCGGTCATGGGCGACGGGGTGTGGTGGGCAGCCTCGAGCGCAGCCTCTGCCGCCTCGACCGCCACCAACACCTCGGCCAGCTTGTGGCGAACGGCTTGGAACGACGCGATGGGCCGTCCGAACTGCACCCGGCTCCGTGCGTGATCGCACGCCAACGCCAGCATCGTGCGGCAGGCCCCGGTGATCTCGTGGCCCAACGCCACCCGGGCCCGGTCGACCGCCGCGGGCCACGAGACGGGGGTTGGATCGCCGACCGGCTGGGCGCTGCCCGACACCGTGTGCAGACCGAGCGAGGGGTCGATCCCGGCGACGGCTTCGAGGCGCAGATCGGCCGTGCGGACCGAGACGGCCTGCCCGTCGGCACACACCACCAGCATGGTGGGGGCACGGGCGGCGCTAGCGAGGGCCAGGCCCGACACGACGACCCCGCCGCCCGATTCTGCGACAGATTCTGCGACAGATTCTGCGGCGGGGATACCGGCCGAGCGGAAACCGAGGGATTCTGCGGCGGGGACATCGGCCGATTCTGCGGCAGATTCTGCGCGCGGCGTATCGCCCGATTCCGCCCCCGATTCCGCCACCGATTCTGCGGCAGAATCTGCGCGGAGGACGGCGCGCGACACGCCGACCGCGCCGGGGTCGGGGCTGGGACCCCAACGAACTCCGGGCGCGCCGGCCGACCCGTACCTCGGGAGCACCACGGTCACTTCGGGATCGTGGCCCAGTGCGGTCGTGACCACGTCGTTCAGGCACGACGAGCGCACGTTGACCCGCCCCAGCGAGTCGAACACGACAGCGATCGCGGTGTCGGGCTCGGCTACCAGCAGCTCGCGCCAGCCCAGGTCGGCGAGCACGTCGTCGCCGTCACCGCCACGCCGGGTCGCCAGGACCTGGGACACCGTGGTGACCAGCAGATCCCGTTCACCATCGCCCGCCGACGCCCGTTTCATGGCCCCTCCCGGCGAGCGGTCCACCGGCGAGCCATCGCCCGCCGACGCCCGTCCCAGGTCGGGGGGCACGTCGTCGCCGAGGTCGAGCAGGCGCTTGGCGATGATGTTGCGCTGGACCTCGGCGGTGCCGCCGTAGATGGTGGCGGCGCGCGAGTAGAGATAGCCGTCGCGCCAGCGCTGGGCGCCGGAATCGGCGGCCAGCTCGACGGTCCCGGCGGGCAGCAGCTCACGGGCGGCGTCGAAGAGTCGTTGCTCGGCTGCAGCCACGAGCACCTTGTCGACGGACGTCTCGGGCCCGAGCTGCTGGCCGGCGGCGAGACGGTGCTGGGTGCGGTGGGACCGGGCCCGCAGCGCGTAGAGGGCGACGAAGGCCTCTCCGATCACGGTCTCGGCGTGGCGATCGGCCTCGACGTGCTCGACGAGCGCGCCGAGGCGGCCGCGCAGGTGGGCTGTGCGGTGCCAAAAGCACGACGAGCGCTCGTAGGGGAGCAGGCTCATGGCCACCTTCCAGCCGCCGTCGACCGTCCCCAGCATGCGACTCGACGAAATCCTGACGTCGTCGAAGAACACCTCGGCGAACTCGTCGTCGCCGCTGATGATCGAGAACGGGCGCACGGTGATCCCCGGGGTGTCCATGTCGACGAAGAACGCCGTGATGCCCCGGTGTCGCGACTCGGGTGTCCCCGTGCGGGTGAGCAGAACGCAGCGCCGCGAGTACTGCGACAGCGAGGTCCAGAGCTTCTGACCGTTCACGACCCAGTCGTCGCCCTGGGGCGTTGCCCGACACGCCAGCGACGAGAGGTCGGAGCCGGTCCCGGGCTCGGAGAAGCCCTGGCACCACATCTCGTCGCCCGACAGGATCCGGGGCAGGAACGCCGCCGCCAGCTCGGTCGAGCCGAAGTCGACGACGGTGGGGGCGAGGACCTCGGTCATCGAGAAGTAGCCGGGCTGCACCAGATCGCGATCGGTCACCGCTTCACCGAGGACGGCGCGCAGGAGGGTGCTGCCCCCCGATCCGCCGGCCCGTTCGGGCCATCCCCACTGCATCCAACCGTCGTCGAAGAGCCGACGCTTCACCTTCGAGAGCTGGGCCAGCTGCTGTTCGAGCGAGCCGGCGCCGGGAAACGACGGTGCCAGTTCGACTGCGTGATCGTCGAGCCATCCTTCCAGTTCCCCGCGAAACGCCTCGACCTCCACGGCGCCGAATCTAGCGGGAGGGCCGCGGCCCCCGTTCTTCGGATGCGCGCCGCCCCCGGCGCGGACCTGCGTACAGAGAACCGGCGAGAGGGCGCGTCAGCTGCGGTGGCGCGCCTCGTCGATGAGCGCAACGATGCGCGACGGTGTGATCGGCAGGCGCGTGACGGTCACGCCGAACGGCGCAAGGGCGTCGGCCACGGCGTTCACGACAGCCGGTGGCGCACCGATCGCACCCCCCTCGCCGACGCCCTTGTAGCCACCGGGCCCCGGGCTCGGCGTCTCGATGTGCCCGTGCTCGACGGCCGGCACCTCCGCCGCCGAGGGCACCAGGTAGTCGAGGAAGGTCGTCGCGAGCGGGGTGCCGGCGTCGTCGTACGCCAGATGCTCGTAGAGCGCGCCGCCGATGCCCTGCACGACCCCGCCGGCGATCTGCCCCTCCACCACGTTGGGGTTGATCATCGGACCGCAGTCCTCGCTCACGATGTAGCGCAGCAGCTCGACCCGACCGGTCGCGATGTCGACCTCGCAGGT
This sequence comes from Actinomycetes bacterium, assembly GCA_031362415.1. GTDB lineage: Bacteria > Actinomycetota > Acidimicrobiia > IMCC26256 > VFJJ01 > VFJJ01. The sequence goes on along the minus strand of JANLSK010000156.1, from coordinate 33,857 downwards.
GCACACATGGGTGGCGTTCACCCAGATCGACCCGCTCGTCGCGCGGTACCGTGCGCTCGCCTCGAGACCGGCCGCAACATGCGCCGGTAGTGCGCTCGGGTCGAAATAGGCGAGCGCGGCGATCTCGGCGAGCGAGATACCCACCGCTGGCGATCCTCGCACGGTGGCACGGCTCTCACCGAGCTCGATGTCGTCGACGGCGGCTTCGAGGCGATGCGCGGCGATGGCGCGGATGCGATCGCGCAGGATGGTCGCGGTCTCGTGCACCGCTCCCGCCGTCATCGACGCGCTGCGACTGCCCGCCGTGCCCGCACCGAATCCGGTGATCGCCGTGTCACCCTGGATCGTGTTGACATCGTCGATCCGCACGCCGAGGGCGTCGGCCGTCAGCTGGACGACGGTCGTCTCCAAGCTGTTGCCGGTGGAGCCACCGGCGATGTACACGTTGACCCGACCCGACGGCTCGATGCAGATCGTCGCCGCCTCGGTGGCGTAGCTGCCGAAGCCGGGCGTCGACGGCTCCACGTAGTTCGACATCCCCACGCCGAGGTAGCGGCCCGCGGAGCGTTGGGCCGCTTGCTCGGAGCGGAACGACTCGTAGTCGAGCAGGGCCAGCGCCTGCTCGAACGTCTCGAGCGGGGAGATGGCGTCGTACGTCATCCCGTTCGGGTTCCGGTACGGCAGCTCGTCGCGGCGGAGGAGGTTGCAGCGCCGGAGCTCCGCCGGGTCGACGCCCATGCGGCGTGCGGCGATGTCGAGCAGGACCTCGCGCGCCAGCGACTCGAACTGCCACGGCCCCCGGTAGGCCGCTCGCCCCACCGTGTTCGTGTAGATCGACGTGGCCGTGAAGCCGGCTCGGGGCACCCGGTACGGGCCGGGGAACAGCATGCCCACCGCGGCCGCGGTGTTCACCGGCCACGGCGTGGGATACGCGCCGCAGTCGGCGACGAAGTCGAGATACCCGGCCTGGATCGTGCCGTCGCTGTCGAAGGCCAGGGTTGCGGTGCCGTGCTCGTGACGCGACTGGCCTGCGGCGAGCAGATTCTCGCGACGGTCCTCCACCCACTTGAGGGCCGCCCCCACCTTGGGCGCCGCGAGCATCAGGCACATCTCGTCGCGCTGCACCAAGACCTTCTGCCCGAAGCCGCCGCCGGTGTCGCGTGCGATGACGCGGATGCGGTGCTCGGGCAGGCCGAGCAGACGTGAGCAAAAGAGTCGTACCTCGTGGGGTGCCTGCGTGGCGGCGTGGATCGTGAGCTCACCGGTCGCGCCCATGTGGTGGACGACCATGGCGCGCCCCTCCATCGGTGCCGGCGCGCACGCCTGCTGGTGGATCGTCTCGCACACCACGTGCGCGGCCGCGGCGAGCGCACCTTCGATCGCCGAGGCGGGGCGACCCGTGATCGTGCCGATCACGTTGGACCCGTGGCGCTGGTGCACGAGCGTCTGGCTGTGCCCGGCCGTCGTGTAGTCGACGACCGCTGGCCACGGCTCGTAGTCGACGGCAACGAGATCGGCGGCGTCCTCGGCGATGGCCCGGCTCTCCGCGACCACGAGCGCGACGGCATCGCCCACGAAGCGGACCTCGTCCTCGGCGAGCGGCGGGCGTGGTGTCTCCGGGCTTGCCGGCCCGATCGAGGTGTGCCACTGCTCCTTCACGTCGGGGTTGAGGTCGGCGGCGGTGAACACGAAAAGCACGCCGGGCATGGCGAGAGCGGCCGAGGTGTCGATCGCTCGGATCCCGGCTCGGGCGAACGGGCTGCGTACGAAGTGCGCGTGCAGCATCCCGGGGATCGCGATGTCGTTGACGAACGTTCCCTGTCCGGTGACGAGCCGCGCGTCCTCGACGCGCCCGACTCGCGCGCCCACGTACCGAACGGCGCCCGGGCCGAGACCGACGGTCATGTGAGCGCCGTTCGCGACTCGGTGGCTCAGCGGTTCGGTGCTGGCAGGCATGGCGGCTTAGGGGCTCAGGGGCTCAGGGGCTCAGGCGAGCTGGGCGCTGCGGCCGCCGTCGACCGGGATGACCGCACCGGTGACGAACGACGCTCGGTCGGACACCAGGAAGGCCGCGAGCTCCGCGACGTCGTTGGGCTGGCCGAGGCGCCGCAGCGGCGTTTTCTCCCAGGTGTCGGGAAGCTGGGCGAGGCTCGCGCCCATGATCTCGGTCTGGATGTATCCGGGGCAGATCGCGTTGACGCGAATGCCCTTGCGCCCGTACTCGACGGCCGCGGCCTTCGTCACCGCGATGACCCCCGCCTTGGCGGCCGAGTACATGCTCGTGGCCATCGACGCGTTGAGACCGCCGATCGACGACCAGTTGACGATCGCGCCCCCGTTTCCGGCCGCGATCATCGCCCGGATGCCGTGCTTGAGCCCGAGCACGACTCCTCGCAGGTCGATGTCCATGGTGCGGTCGTAGTGCTCCATGGTGACGTCGGTGAGCATGACCCCTTCGGCGATACCGGCCACGTTCAGGACGGCATCGAGGCGACCGAACTCCTCAGTGGCGCTGCGCATCATGGCCTCGACATCGGCCTCGTTGGTCACATCGCAGCGGACGGCCAGCACCCCCTCGCCCACCTCGGCGGCGGTGTCCTTCTCGGCTCCGCTGATGTCGGCGGCGACGACCCGGGCCCCCTCCCGAACGAAGACCCTGACCGACGCCTTGGCCATGCCCGAGCCGGCGCCGGTGATCACCGCGACCTTGCCGTCCAACAGCCCCACGGGGAGGCTCCTCCCGATCGTCCGACCTCGTGCCCTGATGTCATGACTGTGGCATCACTCCCGCCGGCGCGGCAAGAGCCGAGAGCCAGGTCGCCGCTCGGCGATAACGTAGTTCTCTTCCTGAGCGATCGTGGTTTACCCTGGTCCCCGAGGGCGGAGCGACACGACCTCGGAGCTGGGGCCGTCCGTCCGGGCCCTGCCGCACGCCCATGCTCACGACACACTGGTCGCCACCACACGACGGGGCCGCTCCGGACGGCCCGGGAGGCACGTCATGGCCGTGAACGCCGAAGACCTCATCCTGGTGAGCGTCGACGACCACATCATCGAACCTCCCAACCTGTTCCACGGGCGCCTGGCAGCGAGGTACGCGTCCGACGCGCCCCGGATCGTGCGCCGAGCTGATGGCGCCGACGTGTGGCGCTTCGGCAACGTCGAGGTTCCCAACGTCGCGCTCAACGCCGTGGCCGGCCGCCCGAGGGAGGAGTACGGCGTCGAGCCCCAGTCGCTCGACGAGATCCGCCCGGGCTGTTATCAGGTCGACGAGCGGGTGAAGGACATGGACGCCGGTGGGCTGTTGGCGTCGATGAACTTTCCGTCGTTCCCGGGCTTCGCGGCCCGGCTCTTCGCCGTCGACGACGTGGAGTTCGGCGTGGCGCTCGTACGGGCGTACAACGACTGGCACATCGACGAGTGGTGCGGCTCGTACCCGGGACGGTTCATCCCCATGGCGTTACCGGTGATCTGGGACGCCGAGCTGTGCGCGGCCGAGGTGCGGCGGGTCGCCGAGAAGGGATGCCATTCCTTGTCGTTCACCGAGAACCCGGCCGCGCTCGGGTATCCCAGCTTCCACGACGACGCCTGGGATCCCTTGTGGCGGGCGCTGTGCGAGACGAGCACCGTGTTGTCGATCCACCTCGGCTCGTCGGGCCAGCTCACGTTCCCGGCGCGGAACTCGCCCACCGACGTGATGATCACGTTGCAGCCCATGAACATCCAGTCGGCGGCGGCCGACCTCCTGTGGTCACGGGTGCTCAAGCAGTTCCCCGACATCCGCATCGCCTTGTCGGAGGGCGGCACGGGCTGGGTCCCGTACTTTCTCGAGCGGGTCGACCGGACCTACGACATGCACCATCTCTGGACCGGCCAGGACTTCGGCGACGAGCTGCCGAGCGACGTGTTCCGCCGGCATTTCCTCACCTGTTTCATCAGCGACCCCACAGGCGTACGTCAGCGCCATGCGATCGGCGTCGACAACATGAGCTGGGAGTGCGACTACCCCCACAGCGACTCCATGTGGCCCAACGCCCCCGAGCAGCTCGCCGCGCTGTTCGAGGCCGAGGCCGTGCCGGCTGACGAGATCGCCAAGATGACCCACACCAACGCCATGCGCTGGTACTCGTTCGACCCGTTCACCCATGTCCCGCGCGACCAGGCCACCGTCGGTGCCTTGCGTGAGCGGTCGGCGGGTCATGACGTGTCGGTGCGGGCCCGCAGCACCCGGGCCAAGATGACGGTCGAAGAGGTCCAGAACCGCTGGCGCACCATGGACACCATGGCGGGTACCGGAGCCCGGCCGATCGGCAGCTGAGAGGGAGACACGAGTCACCGCACGATGTGGCGGGCCCGGCCGGTGCCGGCGGTTTCTCCGGCAGCGGTACCGGGCCGAGGGATGGTGGACCGACGAGACGCTCGGTGCGCTCGTCGACCGTTCCCTGCGGGCAAGACCCGAAGCCACGATCGACGTCTCGTCGGAGTCGCGGCCGTGGCATGGCACCTACGCCGAGGTCCGGGCCGATGCTTTCAGACTCGTCAGCGTGCTGGCCGGGGCCGGACTGGCGCCCGGAGCCGTGGTTGCCTTCCAGCTGCCCAACTGGCGTGAGGCGGTGGTGGCCTTCTACGGCCTGGCCATGGGCGGCTACGTGCTCGTGCCCATCGTGCACATCTACGGCCACAAGGAGGTGCGGTTCATCCTGGCCCAGAGCGGCGCCCGGGCCTATGTGTCGCCCGACCGCTACGGCCATGTCGACAACCTCGACATCGTCGACGGCGCCGGCCCGGACGAGCTGCCTGATCTGGAGCTGCACCTGATTGTGCGAAGCAGCCCCGGCGCTTCGGCAGCCGGGTTTGGGGCAGCCGGGTTTGGGGCGGACGCGGCTCGTGGCGCCCGGGTCCGGCGGATCGGCTGGGACGTCGTCGATGCTGCTCGGCCCGCAGCCGCCCCAGCTCCCGGTGCAATGGCGCCCGACGACGTGTGCGTGCTGGCCTCCACCTCGGGCACCACCAGCGCCCCCAAGGGTGTGATGCACAGCCACCGGAGCCTGCTCGCCGAGTTGACGCACATGCGAGCCTGGATCACCCTGGACTCGCCGAACCTGATGGGATCGCCCGTCACCCACGCCACCGGCAGCTGGGTGCGGGGCTGGCACCCATGGAAGCCGGCCAGGACATCCACCTCATCGACCGGTGGGACCCGACCCGGGTCATGGAGATCATGCTCACCGCCGATGTGGGGGCGGGCACCGGAGCCTCGGTGTTCCTGGCCAGCATCATCGACCATCCGGCCTTCACCCCCGAGCACGCCCGGCGCATGCGCCGCGTCGGCTTGGGTGGTGCGCCGGTGCCTCTGGCCCTGGCCGAACGGGCGGCCGCGGCGGGTATCGCCATCATCCGGGCCTACGGTCCACCGAGCACCCGTCGATCACGGGCTGCTCGTTCGACGATCCGGCCGCCAGGCGCCACGGGACCGACGGAGCGCCCCTCACCGGGGTCGAGGTGCGCCTGGTCGATGACGAGGGTGCTCCGGTGCCCGTCGGCCAGCCATCGCCCGGGTGTCGGGTGGAACCTGACGTGAGTGGGGGCCCGTGGGCGGTACGGCCGTCAGGCCATCTCGGGTCGCCGGCCCGGGCGCCGATCGGGTGAGTGGAGCTGCGCCCCGTCACGGCGGATCGGCGTACCGTTCACCAGCACGTGACGCACGCCGATGGGTTCCTCGGCGGTGAGGCGTTCGGCGTCGGCCGGGAAGTCGCGGACGCGGCGCACGGGCCCGGGCCCGACGGTCTGCGGATCGAACACGCACACGTCGGCCCACGAGCCCTGGCGGAGGTAGCCGCGGCGCACGAAGCCGAAGATGTCAGCCGCCTCACCGCTCATCTTGCGGACGGCCTGCTCGAGCGGCATGAGCTGGCGCTCGCGCACCCAGGTGCCCAGCAGGTCGGTGTACAGCGGAGCGTCGCAGAGCTGGCCGAGGTGCGCGCCGGCGTCGGAGAGTCCCAACGCCGTCTGGTCGAGGGTCAGCAGGTGGCCGACAGCGACGACGTCGTCGTTGGCGATGAAGATGCGAAAGCGCGTCGCCAGGTCTTCGGCCAGCGCCAGCTCGCACATGACATCGAGCGGGCCCAGGCCCCTTTCGTGGCCCAGCTCGTCGACCCGACGGCCCTCGAGCTCGGGGAACCGCTCCGAGTCGGAGACCTCGCAGGTTTCCCAGCGCGGCTTCATGGGCGCCTGCGCCAGGTCGGCGACAGCGCGGGCCCGCCAGGCCGGATCGCCATATGCGCCAAGGCGTTCCTCGCGGCTGCCTTGCATCAAGTGGCCGAACTCCGCACCCACGTTGAGGCTGAACGGGTCGGCCATCGTGAACTGCATGGTGAGCGGTCGGGGCGTGACCTGAGGCCAGACCTGCACGCCCCGGGTCAGACCCTGCGCGTGCAGCTCCATCTGGTGGTGGTGCCTCCCGCCCGGGATGGCGAACAGCGGGTAGAGCAACGGGCGCCCGATGCGCGGCTGCAGCTCGTACATGTCGGCGTAGGTGCACTGCGGGCCCGCCGTGGCCAGCACTGCGCCCTTGCCCGTCCGGCCCGCCGCCAGGAACAAGGCTTCGACCTCGTCGCGCTCGGCGAAGCGGCTCGGGACGGGGAGACCGTCCATGCCGCGGTGCGTGAACGCGAAGCTGGTGGAGAACCCCGCCGCTCCGGCGCCGATCGCCTCGCTCACGACCCGGCCCATGTGCTCGATCTCGTCGGCCGTCGCCGCCCGCTCGTAGGCCGCGTCGCCCATCACCCAGAGCCTCACGGCGCTGTGCCCGACGTACGCCGTGAAGTTCAGCACCGTCCCGCGCCGGCGCACCGACTCCAGGTACTCGGGGTGGGTCTGGAAGTCCCACGGGATGCCCTCGGCGAGCGAAGCCCCGTTCATGTCCTCGACGTTCTCGAGGGTGCGGGCGATGACGTCGTGGTGTTCGGGACGGGTCGGCGCGATCGAGAAGCCGCAGTTCCCCGCCACCACCGTGGTGACACCGTGACTCGACGTCGGCCGCAGCACCGGATCCCAGAACACCTGCGCGTCGTAGTGGGTGTGGATGTCGATGAAGCCGGGTGCGACGACGCAGCCCCCGGCGTCGAGCTCCTGCGAGCCCCGCAGGTTCGGTCCGATCTCCTGGATGACGCCGCCGGCGATCGCCACGTCGGCCCTTCGGCCCGGCGCGCCACTGCCGTCGACGACGGTTCCGCCCCGGATGACGAGCTCAGCCGACATCGAGACGTCCGGCTCTACGGCCGTCGCCACGGGCCTCGGGCTCGCCACGGGCGTCGGGCTCGCGTCGGGTCTCGGGCTCGCGTCGGCGGAGCGGGGGACCGGCGGTCGTCCCGCCGTCGACAGGGAGCACGATCCCGGTGATCTGGGCCGACCGCTCGCTGGCGAGGTACAGGACGGCCTGCGCCACGTCGATCGTCGAGCCCTGGCGTTGCAGCGGCTGGGTGCGGCGGATGACCTGCTTCATGTCGTAGGACGTCATCGACGTTGCGATATGGCCCGGAGCGATGCAGTTCACGCGGATCCCGTGCTCGGCCAGGTCGATGGCGATCGACGTGCTGAAGTGGATGACGGCGGCCTTCGACGCGCGATACGTCATGACCCCGCCGCCGGCGTTGAGCGCGGCGATCGAGGACGTGTTGATGATCGAGCCGCCACCGTGGCCGGCCATGTGCCGCGCCGCGCGCTGGCTGCCGACCATGACACCAAAGAGGTTCACGGCCATCACGCGGTCGAAGTCGGTCAGCTCGTCGTCGAGGAAGCTGCGGTGCATGGAGCCTGAGATCCCGGCGTTGTTGAACATCACGTGCAGGCCGCCGAACCGGGCGACGGCGAAGTCGACGAGCTCCTGAACCTCGTCGGCATCGGCCACGTCGGTCCGCTTGAAGGCCGCTGCCTCACCGAGCTCGGCCGCCGCCGCTTCACCGAGCGCGTCGTTGACATCCGCGAGAACGACCCGAGCGCCCTCCGCCACGAACAGCTCGGCCGTCGCGCGGCCGATCCCGCTGGCGCCGCCGGTGACGACGGCAACCTTCCCGGCGAGATCGGCCATCAGAAGCGCCCGAACGGGGCGCTCGGGATGGGCGCTGTCGGGGAATCGACGCCGGGAACCATCTTCTCACTATTCTCGAACGAGGTTTCCGCGGTCAAGCGGCGACACCGGGAAGCGCTCCCCCGACCAGGGATCTCGACATGGCACCCGACGAGCGATTCCGCGACGAGCTACGCACCTGGCTGGCAGAGCATCCACCTCCTCCCGCAGTTGTCGCGCACTCGGTCGAGGAGGCGGAGGCCCTTCGGGAGTGGCAGCGGATGTTGCACTCGGGACGCTGGGTCGGTGTCCAGTGGCCCGTCGAATACGGCGGCCGTGGCGCGTCGTTCACGCAGGTCGCCATCTACAACCAGGAGCTCGCCCGGGTCGACGCGCCGCCGATCCCGGGTCGGGCCGGCGTGAGCCTCGTGGGGCCGACCCTGATGGCGCACGGCACCGAGGACCAGCGCCGGCAGTGGATGCCGAGGATCCTCGCCGCCGACGATCTCTGGTGTCAGCTCTTCAGCGAACCCGGAGCCGGCAGCGATCTCGCCTCGCTGTCCACCCGCGCCGAGCGGCGCGGCGGCGTCTACGTGGTAACCGGTCAGAAGGTGTGGTCGTCGTACGCGAGCTTCGCCAACTGGGGCCTCGCGCTGGTACGCACGGACGCCGCGACGCCCCCGCACAAGGGCATCTCGATGCTGGCGATCCCCATGCACGCCAAGGGTGTCGACGTGCGCCCGCTGCGCCAGATCACCGGCGATGCCGAGTTCAACGAGATCTTCCTCGACGAGGTGGAGGTGCCGGTCGAGAACCTCATCGGCCCGGAGCACGAGGGCTGGAGGGTGGCCGGCACGACGCTCGCCAACGAGCGTGGCGCCTCGTTCGTGTGGAAGGAACAGGAGTTGCTCACGCTGGCGTTCGAACTCCTCATCCAGGCTTGTGTGCGCGGCGGTAGCCGCCACGATCCCCTTGTGCGCCAACGGCTCGCCCGGGCCTGGATCGACGTCGAGATCTTCCGCCTGCACAACAGACGCACGCTGGCCCGCCTGGAGCGGGGCGAGCAGATCGGCCCCGAGTCGAGCCTCGTGAAGCTGTTCTGGACGGGCGCCAGCCAGCGACTCCACGAGACGGCCGTTGCCCTGCTCGGTCCCGGCGCGCTCCTCATGCCCGGGTCGCCCGGCTCACCCGGCTCGGCCGACGACGACCACGCGATCGATCAGGGACGGTGGGCCCTGGGTCTGCTCTCGACCCGGGCCAACTCGATCATGGGGGGCACGAGCGAGATCCAGCGCAACATCGTCGGTGAGCGCCTCCTCGGCCTCCCGAGAGAACCCCGATAGGCCACAGCACGGTCAACCCATATCGGTCCAGATCAGAGGCGCACCGACGACGCCACCTCGTACTGCCATACCTCTGCCGAAAGAATCGCCGTGACCTGTTCGTCCGTTGGGCCCGACCCCCTGAACGCCTCGACGGCGGCCACCGACTCCCACCGCTCGTAGACGTTGACCCTGGCGGGTTCGAGGAGGTCGGCCGAGATCTGGAAATCGAGACAGCCAGGGGTCCGGCGCGCCGTCACGATGACCTCACGGCAACCGTCGAGATACTCGTCACGTGCCGCCGGGTCGACATCGAGCCAACCTGCCACGATGATCATGTGGGCTCCATTTCACTCGTCGTGAATCCGACTTCAGCGTTGGTGCTCGGTGGCGGTGAGCTCGCCGAGGTCGTCGGCTGGCTGGCGCGAGGCCGAGTCCCGGTGGCCGTCGACGGGGTCGAGCGGCGTGGTCTCCGGGTGTTTGACGACCGGATCGGCGTGGCCTTCGACGTCGATGTTGGGCACGATGCGGTCGAGCCAGCGGGGGAGCCACCAGTTCTTGTCGCCCAGGAGCTCCATGGTGGCGGGCACGAGCAGGAGCCGGACGATGGTGGCGTCGAGGAGGATGGCCATGGCCAGGCCGGTACCCATGAGCTTGAGGACCCGGTCGTTCTCGAGGAGGAAGCTCCCGAACACCACGACCATGATCGCCGCGGCGGCGGTGATGACCTTCGCCGTGGCGGCGAGGCCGTCAGCGACCGAGGTGCGGGTGTCGCCGGTGCGGTGCCATTCCTCCCGGACGCGCGAGAGCAGGAACACCTCGTAGTCCATCGACAGGCCGAACACGATCGCGAAGAGCATCATGGGCATCCACGGCTCGATCGGTGCGGGCTGCACGCCGGTGACGCCGCTCAGCCAACCCCATTGGAACAGGGCCACGATGACCCCGTAGGCGGCTCCGATCGACAGGAGGTTCATGATCACGGCCTTCAACGGCACGAGCAACGATCGGAAGACCATCATGAGCAACAGGAACGACAGGGCCAGCACGATCGCGAAGAAGTAGGGCAGCCGGTCGGCCAGGAACGCCGAGAAATCGACGTTCACCGCCACGATTCCGGTGACCGCCACGTCGATCTCGGCAGCTTCCTCGGGCCCGGGGAGGATCTGGTGACGGAGCCGTTCGACGAGATCGGTGGTCGCTTCGTCCTGGGGTCCCGTCGTGGGGATGAGGTTCCAGATCGCGGCGGTCGGGTTCTGCGGGTCGTTCAGACGGGCCTCGGAGATGAACGCCACGCCCGGATCAGCCGCCACGGCCGTTCTGATCGTCTCCAGCCTCGCCGGTAGCCCGGCAGGGCCCGTGCCGGTGCCGGTGTCGGCGGCGTCGAGTTCGGCGACGAGGCTGAGCGGCCCGTTGAAGCCGGGGCCGAACCCGTCCACCAGCAACTCGTAGGCCTGCTTGGTGGTGGTGTCGTCAGCGAAGTTGCTCTCGTCGGAGAAACCCAGACGCAACCCGAGGACGGGCAACGCCAGCACGAGCAACATGGCCGCCCCCGCGGCGGCAAAGACCCACGGATGATGCTGGATGATACGACTCCATCGGTACGCCGCGGTTTCCCGAAGCGGCTTGGGCGCCCGGTGCGGGACCTCGACCTTGAGCGCTCCGACGAAGATCCCGGCGATCAGCACGATCACCGCCAGCGGGATCCCGATCAGCAATGGTGTGATCTCCAAGCCCACCCCGACGAGCGCCATCGCCACCAGCCCGGCCGCGATCAGGCCCCTCCGGCGGGTACGTTCGATCCGCTCCCCTGCGAACCCGAGCAGTGCCGGCAGCAGGGTGAGCGACGCGGCGACGGTCACCGCGACGACCGACGCCGCGCCGACCGAGAGGCCCTGCACGAACTTCACGCCCATCACCAACATGCCGAGCAGCGAGATCACCACCGTCGTCCCCGCGAACAGCACGGAGCGGCCGGCGGTGTCGATGGCAATGGTCACCGACTCCCGTGCGGTGTGGCCGGCATGGAGCTGCTCGCGATATCGGGTGACGATCAGCAGTGCGTAGTCGATCCCGACACCGAGACCGACCATGATCCCCAGGAACGTCGCGAAATCGGGGATCGTCAACACGTTGCTCAACAACGCGATGATCGCCGTGCCGATACCGATTCCAAACAGCGCCACGCCCACCGGCAGACCCATGGCCAGGACCGAACCGAACGCCACGATCAGGATCACGATCGCGAACGCCAGACCGAGGATTTCCGACGACGGTTCCTCGAACTCGGCGAAGATGAACCCGCCCAGCTCGACCCGCAGCCCTTCGACCGCTGGGACCTGCTCCAGGATCTCGTCGCGGATCTCGTTCGCGCGCGGGAACGAGATGTCATCAGGCATCTCGACGTTCGCATAGGCGATCCGTCCCGCATCAGGACCCTCCGACGAGACCTGACTCTGCGCCCCCTGGGCATACGGGCTTTCCACCCGGGTGACGTCGACCATTGTGGCGACCTCGGCGAAGAGCGCCTCCATTGCTTGCTGCACAGCCGGATCATCCACACCCTGCTCAGCTTGGAAGACGATCGTGCCGACCTGGCCCGTCCCCAGACCGCCGAACTCGGCGTCGAGGATGTCGAAACCGGTCTTCGACTCGACGTCGGGCAGATTGAACTCGTCGCGAAATGCCGTCCCCACCGCGCTTGCCACCACCCCGCTCAGCACCAGTACCAACACCCACAGGCCGAGCACCAGACGACGCCGGTCGTAACACCACGGTCCCAATCGCTCGAACACTCACACTCTCCTTGCCGAGGATCTTCCTGCTCGGGATCTTCATGCTCGTTGCCTGGCGCTTGCAGCCGCCTGAACTCCGGCAGTGAGCACTCCGTCGTTTGCGTCCAGGAGGTGCCCAAGCCCGGACGCACGTGGGCGACCTGAAACTCGAACCTGGCCACCGTACCCGGCGGGCCGATGGAGAAAACGACCGATGTATCCAAAGCACCCATGGACGGAACCGTCGATCCGATCGGGCTGCGCCGCCGGGCCGAGCCCGCCGCCGTACGCCCGATCGGCACCGACCCCAGCGCTCGATGTCTCGCCTTCAGGTTGCGGTCCTGCTTCTTGATGAGCAAGCGTGACGGACGGGTTGGGCGGCTGATCGCGGAGGGTGATGAACCATCCTGCACCCCGGCGACGCAAACCGTCCACACGACCGTCGGAAGCCCGTGTGCACCAAACCGCACGCACGAATCGAAAGGGGATGGGGAAACGGACCATTATCGGTACCGCGCCCTGACTGCCAATGGACGAGAAGATTGAACACGCCTTCGACCTGTCGGGTCGCGTCGCGGTGGTCACGGGAGCCGGTGGCGGCATCGGGCGTGAAGCGGCGCTCACCTTCGCCGGCGCCGGAGCCACCGTGGTGATCGCCGACGTGCTCGGCGATCGCCTCGACGAGACCGCCGCCGCCTTGAAAGACAAGGGCGCCACGGTGTCGGTCGTTCCCACCGACATGAGCAGCAAGGCCCAGGTCGACGCGCTGGCCGAGGCTGCGGTCGCGCACCACGGACGTCTCGACGTGTGGGCCAACGTGGCGGCGATCCTGCGGCACAACCTGATCCTCGACGTTCCCGAGGACGAGCTCGACGCCATCATCGGCGTGAACCTCAAGGGCGTGTTCTTCGGCTGCCAGGCCGCGGGGCGGGCCATGGTCGCCGCCGGGCGAGGCTCGATCATCAACATCGCATCGCAGGGTATGGACTTTCCCTCGCCGCTCGTCGGCGCCTACGCCCTCACCAAGGCGGCCGTCGCCATGCTCACCCGCACGATCGCCACCGAGCTCGGGCCGTCTGGCGTGCGGGCCAACGCCGTGGCGCCGGGGTTCATCCCCACGCCGATGACGGCCTACCGGTGGAGCGATGCCGAGGGTAACGTCGACGCCGAGCGCCAGCAGGCGGCGTTCGACCTCATGTCGTCGATGGTGCCGCTGCGGCGTGTCGGTGAGCCCCTCGACATCGCCCTGGCCATGCTCTATCTGGCCTGTGACGCCTCGAAGTTCATGACCGGCCAGGTGTTGCGCCCCAACGGCGGCGGCTCCATGCCCTGACGGCCCACGGTGGCCCCGGCAGCCCTGGGCCCGCGGTGTCTCGGGCTCGGGGCGGCCCGGCGGCGGGAGCCGGTGTCAGGCGGGTGCGGCAGGCCGCTCGGGCAGGCTGGCCCGGTAGGTCAGGGGCAGCAGCTCGAGGAGCTGGCCGTCGGGGTCGCGGATGAACATCGCGGCGCCCACGTCGCTCTCCTCGATGATTCGGCCGCCGTGCTCGGTTGCCCTGTCGGCCGTGGCGCGCACGTCGTCGACCGCGAACGACAGGTGGGTGAGCCCGGGCTCGTTCATCGGGCGCGGCCGGAACGACGCCGTCGCACCGGGCGCTGCGTAGCGCAGGAGCTCGAGCACGAATCCGTCGAGCGTCAGGTACGACGCCGTCACCCCCAGGGGCGGCTCGAGACAGCTCAGCTTGGCGGTCGCCTCGTCGGGTGGTGTGATCTCGTACCAGAGCTCGAATCCGAGCACCTCCTGGTAGAACCGCTTCGACCGTTCCAGGTCGGTCACGACCTGTCCGGTGTGGTTGTACGTGGCCATGTCCGCTCCGATCCCACCGCCCGGGCCGTGTCGTCTGTGTCGCCCGTGTCGTCCGAGTTGTCCGAGTCGTCCGAGTCGTCCGAGTGTCCGCCCGGGGGTCACGGTAGCCACGCCCTCGCCTCGGGCGTCCCTCAGCGAGGGCAATTCCGTGGGCTGATAACGTGGTTCTCTCTCACGAGTAACTCTCCTCTCCGGAGTCGGCCGTGGACTTCACCGAGCACCAGGACCACCAGGCCATCCGCGAGGGGATTCGACGCGTTTGCACCGACTTCTCCGACGAGTACTGGTCCCGGCTCGACCAGGCCCACGAGTTCCCGTGGGACTTCTACACCCGGCTCGCCGAGGGCGGCTGGGTGGGCATCGCCATTCCCGAGGAGTTCGGCGGCGGGGGCCAGGGCATCACCGAGGCGTCCATCATGTTGGAGGAGATCGCCGCCTCGGGCGCCGCCATGAACGGCTGCTCGGCGGTGCACCTGTCGATCTTCGGCATGGAACCCGTCCGCCGGTACGCGGCGCGCGAGCTGGCCGCCGAGGTGCTGCCGCGCGTGGCGAGCGGCGAGTTGCACGTGGCCTTCGGCGTCACCGAGCCCGACGCCGGCACCGACACCACCGCCATCCGCACCTTCGCCCAGCGCGACGGTGACCACTATGTCGTGCGCGGCGCCAAGGTGTGGACCACCAAGGCGTCGTTGTGCGAGATGTGCCTCTTGCTCGTGCGCACCACACCCAAGGAGGATTGCGCTCGTCCCACCGACGGGCTCACGCTGCTGCTCGTCGACCTTCAACGTCCCGAGGTCGACATCACGCCCATCGCCAAGGTCGGTCGCAACGCCGTGGTGTCGTGCGAGGTCCGCTACGACGGGCTGCGGGTGCCGATTACGCGCCGCGTCGGCGAGGAGGGTGCCGGGTTCCGGTACCTCCTCGACGGCCTCAACCCCGAGCGCATCCTCATCGCTTCGGAGGCGCTCGGCATCGGTCGAGCTGCGCTGCGTCGGGCCACGAGCTACGCCAACGAGCGCATCGTGTTCGACCGACCGATCGGTCAGAACCAGGGCATCGCCTTCCCGCTGGCCGAGGCTCACATGCGCCTCCATGCAGCCGAGCTCACGATCCGCGAGGCGTCGTGGCGCTACGACAACGGCCTGCCGTGCGCCGAGGCCGCCAACACGGCGAAGTACCTGGCCGCCGAGGCTGGCTTCTTCGCCGCCGACCGCGCCATGCAGACCCACGGCGGCTTCGGGTACGCCACCGAGGACCACGTGGAGCGGTATTGGCGCGAGGCGCGCCTCATGAAGATCGCCCCGGTCAGCCAGGAGATGGTCCTCAACTTCGTGTCATCGAAGGTGCTCGGCCTCCCCCGGAGTTACTGACGTGACGGGCCGGGTGTACCGCAGCATCCAGGTTGCGCCCGTCGCCGGCGCGCTCGGCGCCGAGATCGCCGGCGTCGACCTGGGCGGCGAGCTGAGCGGCGAGACCGTGTCGGAGATCCGGCAGGCCTGGCTCGATCACCTCGTGGTGTTCTTTCCCGACCAGACGCTCGGGCTGGCGGAGTTCCTGGCGTTCGCCCGCCGGATCGGCGAACCTGTGCGGTACCCCTTCGTGAAGGGGATGGACGGCTTCCCCGAGATCATCACCGTCACCAAGCTCCCGCACGAGACGGTGAACTTCGGCGGTATCTGGCACAGCGACACCGTGTATCTCGAACGCCCTCCCATGGCCTCGATGTTGATCGCCCGGGAAGTACCCCCCTATGGCGGTGACACGCTGTTCTCGAACATGTACGCCGCCTACGACGCGCTTTCCCCGGGCATGCAGCGAATGCTCGCCGGGCTGCGAGCAGTCAACAGCTCTGCGTTGGCCGATGTGTCGAAGACGCGTGAGGACCGGATTCGCGACAGCGGTGCCGGGAGCGAAGACGATGGTGGTGCTGGGAGCGACAGCGGTGCTGGTGGCGTTGGTGGTAGTGGTGTTGGTAGCGGTGTGGCCAAGGTGTACGAATCCGAGCATCCGGTGGTGCGCACCCATCCCGAGACGGGACGCAAGGCGTTGTACGTGAACGTGGCCCACACGGCTCGGTTCGTCGACATGACCGAGGACGAGAGCCGCCCCCTGCTGGCGTACCTGTTCGCCCACTCGGTGCGCCCCGAGCTCACCTGCCGGTTCCGGTGGCGGGAAGGGTCGCTCGCGCTGTGGGACAACCGGTGTTCCATGCACAACCCGATCAACGACTACCACGGCCACACCCGGACGTTGCACCGGATCACCCTCGCCGGCGACATCCCCACCTGAGCTCTCGCCGCCGCTCGTTGGGAGCCGGAGTGTCCAAGTGAGATCATGCCGCTCCGGTTCCTCTCGCGAGAGCCCGCGAGAGCCGACGCCGATGTCGAGAGCGAGCCGCGCTGATGGGTCTGGGGGAGCCGATGCGGCCGTGGTGATGGTGCCGAGCGCCACCAGACCGATGGAAGGGCACCGGGGCCAGGAGGTCGCGGAGCTCACGGTCGGTGGTCGGTGGTCGGGGTCGTGCGGGCCGACGGGGTCGCCGATGTCATCAAGGTCGAGTGCCGGGTCATGGGCGATAGGCGACGGGGAGTGCGCCAGACGGGACCGGTCCGGGATCACGGCACTGGTGGGGTTCACCGGGCGCAAGATCAGCTCGGGGCTGCGACGAACCTGCCGTCGACGAGGACGGGTACGACCGTGCTGGCATCGACGTCGGAGGCCTAGACCACGTCGTCGTGGTGGCCCCGCTCGATCAATTCCTGTCCGGAAGCACACGTCGTGAGGTCCGTGTCGATGTGATCGCGGGCACTCGTCCAGGCGGCCACCGCAGCACGGGCTTCGGGCGACTGGTTCCCACCCAGACGGGCGAGCACGGCGCCGGCACCGAGGAGGTCTTCGAGGGCCGGACGGAGCGTGTCATCGGGCCATCGCTCGCCGCAGGCGATCACGGTGAGCGCCTGCGTCCCGTCCCGAGGTGGGCCCGGAGCCACTCGCCCACCGTTGCGGCGTTGCGCAGGCACGCTGCGACCACCAGCGAGGCTCGGGCAGCGGCCAACACCGTGCACGTCGCGCCGTTGGGGGGAGGTCAGCACGACCCGTTCGCCAGGCTCGAGTCGGACAAAGCTCGAGGGCGACGGGGAGGGCCCGTCCCGATCGGCCCCATCGGCCAGGCGTGCTTCGACCGTGCTCGCGAAGGCGGCTGCCGTCTCGTCACGCCACCGGTACGGGTAGACGAGGACCCCCCGACCGGTCGCGGCTTCGACCGTGGTCGTGAACCGAAGCACGTCGACGACGACCACCACGCCGTCGCCGGCGACGGCGGCGACACCAGCCGGCCCCCAGTCGAAGCGCACGTCGAACCCTCCTTGGCGAGCCCAGTTCGGAACCGGCATTGCTGCATCCTCCTCTCTTTGCGCCAGTCCGCAGCGGAACCCGCTGACAAGCCCTTCACGCTCGCTCACACAGAAAAGCGGACAGACCCCAGCGGCAGCTCACGAACGACCGGCGTGGCCTGCGGGGTGTCCAACGGGGTGGCCGTTTGCCGCTGGGTTCTCTGTTCCTCGACCGTCGGTTGGGGGTTCGATGTGCCAGTGGCCGTGGGTGTGGTGGAGGTGGGCGCCTCCTTCGTGGAGTTGGTGGTGGTGGCGGTCGCAGACGTGGACGAGGTTGGCGAGGTTGGTGGGTCCGCCTTGGGAGTAGGGGGTGAGGTGGTGGATGCGGCAGTGGTCGGTGGGGATGGGGCAGTGGGGGATGGCGCAGCTGGGTCCGTCTCGGGCGAGGAGGGCTCGGCGTTGGTCGGGGGTGGCGAGTCGGCGGCTGCGGCCGAGGTCGAGGATGGTGGAGGTGCCGCTGAGGACGGCGGGGATGATGTTGGCGTCGCAGGCGAGGCGTCGGGCGGTGGCGGCGGGGATGGGTCCGCCGCCGACGATGGTTGCGTGGCCGGGGAGCCGGCCGATGAGTGTGTCGTAGTCGATGATGACGATCATCTCGGGCCGGGCCGCCTGCGCTGGCTCCGACTGGGCGCGTCCCGGCGGTGCCGGTCCCGGCTGAGTGGCTCCCGGCTGAGTGGCTCGTGGCGGTGCCGGTCCCGGTCCTGGTTCTGGCCTTGATGAGGTTGGTTGTGGTGGCGGTCCTGTCGTTGTCGGGGCTGGTCCGGGTTCGGGTCTGGATGCTTCGGGCCCTCCGGGCGTGTCGGACCGCTCGGATCCCGCGGGCTGTTCGGATCCTCGGGGCGTGTCGGACCGCTCGGATCCCCATGGCTGCTCGGATCCCTCGGGGGTGGTGGGGGCTGGTGGCGCCGGGTACGACACGGGTCCTGTGCCAGCGAGGCTGTGGCGGGCCATGTCGACGATGCTGTCGGCGAGGCGTTGGTCCCAGGTGCGGTCGTCGTCGGATGGGCGGGTGTGGCCGTCGGGGTTGGTGGTGGTCCATTCGGTTTGGTTGAGGGCGTTGACGGCGTTGCGGACGATGGCCCATTGGTCGGGGGGCCCAGCCGGCGTTGAGGTAGCCGAGCCCGTTGATGTCGGGCTGGCTGAATCGGGCGAAGCGTCGGGTGTGCAGGGTTCGGGCCCGGTCGGCGCCGGCGTCGCCAGCGACGTAGTCGAGGTAACGGCCGAGGTAGCGGCGGAACCGGTCGACGGGGAGGTGCGTGGCGGCGTCGACGAGTTCGGGGAGGTGCTCGGTGACGATGGCACGGTTTCCAGCAGCGATGGCGACGTAGTGCTCGAGGGAGATGGCACCGATGTCGAGGGCCTGGGCGGCTGCGGGAAGGGCGGGTCGGGCTTCGGCGTGACGTTCGGTCCGGCGGGCCTGGGCCCGGGACTGCCCGCCAGCACGAGCGGCCCGGTCGGCGACATCGCGGCCCCCGGCCTGTGGGGTCACATCCTTCAACCGTTGCACGGCCCGGGTGCGTAACCCGTCGAGTTGGGCTTGGCAGACCCGGACTTCACGCAGGAGCCGTTCGACCCCGGCCCCGTCGAGCGTGGTGACGTCGATCTCGGCAACCGGCCGGCCGACCGGACCCCCAGGGATGGTGTCGTTGGTGAGATCGAGCAGCTTCAGCACACCACCAGTGTACCGAACATACGTTCGCATGAGAACCCTCTGGCACGGCCCCGCAACAGATATGCCAGGAACCGCCAGAAATGGCCAGACAACACCCAATTGCCCGATCGAGCCAGGCCATGTGCGAACCAGGAACCACCGCGCCCGGAGACTCCGTTCTCCTGTAGGGAGACCCTGGTTCCGCCGCACAACCACCGGACACAACCGCCGGACACAACCGGAGACACCGTCGCACGTCTGGCGGCGACAGCGCCCCAGGACCATGAGATGGAACGGTGCGAGGCGCTCGTCTAGGTTCGTGCCGCCGAGCTGAGCGAGACGAGGACGACCCATGGTCGATGCGCCGACGTGGCCCAGCATCCCGGCCATGGCGCTGGCGAGCGCCGAGCGCTTCGGCGTCGCCGAGGCCGTCGTGCAGGGCGACACCCGGGTGAGCTTCGCCGAGCTCGGCGTGCTCGTGCGCCGGAGCGCCGCAGCCATGATCGCGGCCGGCGTGGCCCTGGGGGATCGGGTGGCCATCTGGGCGCCCAACTCGCTCGAGTGGGTCGTCGCCGCGTTGGGTCTGCAGGCGGCCGGGGCCAGTCTCGTGCCCGTGAACACGCGCTGGAAGGGTGAGGAAGCGGCGTACATCCTCGAGCGCAGCAGCGCTCGCCTGCTGTGCACCGTGACCGGGTTCCTCGACATCGATCCCGTCGGCATGTTGGCCCGTGCCCGCCGGGACCTCCCTGCGCTCGACGACATCGTCGTGCTCGACGGCGACACACCGTCGGGCTGCACGAGTTGGGCCGACTTCGTAGCGGCCGGCGCTGGCGCCGGCGTGAGCAACGACACGGTCGAAGATCGGGTGGCCGCCGTCGGACCCGAAGACGTGTGCGACATCCTGTTCACCTCGGGCACCACCGGACGGCCCAAGGGCGTGGTGATGCGTCACGGCCAGACGTTGCGATTCTCCGAGAATTGGTGCGACTTCGCCGGTCTGCGCGCCGGCGATCGCTATCTGGTCGTCAATCCCTTCTTCCACATGTTCGGCTACAAGGCGGGCTGGATGCCGTGCCTCATCAGCGGCGCCGTGTTGCTCCCCGTGCCGGTGTTCGACATCGACGACGTGCTCGGCATCGTCGAGCGGGAGCGGGTCACGGTGTTTCCGGGTGCGCCCACCATCTACCAGTCCATCCTCGATCATCCCCGACTGGGCGAGCACGACCTCTCGTCGCTGCGGGTGGCGGTCACCGGCGCGGCCGACATCCCGGTCGAGCTGATCCGCCGCATGCACACCGAGCTCCCGTTCACGTCGATCATGACCGGCTACGGCCTCACCGAAGCGGCCACCTGCACGGGGAGTCGGCCCGGCGACAGCTTCGAGACCATCGCCGGCACGGCCGGCCGGGCCATGGAGGGACTGGAGGTCCGGGTTGTCGCGGCGAACGGGATGGCCGACAGTGCGGTCAGCGCCGAGCTCCCCGAGCTTCCGGAGGTGCCTCGGGGCGAGACCGGCGAGGTCGTGGTGCGCGGCTACAGCGTCATGACGGCGTACTTCGACGACCCTGAGGCCACCGCAGCTGCGATCGACGCCCACGGGTGGCTCCACACCGGAGACCTCGGAGTGATGGACGACCGCGGCTGCCTGCGGATCGTCGGGCGCATCAAGGACATGTTCATCGTCGGCGGGTTCAACGCCTACCCCGCCGAGATCGAGAACACGCTCCTCGCCCACCCGACGATCGCCCAGGTCGCCGTGATCGGTGTTCCCGACGACCGCCTCGGCGAGGTGGGAATGGCGTTCTGCGTGCTGCGTCCCGGTGCCCGTCTCGACATCGAGGAGCTCACCGCCTGGAGCCGCGAGCGCATGGCCAACTACAAGGTCCCCCGTCGCTTCGAGGTTGTCGACGCCCTACCCCTCAACGCCACCGGCAAGGTGGTCAAGGACAAGCTGCGCGCCCGTGCCCTAACCGCCGCACTGATCTCCCTGTCGGACTCGACAACGCCGGACAACAACGGCAGTCAGACCTCGTCGGCAGAGAGTGCTCCCTCCCCGCCACCCCGCCGTCGGCACTGAACCACAAGCGCTCAACCAGGCGACCAAGCACACCCCGAGGCATCAGCGTCAGCGAACCCGGACGCTCATCGGTTTCAAACGACTTCCCCACACTCCCCAGTGTGGCAGGTCGAGTGAGACGTGAGAGCTGTACGCGTTTCGCTGTGGCCTGGACGGGCGAGCCTGGATGCGAAGGTAGACGTGGATACGAACGCCACGGGTTCCCGGATGCTTCGCGAAGTTTCCGGCCGGGACGGTTCCCGGGCCGAGAGGGGTGCGCATCGACGGGACGCGGAGAGGGATCCTCTGTCCGTCAGAAGAGCTGCCGGATAGCGTGGGCCGACATACGAGCTCGAGCGTCGACGTGAACGTCGGCACCAACGGAAGGAACCGGCGACATGGGCATCGAGGCATTCCGGTACGATGGCAAGCGGGCGCTCGTGGTGGGCGGCGCCACTGGCATGGGAGCGGCCACGGCCAGGCTCCTTCAGGACCTTGGCGCCGACGTGGTGGTGATGGACTACGCGCCCGTGAGCCAAGACGGCGTGCAGTTCATCCAGGTCGACCTGCGCCACGAGGACAGCATCGATGCGGCGATCGAGGCCTGCGGCGGTCCGGTGCACGCGCTGTTCGCCTGCGCAGGTGTCGCCGACGGAACCGACGGGCTCGAGCGGATCAACTTCCTCGGCCACCGTCACCTCATCGAGCGCATGGTCGCGCAGGGCACGATCGGGCGGGGCGCCTCGATCGGGGCCATCTCGTCCGCCGCCGGTCTGGGCTGGGAGAGCAACCTCGCCGAGCTCAAGGAGTATCTGGCCACACCCGACATGGCCGCGGGCACAGCCTGGGCCGCCAAGCACAACCACACCGATTACATGTGGAGCAAGCAGGCGATGAACCTCTACGTCGCCGCGCAGGCGTTCCCCTTGCTGGCGAAGGGGATCCGCATCAATGCCATCTGTCCTGGACCCACCGACACGCCGCTCGCCCAGGCCAACGCCGAGACCTGGCTGGGCTTCGGCACCGACTACCGCGAAGCGACCGGCGTCGCGGCGTCGACCCCCGAGGAGCAGGCGTATCCCTTGGTGTTCCTGGGATCGGCCGCCGCGTCTCACGTCAACGGCATCATCATGGTCACCGACGCCGGGTACATGTCGTCGGGCCTCACCGGCTCCTACGAGCCCGCCGTCGGAGCCGCCATGTTCCTCTACGGCCGCTTCTGAACGACGGCCGCCGCCGGCGCCGGATACGTGGAAACCCTTGAGAGCCGGGGTCGGCGAGCAGCGCCGGCGGCCGAGCTAGGCGTTGAACGACCCCGGAACCCATCGGGTGGGCGGCGGGCCGAACGTCGCCCGTGGGCTCGGGACCCCATCGGGCACACCAGGATCTGCAATGCTCGAGCGCCGCTGTACCCACCCCTCTCGTACCGTCCCGTGCTCGACTTGGGAAGTACCGGAATCGGTTCGATGGGAGACCGACGGTAACGCGGCGCAGCCGTGCACCCGGCGCGTGCGCAGGATCAGTCGGGGGGCCCATCCTCCGAACCGGGATGCTCTCGCGCGAGAGCGGCAACGATTCGTCGGAGTTGGGCGGCACGTCCGGCGGCCATGCGGGTGGTCGCGAGCTTCAGAAAGATGGCGTCGTGCTGCGTCCTGTTCGACGCATCGAATGCTCGACGCGCCTGCGGGCTCGCGTCCAAGGCCTCGGCCAGGTCTGGTGGGACCCTGGCGTTGCGTTGCGATTCGTAAGCGGCAGCCCATCGCCCATCGGCCTTGGCGGCATCCACTTCGGCGAGACCGGGCGGTCTCATCCTTCCGGCTGCGACGAGGTCGTTGACCTTGGCCACCGTCGGCAGCTGGCGCGCTCGCCACCCGCGGCTCCGGCGTTGGGCCGGGAGTCACGACGCGAGGTCCCGGCTCTGGAGGACGTCAAGGGAGCGACGGTTGTGCATGATCCCGAGCACGATTCCTGGGAGCGAGCGGTGCGACATCATGCAGGGATGTTGCCGGCGAGGGCCATGCGGTGCAAGGTGCGGTGTCTCTCGACTCCGGAATCCGGGGGGAGGCTCATGTGGCCGTGGTCGTCGTTGATCGGGTTGTCCATCGAACACCGGTTGTCCCGCCGCACGGGGAGCGGCGCTGGCCCGGGGGTCGTTGTGCCCGCACAGCGCCTGGATAGCCTCCGCCGAAGCGCCCCCTTGCTGTCCGCAGAGGCGTGGGAGCACCCGCTCTGGGCCCGATCGTGCCCGGCTCCCATCAGGGCTTGCGCAACATCCTCGCCAGGTTGGTCCGGAAGGCCGGCTCGTCGAACGACGCCGACTCGGCAGCGAGCGCATCGTGGAGCAGCGATTCCACGGCGCCGTGCATGGCGCGGTTCAACAACGCCTTGGTCTCGCGCACCGATTGCGGCGGGAGCGCGGCCAGACGGGCCGCCAGTTCGAGGGCGGTGCTCACGGACGTTCCGCTGGGGACGACCCGGTTGGCCAGGCCGATGCGCAGGGCCTCCGCAGCCGGCAGACGATCGCCGAGGAGGATGTACTCCTTGGCCTTGAGCAGGCTGGTGAGCAGGGGCCAGGTGATGGCGCCACCGTCGCCGGCCACGAGTCCGAGAGCCACGTGGGGATCGGCGAGATAGGCCTGTTCCTCCATCACCACGAGGTCGCAGGTGGCGGCCAGGCTGCACCCCAGCCCCACCGCGGCACCGTTGACCGCGGCGATGATCGGCACTCCGACCGAGAGCATGCCCCGGACGATCTCGCCGCCTTCGGCCAGCACCGAGGCCCGCAGTTCGGTGTCGTCCGACATGCGCTCGAGCAGGCTCAGATCGCCACCACCCGAGAAGGCCTTGCCGGCACCGGTGATGACGATGGCCGCCACATCGGGATCGCCGGCGAGCTCGGGCCAGATCAGTGCCAGCTCACGATGGAGGGTCTCGTTGGCGGCGTTCAGCGCTTCGGGGCGGTTCAGGGTGACGAGGCGGACGGCACCGTGGTGCTCGACGAGCAGCTCGCTACCCGGCCCTCGACGTTCAACGACGTGCTCGCTCATGCTCGTGCCTTCCACCGATCTCGGCCGCGGGTCGCCGGTCGCCGGTTGCGCCGGGCCCGCCATCTTCCACCGTTGACGGTAACGTCGACAATGGCCACGAGTCAGGGAATCGACCCGCTTCACAACCTGCGGACGTTCGTCGATGAGCTCGAGACGTGGTTGGTCGAGGGTCCGCCGAGCCTGCGGGCCGCCCGGGAGCCCATCCCGTCGTTCGCCGAACGGGTCACGGTGATGGCCGCTCTCATGAACGACCTCTTCGACGCCGGGTGGGTCCGCTACGGCTGGCCCGAGTCGGTGGGAGGTCTGGGCGGCACCATCGTGCACCGCGCCGCGATGTGGGACGCTCTGGCTCGCCACGGCGTACCGGGCATGGCGCTGTTCGAGCACCTCGAGGTGCTCGTCCCCACGCTCGTGGCCCTCGGTCCCGAGGATTTCGTGGCCCAGACGCTGCCGGCCTTCCTGTCGGGACGCGAGCTGTGGGCTCAGGGCTTCTCAGAGCCCGACGCCGGGTCCGACCTGGCATCGTTGCGAACCCGGGCCGAAGCGGTCGACGGTGGCTTCATCGTCAATGGGCGCAAGATCTGGACGAGCTGGGCGCGTTACGCCACGTGGTGTCTCCTCCTCACTCGGACGGGCACCCCCGAGTCACGCCATCGCGGGCTCACCGCGCTCATCGTCGACCTGCGCTCGCCGGGCGTCGAGGTCGCCGCCATCGTCCAGGCCAACGGCACCGACGAGCTGGCCGAGGTCGTCTTCGACGACGTGTTCGTCCCCGCCGGTCGCATCGTGGGGCAGCTCGACGGCGGATGGGCCGTCGCCATGCACATTCTCAGCTCCGAACGCGGAACCTTCGCCTGGTTCCGGCACTGTTTCTTGTACCAGCACCTGCGAGAGCACCTCGACCATGGTGACGCTGGGAACGACCTCGGGCTCGGCGGCGCGCTGCTCGACCTGGTGGCCGTCACCGCCACCAGTCACGACGGCCTCCGTTCGCACGAGGCGGGTGTCCCGCTCGGGCCTCGGGCCACGTTCACCAAGTTGCTGTGCGCCGCCGAGCAGTCGGTGAACGACTGGATCCTCGACGCCGACGCCGACCTGGCTGTGAGCACGGGCGCGCCCGTGAGCAGTTCGGTCAGCCCATCGGATCGTTCCAGGCCATCCGGCACCTCCTGGCGTGGGCCCGAACCGACTGCGCCGCCGTCGAAGCCGTCGCGCGTCAGGCCGTGGTCCTCGATCGAGCGGCGCCTCGGGGGCTCGACGAGATCCTCAAGGCGCTGGCCGGTCGCAACGCCCGCCGGGTCTGCGAGCGCACCTTGCAATCGTTCGGTGGTATCGGCTTCACCGCCGAGCACGACCACCACCATTTCCACAGTCGAGTCCTTGCGCTCGACTCGTTGCTCGGCACCTCGTCGGAGCTCACCCGTGAGCTCGGCGCCCGGCTGCGCACGTCGGGTACCGATCCCGCGATCCCCGCCGGCGTGCTGATACCGCACACGTAACGGGGGATCGGCGCCCCTTCAGTGCGTGAAGACCGGCAGCGAGTCCCATCCACGTACGGTGGACGTGCGGGCCTGGACGGCGTTGTCCCAGTCGACCTCCCACGTCGGGAATCGCTGGAGGACTTCCTGCAGCGCCACCCGTCCCTCGAGACGGGCCAGCGCGGCGCCGAGGCAGAAGTGGATGCCGAACCCGAAGGTGAGGTGATGGTCGATCTTGCGACGGATGTCGAAACGGTCGGCATCGGGGAACCGCCGCTCGTCGCGGTTGGCCGACGCCGTGAGCAACACCATGGCGCTGCCGGCGGAAACGGTCTGGCCGTGGTGCTCGACATCCTTGGTGACGTAGCGCGCCTGCACCGGCGACGGCGCCTCGAAGCGGAGGAGCTCCTCGATGGCATTGGGGATCAGCGATCGATCCTCGACGAGCTGGCGACGCTGGTCGGGGTGCTCGGCCAGCACCTTGCCGGTCCAGCCGATGAGCCGCGACGTCGTCTCGTTCCCCGCTCCGGCCAGCAGGCCAACGTAGGTCAGCACTTCCCCGCGGGTGAGGGTCCGGATGGTTCCGGTCTCGTCCTCGAACTCGGCGGTGAGAAGCTCGGTCATCAGATCGTCGGACGGGTTGGCCGCACGCCACTCCACATACTCGGCGAGGTGGCCGAAGCCCATGGCGCTGACGTCCTCGGGCATGGTGCCGTCCTCGAGATGCAACCCGGCGTCGGCCCGGTCGCGGATGGCTTCCTGGTCCTGCTCGGGGATGCCCAGCAGCATGCCGATCGTCCGCATCGGCATCTGGGCGCCGAGGTCGTGGATGAAGTCGAAGCGCCCGGTGCCCACGTGCGGATCGAGCGTGCGAGCGCAGAACTCCCGCACCTTCGGCTCGATCGCACCCATCTTCTTGGGGGTGAACACCCGTGAGAGCAGGCCTCGGTGCATGTCGTGGGCGGGAGGGTCCTCCCACAGGATCATCCCGGGGGGGATCGGCACGTCGGCCTTGATGAACTCGAGAACGCTGCCCTTGCCCGAGATGTAGGTCGGCCACTCGAGTGACGCCCGCTCCACGTCTTCGAAGCGGCTGAGGGCATAGAAGCCGTACCGTTCGTTGTGGTACAGCGGGGCCTCGTCGCGCAGGCGTTTCCAGACGGGGTACGGGTCGGTGTCGATCTCGAAGTCGTACGGGTCGTAGTACGGGTCATCGGCCATGGGTCGACCTCGATCTGCTCGGGGACGGGCGCTGACTGCCGGCGCTGACCGACGGCGGGACCGACGGCGGTGGACTGCTGGCGGCCGGGCGCTGGGGCTGAGGCCCGCTCACGATACATGCGGTTCGGTCGCGTACCGTCGGAGCCGTGGACGAGCCGTGGACGAGCCGTGCGATGCGGACGCAGCGGGCGGCGGCGAGGGTCGGCCGATTGGCCACGGTACGTCCTGACAGGCGGCCGCACATCGTGGTGTGCTGTTTCGCCGTGGCCGACGACGTCGTGCATTCAGCCGTCGACCACAAGCCCAGCGCTGTTGTGCGCCAAGTACGAGCAGTACCGGCGGCTGGAGCCGACGGGCCCGGTGATCGCCGTCGGGGTGGCGCGATGGTCGGCGTGGCCCTCACTGTTCACCGTTGGGCGCTCCTAGGCTGTGGACATGGTCCTCGATGTCGAGCTGCTCAACAAGGTCATGTGGAAGATCGCCAACACGCTCGCCCTCGTCGGCTCCCGTTCCGGCGACGAGCGCAATGCCATGACCGCGAGCTGGATCACGCAGCTCTCCATGGAGCCGGTGCTGATCGGTGTCGCCGTCGACAACGAGGCCATCACGCATCGGCTGATCACCCAGGGTGGTTCGTTCACCGTGAACCTGTGGGATGCGAGTGACGCCAGGGTGTTCGTGAAGTTCTCGAAGCCGGCCGTCGACGACGGCGCCACGCTGAACGGCCGGGCTGTACGGGCCGCCACCACCGGGGCTCCGGTGTTCGACGAGGCTCTGGCGTGGATGGACTGCGCCGTCCGGCATCGGCTCGACCTGGGCACGCACACCCTGTTCGTCGGTGAGGTCGTCGACGCGGCCGAACGACGACGAGGCCCGAGCCGCCTCCATGAGCGACACCCGCATGAAGTACGGCGGCGTCAAGCGCCACTGACCACGGTGGGACGGCATCCGCTCGTTCCCGGGAGCCGATCGGCGAGTTCACCCTCGACGGCCTCCTCGACCTCGATCCGGTCCTCGAGGAGCTCTCGCCTCCAGCCGACTCCTCTATCGAGGCCAAGGGGATGGGCACTCGCGCCGTCATCGCGGTCTCCGTTAGCGTGAGGTCGTGAGCGGTCCGGCATTGGCCCGGAGGATGGTGGGGCGCGACCACGAGCAGACCGCGCTGCGCCAGGCCTGGATCGACGGGGCTCGCCTCGTGGTGGTTCAGGGTGTCGCGGGGATCGGCAAGAGCCGTCTCGTGCGAGAGTTCGCCCACGAAGTGACCGCGGGCGGCGGGCGGATGGTGCTCGGCCGCTGCACCCAGGCCGATCAGGACGTGCCGCTGCGGCCGATCGGTGAGGCGTTGCTCGGTGCCGCCCGGGCCGGCTGGGGCCACCTCCAGCGATGATGGCGTCCTACCAGCGCTCGCTCGCTTGGTGCCCGAGTGGGGACCGTCCGACGGGGCCGATCGCTCGCCGCTCGTGCTGGCCGAGGGTGTGTGTTGCGCTTCCTGACGTCGCTGGCCACAGATCGCCATGCGGCCGTGCTGTGCGTGGAGGACATCCACTGGGCCGACCGCGAGTCGGTGCGCGTCGTCGAGTTCCTCGCTGACGCGGTGCTCGATCAGCGCGTGCTCGTGATCGTCACCCGGCGCGACGGCGTCACCGGGCCCGGTCCCGACATGGTCGACGAGCTGATCGCCAGCCGTCGAGCCCAATCGGTCCCGCTGGTCCCGCTCAGCATGGCCCAGGTCGCAGAGATGGCCGAGTCGTGTACTGGGGACATGGCGGCGGCGCGGCACCTGGTCGACGCGCTGTATGAGCGCAGCGAGGGTCTCCCGTTCCTCGTCGAGGAGTTGCTGGCCACGGTGGCCGATACGACGGCCCTTGAGGATGATCTCGGGCGAGCTTCCGGTGTCGGTGGCGGCGTCGGTGGCCATCCGCGTCGCGGCCATGCCGGACGAGTCGGCCCGGTTCGTCCGCTGCGCCGCGGTGCTGGGCCGGCACTTCGATTCGCGGATCGCAGCCGCGGCGGTGGAGGTGTCATCCTCGACGGCAACCGATGTGCTTCGGACGGCGATGGGGGCGCACCTCGTTGAACGCTCTGGCGAGGGGTTCCGCTTCCGCCATGCCCTGACCCGCGACGCCGTTCTGGCCGACGTGCTGCCCGGCGAACGCGTCGAACTCGCCCGCCGGGCGCTGGTAGCGCTCGCGGGGCTCGAGCACACCGGCGCCGAGTTGCCCGATGAGCAGCTCGCGCCGGCAGCCGCTGTGGCCGAGCAGGCTGGTGAGCGTCACACAGCGGCGGCCTACCTCGCCTGTGGTGCCCGACGAGCGCTCGCTGACGGGGCCCTCGCCTCGGCCGACGCCGATGCACACCTGGAAGCCGCACGCGCCCTGCCTGCCCTACCCGTCGATGACGCCCTGTCGGCCCGGCTCCACGTGCTCGCCGCACAGGCCGCGCTCGGACGCGACGATGCTCCACGACCAGTACGACCAGATCATCAACGATCACTTCACGTTCGAGGCGACAGACGACATCGAGGGCGTGCTCGGCAGCCTCACCGACGACGCCGAACACCACGTCGTCCCTCCCGCGTCGGCGTTCTCCACGATCGGGGGCAGATTCGTGACTACTACGAGATGCTCTTCGGGGCGGTCAAGGGCGAGAGCGTCACGCCCGTGAGACGCCTCCACGGAGAGGGTTTCGTGGTCGACGAAGCCATCAGGCACGGCCACATCACCGACGGACAACCGTTCCTGTGCGAAGGCCAGACCAGCGCGGCGACGTGACCTTCCGGCTCCTCCACATCTTCGAGATCCGAGACGGGCTGATCAGCCGCGAGAACGTGTGGTGCGACCTGGCCGCCATCCAGCAGCAACTCAGCAGCACCCCCGGCTGAGCGGAAACGGCCCGGCAGGTCGGATCACGGCGAAGGGACCGGGTTCGACCGTCGACGGGTTCGACCGCGCTCCAGAAGCCACGAACGCTCCCCGCAGTCAGCCGCCCGGGGGCCGGGTCGGTCAGTGCCGTCGCGTCACCTCGATAGGCGTCGATGTTGACGCGGGATCGTCGGTGCAGCGCATGGGTGCGCGGGCTCGGCGGCGCTGCAACCCCGCCACGCCGATCCAGACCACGATCGCCAATGCGATGCCCACCCATCCCTTCAGCACGCCGCCGACGGCCCCGAGCGCACCGAGAGCTCCGAGGCCGCCGAGCGCCCCGAGGATGGGTCCGGCACAGCACGCGGCGCAAGCGGCGACGCCCACGACAGCAACCTCGCGGCGGCTCATGCTCGCTCTCCCAGTAGGGACAAGAGGCCCTCGGTGTCGTTGTCGTCAGTTCTGACTTCCATGGCGATTCCCTCCGTGTCGAACGTGAGCGTGAACGTCAGCGCGGCGCAACACTGCTGCTCGGCCGTCACGAGATCGATGAGACGGTCGAGCGCGACATCGCCTCCCAGCTCGATGCGGAGCGCGCCGTAGATAGTGACGGTTCGCGAGCGCGCTCCCGAGAGCACCGACTGCCAGTCGGCGAGCCGCACGGGCACGTCAGATCGCGCGACCGTGCACGTGAGGGGCACCATCGGCGTTGTGCTTCCGATCGAGACCGGGACCGAGATCCGGACCGGGAATGGGGCCTCGACCGACGTGGCGCCGGCTCGAGGCGGGTCGCTCCAGCATGCGCAGGCGTCGCCGCACGGCCCGTCAACGGGCTCGCTGCTGAGATGACGAGCCGCTGCTTCCAGGTCGTCGATGAACGCGGTCAGCTCGGTCAGCTGTCGACGGGCGCTCTCGAGCTGCTCGGTGACGAGCTCGTGAAACCGGCTCTGCACGGGCTGGCAATGCTCGCCGTCGCGAATGGCGACGAGGTCGGTGATCGCCTCGAGGGAGCAACCCAGACGCTTGGCTCGGGCGACGAACGACAGTCGAGTCAGGGCGTCGTCGTCGTAGATCCGGTACCCGGCTTCGGTGCGGTCGGCCGGCTCGACCAGGCCGATGCTGTCGTAGTAGCGCAGCGTGGAGGCGCTGAAGCCACTCCGTTGTGCGAGCTGGCCGATGGAGTATTCGCTCATGGCCCCACCATAAAGGTTCGAGCCCACTTGAAGGTCAAGCGCTTTCTTGCTTCGAGGTCGCGTTGGTGCCCGAACCATGGCGACGCGAGGATGGTCCCATGCGCCAACACCTCAACCTGGTCACCGTCGGTATCGCCGACCCCGACCCGAGGTCGGCCGTCGGGAACGAGGCCGGCGGCGGTCACGGGGCTGTGAGAGCATGAGCGCCACGGCGATGCCCGCGGCCTTCCTCGGTCACGGCAGTCCCATGAACGCCTTGGAGCACAACAGCTACACCGAGACGTGGCAGGCGTTCGGGGCTTCGGTTGAACGCCCAAGAGCCATCCTCGCCGTCTCGGCGCACTGGTTCGTGAACGCCACCGCGGTGACCGCCATGGCCCAGCCGCGCGTGATCCACGACTTCGGCGGCTTTCCCGACGAGCTGTTTGCCTTCGACTACCCGGCGCCCGGAGCGCCCGATGTCGCCGCCGAGGTGGCCGAGATCGCCCGGCCCACGCCGGTGGGTCTCGACCAGAGCTGGGGGCTCGACCACGGCACCTGGTCGGTGCTGGCTCACGCCTTTCCCGCAGCCGACGTTCCCGTGGTGCAGTTGTCGATCGACGCCCGACAGCCGCTCGAGTTCCACGTGAGCCTCGGAGCCCGGCTCGCCCCCTTGTGCGAACGGGGGATCCTGGTCGTCGGCAGCGGCAACGTCGTGCACAACCTCCGTCGCATCAACTGGGGCATGACCGTCGGCGGCTTCGACTGGGCGCAGCGCTTCGACGACGCCGCACGGGAGTCGATGACCGCAGCGCCCGGCGACATCGCCCGACTGGCCGAGCACCCCGACTACCCGCTGGCGGTCCCCACCCCCGATCACTTCATCCCGCTGCTCTACATCGCCGGCATCGCCGCCGCGACCGGAGCCACTCCCGAGGTCATCGTCGACGGCTGCGTGATGGGTTCGCTGTCGATGACCAGCTACACCGTCGGCGCCCGATGACACCGAGCCCGCTACCGCAGGCACCGGTATCGTCCACGCCGCCGGCACCCTGTCGACCTTGGAGTGAAAGGGATTCCTGATGGCCGAGATCCACGGATTCTGCAACGACCGGCTCAGTGCGCTCACCGACGTCCTCGCTGGCCAGCTCGACAGCGGTGCCGATCTCGGTGCCTCGCTGGCGGTCACCATCGAGGGGGAGACGGTCGTCGACCTCTGGGGCGGCTGGTCGGACGAGGCTCGGACGGTGCCGTGGGCCGATGACACGATCACCAACGTCTGGTCGACGACCAAGACCATGACCGCGCTCGCCGCCCTGGTCCTCGTCGACCGGGGCGAGCTCGACGTGTACGCGCCGGTCGCGAAGTATTGGCCCGAGTTCGCGGCCAACGGGAAGGAGACGGTCGAGGTCCGGCATCTCCTGTCGCACACCTCGGGCGTGTCGGGCTGGGCCCAACCGGTGGTGTTGGAAGACCTCTACGACTGGGACCGTTCGACGGCGATGCTCGCGGCCCAGGAACCGTGGTGGGAGCCGGGCACGGCGTCGGGCTATCACGCGCTGAACCAAGGCCATCTCGTCGGCGAGGTCATCAGGCGCATCACCGGCCGGCGGCTGGGCCGGTTCTTCGCCGATGAGATCGCCGGCCCATTGGGCGCCGATTTCCACATCGGGTTGCCGGCTCATGCCGACCACCGGGTCTCGAACGTGATCCCCCCGCCGCCGATGCCGTTCGACATGAGCGCCATCGACCCCGACGGTCCTGCGGTCAAGACCTTCACCGGTCCGATGATCGACGTGTCAGCGGTGTCGACCGAGGCGTGGCGTCGAGCCGACATCGGCGCAGCCAACGGGCACGGCAACGCCCGTTCGGTGGCCCGGATCCAGGCGGTGGTTGCCAACGGCGGTGAGGTCGACGGCGTGAGGCTGCTCTCGCCCGAGACCATCGCGCTCATCTTTCACGAGCAGTCGAACGGCATCGACCTCGTGATCGGCATGCCGGTCCGCTTCGGCATCGGGTACGCCCTCACCCCGCCGCCGACGCTGCCGTACATCCCCGAAGGGCGCATCTGCTTCTGGGGCGGCTACGGCGGCTCGATGATCGTCGTCGACCTCGATCGCCGCATGACCTTCGCCTACATGATGAACAAGATGGCCGCCGGCCTCGTCGGCAACCCCAGCGCCGAGGCTCTCATTACCGCGCTCTACGACCGGGAGTCGCGACGAGCACAGGCACGGCGGTGACGGGTGCCCCATCGTGCAGCGATCCGGTGGTGCTCGACGAGTGGCATCCGATCGCCGCACTCGCCGAGATCACACCGTCGATCGTGCACCGCACGCTCCTGCTCGGTGACTCCGTGAGCTACACCCGCACGGCCGCCGGCGACCCGCTCGTCTGGCGTTCGGGCAACGAGACGAGCGGCGACATCGCCCCAGCCTCGGTGGTCGAGCCCCTTGCCACCTGCGTCAAGTACGGCTACGTGTGGACGACACTGGGCTGTCCCCGGCGCCCGTTGTTCGACATCCCGGAATGCGACGAGCCAGACCGCCGCACCCTCAACGGCGGCAGCATCATCGTTCAAACCTCGGCGCCACGGGCCGTCGAGAACTTCCTCGATATGGGCCATTTCCCCTTTGTGCACACGGGGATTCTCGGTGCCGAGCCCCGTACCGAAGTGCTCGGGACGCTCTACCAATCACCTGGCACACGTTTCACGGCGACTGGAACTACACCGTCCACCCCACCCGACCACCCGCCCCAGACCGAACTACGAACCTGTAACTACGACCACGTTATTCAGCGGAGGGCCCTAAGGGGTCGCGAGAGAACTATCCGCGAGATCGGGTGATGGCTGAGGTACCCTGTCGGGGTGGAGCTGAGCGAAGCTGACCTGGAGCGGTTCTTCTCGTTCATGTTCCCGTTGCTGGATGAGCGTCAGCGTCGTTTGATGG